>JBBIUU010000010.1:0-42371 GCA_037440125.1 Acidobacteriota bacterium
TCTGCGAGGGGCTCACGTAGATGTCGTCGGGGCCGGGGAGGTAGTTGTACTCGGGCGCGCGCAGGAAGCCGAAGCCGTCCTGCAGGATCTCGAGCACCCCCTCGGCGAAGATGAAGCCGTTGGCCTCCGCCTGCGACTTCAGGATATGGAAGATCAGATCCTGTCGCTTGAGCGACGAGATGTTCTCGATCTCGTACTCCTTACCGAGCTTGAGCAGCTCGGCGGGCGGCATGTCGTGGAGCTTGGCCAGGTCCAGGTTTTCCGTCCTCTGTTTCGTCATGTGGTCCTCACTCCATGGTCTCCTCGAACTTCCTCAGTACCGTTTTCGCCCCTTCGCCGGACACGGCCGAGAAGGGGATGGGCGTCTCGTCGGGGCCCAGGCCGAGTTGCTCGGCCCAGGCTTTCGCTCGGGGCTTCCACTGGCCCCGGGACACCTTGTCGCACTTCGTCATGACGACGGAGAACCTTCGCCCGTAGTGGCGGAAGTACTCCACCATCTTCATCTCTCCCGGACCGGCGTCGCGCCGCACGTCCACGAGGAGGATCGCCGCCGCGCAGGAGGGCCGGGCGAGGTAGGCCTCCACGAGCTTGGCCCACGAGGCCTTCACGCTCAGCGGGACCTTCGCGTAGCCGTAGCCGGGAAGGTCCACGACCCAGCCCCTCTCCCCGAGCCTCGCGAAGATCACGGCCTGCGTCCGCCCGGGCGTGTTGCTCACGCGCATGAGCCCCCGCTTCTGGAAGACCCGGTTGATGAGCGAGGACTTCCCCACGTTGGAGCGGCCGATCACCGCCACCTCGGGCAGGCCGGGGGGCAGGAACTGCGACGGGGCCTGGCACACGCGCTCCACTTTCAGTTCGGGCATGAGGCTCCAGGACAACTCACCGCAAAGGGGGCAAAGTTCGCTAAATGGACGCGAGGCGCTGATTGGATCTCAAGGCTGGAACGGGTCTATCGCTCTTGCTTCTCGGAAGCGTCTTCCTTTGTGCCCTTTGTGCCTTTGTGGTGAAAGCGTTTCTTCTCCTCTCCGCTACCCTCTCGGCGTCTCGAGCACGGGGGGCTCCCGATGGCCCGCCACGAGCGGCGGCCCCTTGGGGAGCGGGTCCCTGGCCAGGGCCAGGGCGATCACCTCCGCGAGGGAGTCCACGTGCCGGAACGTCATGCCTTCCCGGAGGTTCTCCGGGATCTCTGCGAGGTCCTTCCGGTTGTCCTCAGGGACCAGGACCTCGCGGATGTCGTGCTGCTTGGCGGCGAGGATCTTCTCCTTCAGCCCGCCGATGGGGAGGACCTTCCCGCGGAGGGTGACCTCGCCCGTCATGGCCACGTCGTGCCTCACGGGGGTGCCCGTGAAGGCGGAGACGAGCGCCACGGCCATGGTGATGCCCGCCGAGGGGCCGTCCTTAGGCACCGAGCCCTCGGGGATGTGGATGTGCACGTCCTTCTCGAGGACGAAAGAGGCGTCGAGGCCGTAGTCGGCGGCCTTGCCGCGCAGGAAGGAGAGCGCCGCACGGGCCGACTCCTGCATGACCTCCCCCATCTGGCCCGTGAGGATGAGGTTCCCCTTGCCGGGCATGAGGCTCGCTTCGATGAGGAGGATGTCGCCCCCGTGCTGGGTCCACGCCAGGCCCACTGCGATACCCACCTGGTCCTCCGTGAGGGCGCGCCGCTCCTTGTACCGCGGCACGCCGAGGAGGGATTCCACGCGCTCGGGCGTCAGGGCCTGGTGCTCCCGCTTCCGGCTCTTCACCACCTGGTGTGCGACCTTACGGCAGAGGGAGGCGATCTCGCGCTCCAGGTTGCGCACGCCCGCCTCGCGCGTGTAACCGTCGACGAGGAAGGCGAGCGCCTCGGGCCCGATCTCCAGGTCCTGCTTGCGCAGGCCGTGGCTCTTGAGCTGCTTGGGGATGAGGTAGCCCTTCGCGATGGCGAGCTTCTCCGGGAGCGTGTAGCCCGAGAAGGAGATCACCTCCATCCGGTCCAGCAACGCCGGCGGGATGGTGTGGGTGACGTTCGCCGTGGTGATGAAGAAGACCTTGCTCAGGTCGAAGGGCGCGTCGATGTAGTGGTCCACGAAGGCTGCGTTCTGCTCCGGGTCCAGGACCTCGAGGAGGGCGGAGGACGGGTCGCCGCGGTAGTCGGCGCCGAGCTTGTCCACCTCGTCGAGGAGGAACACGGGATTGAGCGTCCCCGCGCGCTTCATGAGCTGGACGATCTGCCCGGGGAACGCGCCGATGTAGGTGCGCCGGTGGCCCTTGATCTCGGCCTCGTCGTGCACGCCGCCGAGGCTGAGGCGGACGAACTCGCGCCCCATGCTGCGGGCGATGGACTTGGCCACGGAGGTCTTGCCCACGCCGGGCGGTCCGGCGAAGCAGAGGATGGAGCCCTTGTGCTCCTTGGAGAGCTGGCGCACGGAGAGGAACTCGAGGATGCGCTCCTTGACCTTCTCCAGGCCGTAGTGGTCCTCGTCGAGGACCTTTTGGGCGCGCTTGATGTCGTGCTTGTCCTTGCTCTCCTTGGACCATGGCAGGAACAGGAGCCAGTCGACGTAGGAGCGGGAGACCGTGGCCTCCGCGGAGACGGGGGGCATGAGCTCGAGGCGTTTGAGCTCGCCGAGGGCCTTGTCCTTGGCCGCGGCGGTCATGCCCGCCTTCTCGATGCGCTCCTTGAGTTCGTCGATCTCGTTCTGGTTGTCCTCCCGGCCCAGCTCCTTCTTGATGAGCTTCATCTTCTCGTTGAGGTAGTACTCCTTCTGCGTCTTCTCGATCTGCTTCTCGACCTCCTTGTTGAGGCGCTGGTCGAGGTTGAGCTTCTCGAGCTCGGCGGAGAGGAAGGCGCGGAGGCGCTTGAGGCGCTCCTTCGGAGCGATGGCCTCGAGGACCTTCTGGCGCTGGTCCGTGGGCACGGGCAGGTGGGAGGCCACCTGGTCCGCGAAGCGCCCGGGGTCCTCCTGGCTCAGCGACGCGGCGAAGACCGCGCCCTGGCCCGCGTGCTGGCGGCGCGTGAAGTCGTCGAAGAGACGCGCCACCTGCGTGACGAGCGTCTCGCTCTCGGCCTCCACGGCGGACTGATCCTCCACGGCCTCCACGCTGACGTAGGGCGAGGCCCCGTCGGAGATGAAGTCCTGGACCACGCCGCGACCCACGCCCTCCACGAGGAGCTTCACGTGGCCGTTGGGCAGCGTGAGGGACTGGACCACGCGGGAGATGACGCCCACGCGGTAGAGCGCCGCCGCGGAGGGTTCCTCGGTGAGGGGGTCGCGCTGGAGGAGCAGGAAGACGCGCCGGTCGGCCGACAGGGCCGCGTCCGCAGCGGACAGCGAGGCGGGGCGGCCCACGATGAAGGGCTTCACCGCGCCGGGGAAGATGATCATGTCGCGCAGGGTGATCAACGGGAGCACGTCCGCGCGGGGTCCTGCGGGGTTCTGGGCCATCGGTTCTGTCATGAATGATGCCTTGTCCCGCCCGTCCGGGCGGGGCTCAACGGGTCCGGCTCTCTAGCCGGCGTTCTCCATCAGGGTGATGGGCTTGGCGCTGGACCGCACCACGTCCCGGGTGATGACGACCTCCTTGACGTTGCTCTGGGAGGGGATGTCGTACATGAGATCGAGCATGAGGTCTTCCATGATGATGCGGAGGCCGCGTGCGCCGACGCCGCGCGCGAGGGCCTCCCGGGCCACCTCCTCCACCGCCTCGGAGGTGAAGGTGAGCTTCACGCCCTCCATCTCGAAGACCTTCTGGTACTGCTTCACGAGCGCGTTCCTGGGCTGGGTGAGGATGACCTTGAGGGCCTCCATGTCCAGCTCGGCCAGGCTCGCCACGACGGGGATGCGCCCCACGAACTCGGGGATCATGCCGAACTTCATGAGGTCCTGGGGCTGGACCTTGGCGAGGAGATCGCCGAGGCGGTCCGGTTCCTTGCCCGAGGGGTTCCCGCCGTAGCCGATGCTTGACTGGTGCAGGCGGCGCTCCACGACCTTGTCGAGGCCCACGAAGGCACCGCCGCAGATGAAGAGGATGTTCGTGGTGTCGATCTGGATGAACTCCTGGTGCGGGTGCTTGCGCCCGCCCTGAGGCGGCACGTTCGCCACGGTCCCCTCGAGGATCTTGAGGAGGGCCTGCTGGACGCCCTCGCCGGAGACGTCGCGCGTGATGGAGGGGTTCTCGCCCTTGCGCGCGATCTTGTCGATCTCGTCGATGTAGACGATCCCCTTCTCGGCCCGCGCCTTGTCGCCGTCGGCGTTCTGCAGGAGCTTGAGGAGGATGTTCTCCACGTCCTCACCCACGTAGCCGGCCTCCGTGAGGGTGGTGGCGTCGGCGATGGCGAAGGGCACGCGGAGCAGCCTGGCGAGGGTCTGCGCCAGGAGCGTCTTGCCCGTGCCCGTGGGGCCGATGAGGAGGATGTTGGACTTCTGGACCTCCACGTCGCCCCGGCGCACGTTGAGCTGGTTGCGTTTGTAGTGGTTGTAGACGGCCACGGCGATGCGCTTCTTCGCCATGTCCTGGCCCACCACGTACTCGTCGAGGAAGGTCTTGATCTCCTTGGGCTTGGGGGTCGGGTTCTTGCTCTTCTCTTCCTTCTCGATGTCCTCGACGAGGATCTCGTTGCAGGTGTCCACGCACTCGTTGCAGATGTACACGTTGGGCCCGGCGATGAGCTTCTTCACCTCACGCTGGGGCTTGTTGCAGAAACTGCACCTGAGTTCGTTGTCGCCGTAACCCCGGCTCATCGAGTCTCCTCCAGGGGGCCTAGTCCCGCAGAATGCCCGCGGGGGGCCATTTATTTCTCTAACCCAGCTTCTCGGCCGGCGCGTGATGCGTCAGGATCTTGTCCACGATCCCGTACTGCAGCGCCGAGTCGGGGGTCATGATGTGGTCGCGCTCGCAGTCTGCCTTGATGGTGTCCACGGTCTGGCCCGTGTGCTTGGACAGGATGCCGTAGAGGTTCTCGCGGATGCGGAGGATCTCCTTGGCCTGGATGTCGATGTCCGTGGCCTGCCCGGAGAACCCGCCGAGGGGCTGGTGGATGAGCACCCGCGAGTTGGGCAGCGCGAACCGCTTGCCCTTCGTGCCCGCCGCCAGGAGCACCGCGGCCATGGAGGCCGCCTGCCCGAGGCAGATGGTGTTGATGTCGGGCTTCACGAACTGCATGGTGTCGTAGATGGCCATACCCGCGGTGATGGAGCCGCCGGGGCTGTTGATGTAGAGCCAGATGTCCCGGGACGGGTCCTCCGCCTCGAGGAATAGCAGCTGGGCGATGACCAGGTTGGCAAGGTGGTCTTCGATCTCCTCGCCGATGAAGATGATGTTGTCCTTGAGCAGGCGCGAGTAGATGTCGTAGGACCGTTCCCCGCGGTTGGTCTGCTCCACGACGATGGGGATGAGGGCCATTACGGGGCCTCCTGGGTGGGCGCTTTCCCTTCCGTGAATGTAACGGAAGCCTGGGACAGAAGCAAGTCCGCGGCCTTGCGGTGCGCGATGATGGCCTTCACGATGCCGAGGCGGTCGTCCTTGGCCGCCTGGGCCTTGAGAGCGTCGGGGGAGAGGCGGGAGCCCTGCGCCTGGTGCGCGAAGTAGTCGTCCACCTCCGCGTCCGTCGCCGCGAGGTTCTTCTGTTCGGCCACGGCGTCGAGCAGGTAGTAAGCGGCCACCTTCTTGGCGGCGATGGGGCGCCGGGACTCGGCCATCTTGTCCCAGTCGAGCTTCGCGTGCTTCATGTCGAGGCCCTGCCGGGAGAGGCTCTCGGCGAAGTCCTCGAGGTCGCTCTGGATCTGCCGGTCCACCTGCGTCGGCGGCACGGGGAAGGGGTACTTGGCGGCGAGGCCCTCGATGAGCTTGTCCTCCTGGATGGACCGCATCTCGTGGCGCGCCCGGGCCTCGAGGTCGCCCCGCACCTTGGCCTTGAGGTCCTCGAGGCTCTCGGCGCCGAGCTCCTTGGCGAGGTCCTCGCCCAGCTCGGGCACCTCGCGCCGAACGACCTTGTTCACCGTCACGGTGTAGTCGCCCGCGGCGAGGTGCGCGTGGCCGTGGTCCTCCCCGCCCTCGTGGCCGTGGTCCTCGGCCACCGAGAGCTCGAAGACGTCGCCCGGCTTCTTGCCGAGGAGCGCCTGCTCCACCGGATTCTCGCTCTTGGGAAGGACGCCGAAGAATCGCTCGAAGCCCTTGGAGGCGCCGTTTCGGTGGAGGTCCACGACGGCGAAGTCGCCCTCCTCGCCGGGCCCTTCGAGGGGCCTCATGACGGCGGCGCGGTCGCGGATCCCCTCGAGGGTCTTCAGGAGCTGCTCCTCGGTGACCCCCAGCTTGGAGCACTCCACCGTCACGCCCTGGGCGGAGATCTCGGGCAGGACGGGCGCAACCTCCACCGTGATCTCCACGGCAAAGTCCTTCCCGTCCTCGAGCTCGAGGGCGCCGGCGTAGGGCTCCACGACGGGCTTGACGTCGAACTTGTCGAGCGTCTCCTTGGCGGCGTCCTGGAGGATGTGCTCGAGGACCTCCTCGCGGATCGCCTTCTTGAACTGCGAGCGCACCATCGGGATCGGCGCCTTGCCGCCGCGGAAGCCGGGGAGGCGGACCTGGCCGGCCAGCGTGCGGGTGACGGTGTCGAACCGGGGAGCGATCTCGTCCCAAGCGGCCTTCACCGCGTAGGTCCTCTGGCAGCCGTCCTCGTTCTTGAGGGTGATGTCCATGGGTCGGGAATCCTTTCTATGGTTCGGCGCCGGGGAGGCGCCATTTCAATCTTCAAGAGGGGAGGCTCGTCCTGCTCCCTTGACTCAGTTGTCGCCTCGGGGACTCGGTCCCTACCGGCCCTAGAAGCCTCGCAGCCGTCAGAGTCCGGCGGCTTGCGTTTCAGGGCCGCCTTTCTACCATCCTCCCTCTCCGAAGCCTTCCTTCGGGGGAACGCCGCAGGTCTTGGTTCCAAGGGGCCCCTCGAGCAGCCCTTCGATGGAGCCCCGGATGCGGCCTTCTCGCCCCCCTTTCTTCCTTCGCAAGAACTCCACGGTTGGTGCGAAAGGGGGGACTCGAACCCCCACGCCTTGCGGCACAGGCTCCTAAGGCCTGCGCGTCTGCCAATTCCGCCACTTTCGCACGGTGCGCGATGCCACCGTCAACGGACCAAAAGGCACCCGGTACATCCCTGAATCGTTTGGGCTGTGGGGTGCGGATCTGGAGCATCCGGCTCCGGGAAAGCGGTGGTGGTGCGCCCGCCCCGACTCGAACGGGGGACCTGCGGCTTCGAAGGCCGACGCTCTATCCGGCTGAGCTACGGGCGCAGGGCAACAGCACAGTCCCCGGAGCATTCTTTGTACCACAGTTCGGACCGTCGAGGCAATCCCCAGGCCCCTCAATGTCTTAGACCGGGATCTCCGTCCGTTTTCCACCGCAGTGGCTCACCAGCCTCGGGAGGCGCTGCATGCCTTCCCTGGGCGCCGGGCCCCGGTGCGTCACGACGGCGTAGAGCGGCCCCATCTCCCGCAGGCGCTCCAGCACCTTGAAGCGCTGCTCCCGGCTGCCGTCGGTGATGGCCTCAAAGACCGCCATGGGGTAGAGCGCCGCGAGGAGCGCGTCCCCGAGGAGGCTCAACCCCGTCAGGTCCTCCGGCGGTGAGGCCAGCAGGGCTCCGACCGTACGTCGGGCGGAGGCCGCGAGGGACTCCTCCCCGAGCTGGGCCGAGGCGAGGAGGAGGAAGGTGCAGGCCCGGGCGTTCTGCGCCGAGTCCACGACCGGCCGGTAGGGCACCCCCGGGGTCCGCGCCTCCGGCGGAAGGTCGAGAAATCCCTCCCCGGCGGGGTTGCGGAACCCCGTGGCCACGCGCCTGGCGGCGCGCCGGAGCCCTTCGAGGAACCTCGGCTCGAGGGTCGCGTGGTAGAGCCCCAGGTAGGCCCGGCCCACCTCCACGGCGTCCTCGAGCGTCCCCGCGCCGACGGGCGCGCCGTCGAACGCGTGCGCCAGGGAGCCGCCCTCGCGTTCCACCGACTTCGCGAGGGTCTCGTAGGTGGCAAGCGCCTGGTCGAGGTAGGCGGCCTCCCCGAGGAACCGCCAGCCCTTGCACAGGGCCCTCACGGCCAAGGCGTTCGGCGCGGTGTAGAGGACCGGATCCACGGGCGGCGGCGCGATCCTCCTGCGCTCCTCGCCGGCGAGCGCGTAGTAGGCCGCGTCCCCACGCTGGGAGGCCGCGAAGCCTCCGCCCGGGCGCTGGAGACGGTGCTGGAGGTAGTGGAAGATCCCGCGCGCGAGGGGCAGGGCGAACTCCGCCCCCGGGAGGCGGCAGATCCTGAGCGCGAGGATGAGCCAGTCGGCATTGTGCCTGAGCAGTTTGTGAGTGGAGGTCCCGGAGGAGCGCACCTCCCCGAAAAAACCGCCCTCGACGCCGTCGTAGAAGGAGGAGTGCGCCAGGGAGTGGAGGTGCTCCACGGCGCGATCGAGGTCCTCGCGCTCGGACGCGTAGGTCGAGTACCGGATGAGGAAGCGGAGGACCTCGATCTTGGACTGGGTCGCCTCCAGCTCGAAGGCCCCCGAACCCACCGCGCGCCGGACCCGCTCGCGGAAGGACTCGAGAGCCTCGAGGCCGCGCTCGAGATCCCCGTCCGACTCGGGAACGAGCGGCACGGAGAACGCGCCGAGGCGTCGGTGTCCGCCATCCCTCCCCGCCTCCGCCCCGAGGGCGATCCCCGGCAGGGCCTCCCTCAGCAGATGTCCATCCAGAGCCAGCCTCGCGAGCGGCGAACCGTCCGTGTCGAGGACGAGCGCGGCGGGAAGCTCCGTCGGTCCGTAGCTCTCCAGTTGAGGCACGCGCTGGGGGTCGGCGGCGACGGCGACGAAGCGGGATTCCACGAGATCGCCCAGGGAGCCTTCCTCGAGCACGCCGCGGGCTCCCTCGGGCCCGCCGGGGGTCCACGCGGGGGCGGCGAGCACGAGCAGCGGCCGGCCCAACTCGCGGGCCTTGTCGAAGGCGGGCCTGTCCCAGGACATCCAGTGGACCGGGTTCTTCCCCAAGCGCTGAAACCTCCTGGGCAGGCGAAGCAAGCGCGATGCCACCAGGGGATCGCGGGCAGGGGGCATCTTTATATATAGTAGACGGTCCTTACTCCGGGCGCCCGCTGCCCAGCGGTCCCGCCACAGGAGTCAGGGCCTGCGCCCAGTCACAGGGATGAAACGGGAGCCCGGCGTTGTTGCACCCTGTCCGCAAAAGCTTCGTTGAGCGGTTCGGGGTGTCCGTTGTACACTGCCGCCTCGACTCGGAGGTCCGGTCCATGCGACGAGCGTTCTTTCAGATGATGGCCCTCGTGATCCTGGGCACCGCAGTGGGTTTTGCGTACAACGCCGCCTCCCCCAAGGGCATCCCCGTGAAGGGGGGAAAGGAGGCGGTCATGGAGCAGCAGGGCACGCGCATGCTCACCACGGATGAGGTCAAGTTCTACCGCGACGAGCCGGGCACGCTCATCGTGGACGCGCGATCCGCCGAGGAGTACGAGCTCGGCCATGTGGCCGGCGCCGCGAGCCTGCCTCTCGACAGGTTCGACGCGGTCTACCCCCGGCTCTCGAAAGAGCTCGCGGGCGCCAAGATGATCATCATCTACTGCAGCGGCGGCTCCTGCGGCACCTCGGAGGAGCTCGCCAAGAAGCTCGCCGAAAAGGGGATCAAGAACCTGGCCATCGACACCGGCGGCATCCCCGGCTGGATCAAGGCGAAGCTCCCCATCAAGAGCGGGCAGGAGCGCTGATGCCGGCTCCCCGCTGGCTGATCTGGCTGGAGCGTCTCGGCCGATGGGCCCTCGCGGGCATCTTTCTGGCCGCCTCGGTCCCCAAGATCCTCGACCCCGCCGGGTTCGCCCTGGACATCTCGCACTACCAGATGGTGCCCGACGCGCTCGTGAACCCCATGGCCATCGCGCTGCCGTGGATCGAGGCCGTGGGCGCGCTGGCCCTCCTGACTGGGTTCGCCGCGGAGGGCGGCCTCCTGCTGATCAACCTGCTCATCCTCGCGTTCCTGGCGGGGCTGGGCCAGGCCTGGTTCCGCGGCCTGGACATCGACTGCGGCTGTTTCGGACACGGCGGGGCCAAGGGGCACGTTGCCCTCGCCATCCTCCGGGACATCGGTTTCCTGGCTCTCGGCCTCCTGGCCTCCTGGCTCAGGCGCAGGCGCTTCAAGACCCCCGCGTTCTGATACGGAGGAGGGACGCCGACCCACCCATCTGCTGAAGGGGAGGTCCCATGTCCATCCGCCAGAAGGGCGCCGCGTTCGCCGGCGCCTATTTCAACGACGAGCGTTCCTGCCGCGCCTTCGCCGTGGCCACGGCGCCCCCCGAGGGCAAGAGCTACGCCCCCGACAAGGTGGTGGACGTGCTCCACACGAGGCTCGAGCTGTCCTTCGACCTGGAGCGGAGGGCGATCCTGGGAACGGCGACGCACGCCGTGACGCCCATCCTCGACGGCGTGAAGCGCCTGGTCCTCGATTGCTGCGAGCTGACCGTGCACAAGGTCACCGACGGGAAGGGGAGGGCGCTGGCTTTCGACCACGACGGTTCGCGCCTGACGATCCATTTCCCGAAGCCGCTGGGGAAGGGGTCCAGGGCCGAGGTCGCCATCGCCTACTCCGGGACCCCGCGCTCCGGGCTCTACTTCACCGGGCCCACGGAGGCCTACCCGCGGACCGCCGTGCAGGTGTGGAGCCAGGGGCAGGACGAGGACAGCCGCTACTGGTTCCCCTGTTTCGACTACCCCAACGAGCGCGCCACGTCGGAGACCCTCGTCACGGTCCCCGAGTCCTGGACCGTCGTCGGCAACGGGAGGCTCGTCGCGGTGAAACACGACCGCGCGAAGAGGACGCGCACCTTCCACCACCGGGAGGCCACGCCCCACGTGAGCTACCTCCTCTCGATCGCGTGCGGCGAATTCGCCAAGGTGGAGGACCGGTGGCGCGGCGTCCCCGTGCAGTACTTCGTCAAGCCCTCGGAGGAGGCCAAGGCCCGCCGGACCTTCGGCCTCACGCCCGACATGCTCGAGCACTTCTCCCGCACCTTCGGCGTGGACTACCCCTACGAGAAGTACAGCCAGGTGGTCGTGGAGGATTTCATCTTCGGCGGCATGGAGAACATCTCGGCCACGACGCTCATCGACCGCTGCCTCATGGACGAGCGCGCCGCCCTCGACTACGAGCCGCAGGACCTCGTGAGCCACGAGCTCGCGCACCAGTGGTTCGGCGACCTCGTGACGTGCAAGGACTGGTCCCACGCATGGCTCAACGAGGGCTTCGCCACCTACAGCGAGGTGGTCTACCGCGAGCACTGGCGCGGCGGCGACGACGCCCACCAGCACCGGCTCGCGCAGATGCAAGCCTACTTCGACCGCGACCGGGCCGAGCGGCGCCCCATCGTGACCAAGGCCTACACCCAGCCCATCGAGCTCTTCGACGCGCACATCTACGAGAAGGGCGCCCTGGTCCTCCACATGCTCCGCGAGCTCCTCGGCGACGGCGTCTTCTGGTCGTGCGTGAAGGAGTACCTCACGGAGTTCCGCGGGCGCACCGTGCAGACCGAGGACCTCATCGGCGTCATCACCCGGGTCACCGGCAGGAACCTCGAGTGGTTCTTCGACCAGTGGGTCTACGGCGCCGGGTTCCCCGAGCTCGAGGTGGCCTTCGCCTGGGACGAGGAGGGCAAGGTCGCCACCCTGACGGTGGACCAGAAGCAGAAGGTGGAGGGCGCCACGGGGCTCTTCCGACTCCCAGTGAAGGTCCTCTTCCACGGCCGCAAACCGGTCGTGAACCCCATCGAGGTGAAGGAGGCGCACCAGGTCTTCACCTTCCGCCTCGACGGGAAGCCCGACTTCGTGGCCTTCGACCCCGGGTGCCACCTCCTCAAGCGCCTGACCTTCAAGCAGCCGGTGGAGATGCTCAAGGCGCGTCTCGTGAAGGACCCCGACTGGTTCGGCCGCGTCGAGGCCGCCCAGATGCTCTGCAAGGACGGGAGCCGCTCGGCCCTCGAGGCCGTGGGCAAGGCGCTCCAGCGCGACGCCTTCTGGGGCGCCCGCGTGGAGATGGCCGCCGCTCTGGGCGAGAACGGTTCCCTCGTCGCGCACGACCAGCTCCTCGCCGCGGTCAAGACGCAGGATCCCAAGGTGCGGCGCGCCGTCTCCCGCGCCCTCGGCAGATTCCAGGACCGCGCCGCCTCCTCCGCGCTCGCCAAGCTCGCGAAGGACGACCTCTCCTACTTCGTCGAAGGTGAGGCCAACCTCGCGCTGGGCGCCACCAAGCAGGAGGGCGCCTTCGACATCCTGCGGGAGAGCCTGCGTAAGGAGAGCCACCTCGACACCATCCGCGCGAACGCGTGCATGGGGCTCGCGCGCCTCCGCGACGACCGCGCGTGGCCCCTCCTGAAGGCCGCCGCCGCGCCGGGCGGGAAGGCGCAGGGGCGCATCGCGGCGATGCGCGCCATGGCGACCCTCGCCCGCGGCCGCGACCCCTACCGCACGGAGATCCGCGAGGAGCTCGAGCGCTACCTGAATGACGCCAACTTCTTCGCCAAGTTCGGCGCGATCCTCTCCCTCGAACTCCTCGACGAGGCCGCTGCGGCACCGGCGGTGGAGGCCGTGCGCTTCCGCGAGAGCGACGGGCGCCTGAAGAGCAACAGCCGCGACGTGGCGCGCGCCCTCCGCGAGGGCAAGTCCAAGGGCGAGGAGATCGCCGCGCTCCGGTCGGACCTCGAGAAGCTGCGCGAGGACAAGCGCTCCATCGAGGACCGCCTCGCCAAGCTGGAGGCCGCCGCCAAGGCGGCCAGGCCCCCCGTCAAGGCGAAAGGCACCAAGCGGAAGGGGAGACGGTAATTCGGAATTCGGAAAGCGGAATTCGGAGAGGGGTCACACTTCCTAAGCCGTCATGCGGGCACGCGAAGCGAGTCTGGAGTTGTCCCTCCCCGTGTCATAGCGTCACCCCATCCCGGCGCCCGCCTTGCTCGTAGGAGCGGTCTCCTGACCGCGATCCATCCCCCGTTGCGCGAATTCCGCGGACGAGAGATCGGCCTCTGGAGAGGCCTCCTACGGACGGTTCCGCCGCCGATCACCTGATCACGCGATCACTCGATCACGTTCCCCTGAAGAACGGCGTCTCGAAGAACTTCTGGTCGAGCACCTCGAGGAAGCTCCCCTCCTTCGACGTCCGCTGGCACCGGAAGAAGAGGCTCACCGCGCCGCCCGCCCACACGCGCGCCGCAATTTTCGCGAGAGGCTTCGGCAGGGGGTAGAAGTTCGATCCCCGAACTTCGGCGACCTCGAAGAACCCGCCCTCCTCCACGAACCGTGTGAACCCGCCCCTCGTGAATCCCCTGACGTGCGGCCCAAGCACGTCGATGGGCGAAGGCTGCATCCCGAGCGCCAACATCGCTCGGCTGTGGAGGGAGGCGAGGTTGGGCACCCCCACGAGGAGCGCGCCTCCAGACTTCAGGACGCGACAGGCCTCGAAGGCGATCCAGAAGAGCTCCTTGGTGTGCTCGAGGACCTGGTTCGCCACCACGAGGTCGAGGGCTGCGTCGGCGACGGGAAGCTTCTCGCGCTCGATGTCGAGGGGCCACACCTCCACGCCACGCTCCCCGGCGCGGCGAATGTTCGGCTCATAGGAGTCCACGCCGCAGAGCGCCACCTCCCGGCCCGCGAGTGCGGCACGGATGTTCTCGAGATCGGCGCCCGAACCCAGGCCGAGGTCGAGAACGCGGAAGGGTGAGCTCCGAATCCTCTCGGCCTGGCGCGAGGCCATCGCGGCGATGATGCCGCGTCCGTAGTTGAGCTCTTCGGTCCCCGCCTTCAACCGGGCCAGCAGTGTGCGCATGGAGACATGGTAGCAGAGGAGGCGATGAGGGATGAGGGATGAGCGATCGACCATGCGGGATGAACGGTGGGCCTGCAGGTTCGGGAGGGGAGTCATTCCGGCAAGCGCAGGGCGTCCGGAATTCTCCTCACGCCTCGCGCCTCGCGCCTCACGCTTTTCCTTCGGCCCAGGCTCGGATCTTCTTCGCTGCGGCCTTCCCGACGACTTTCGCGAGCTGGGCCTCCTCTGCGGCCTTGACGGCGTCCGTCGTTAAGAAGGCGCGAAGGAGCTTCTTCGCGGTGGCGGGTCCCACGCCGGGGATCTGCATGAGCGGCGAGAGGGTCCTCGCGCGGGCGCGGCGCTTCCGGTGGTGCTCGATCGCGAAGCGGTGGGCTTCGTCGCGGATCTGCTGGAGGAGGTGGAGAGCCGGGGCGTCCTTCGGGAAGACGATCGGCGTCGGGTCCCCCGGTTTGAAGAGCCACTCCTCCCGTTTGGCGATTCCGGCGAGCGCCGGCGTCTCGGGCAGGAGGGTCGAAAGCGCCGCGTGGGCCGCGTTCACCTGCCCGGGCCCCCCGTCGATGAGCACGAGGCCGGGCAGGTCGCCCCCCTCGTCGCGCACGCGCAGGTACCGCCGCCCCACCACCTCCGCCATGGAGGCGAAGTCGTCCACGCCCTCGACGGTCTTGATGTTGAAGTGGCGGTACTGGGAGCGCTGCATCCGGCCACCCTCCCACACGACGCACGACGCCACGGTCGCCTCGCCGTGGCTGTGGGAGATGTCGAAGCACTCGATGCGCTGGGGCGGCTCTTCGAGGCCGAGGGCGGCCACGAGGGGCTTGAGGACGACCGCGGGGTCCACCTGCGAGTCGAACTCGAGGCGCGCGTTCTCCAGGAGCGTGGCGATCAGGCTCGCCCGCTCGCCGCGCTGGGGGCGCACCACGGGTACGCCCCTCCCCTTCCTCTCGGCGAGGAACCTCGATACGCGGTCCATGTCGGCGAAGTCGAGGGAGACGGCGACGCCGTCGGGGAGGACCGTGGCGTTCCCGTAGAGGCGCATGAGCGCCGAGGCCAGCAAGTCGCCGGCCTCGAGCTCCACGTCCGAGAACCGCCAGCGCCGCCGGTCCACCACCTTGCCGTCCACCACGACGAACCCGTGGAGGACGTAGGACTCCCCCGCTCCGTAGAGCGCGAAGTAGTCCCAGTGCCCCTCGCCGGGACGCGCGACCGCCTGCCTTCCGCCCAGCGCCTCGCTCGCCGTGGCGAGGTCCCGGTAGTGCGCGGCGAGCTCGTACTCGTGGCGCTCCGCGGCCGAGACCATCCGGCGCCTGAGCTCCTCCCTGAGCTCCGCCGTGCGCCCCTCGAGGAAGAGGCGCGCCTCCTCCACCACGCGCCGGTAGTCCTTGGGCGCCACGCGCCCCTTGATGCAGGGCGCGTAACACTGGCCGAGCTCGTAGTAGAGGCACGGGCGCGGACGCGATCCGTCGAGGGGGTCGCGGCAGGTGACGACCCGGAAATGCTCCTGCAGGATGCGCAGGTTTTTCTTCGCGGTCCACCCCGGGACGAAGGGTCCGAAGTAGAGGGCACCGTCGCGCTGGGGCTTCCTCGTGAACACCGCGCGGGGGTACGCGTCCTTCACGGTGAGCTTAAGGTAGGGGTAGGTCTTGTCGTCCTTGAGGAGGGTGTTGAAGGGCGGCTTGAACTGCTTGATGAGGTTGTTCTCGAGGAGGAAGGCCTCCCACTCGCCCGGGGTCACGATGAACTCGAGCTCCACGGCCAGTCGTCGAAGTCGCTGGATCTTGTGCGGCGCGCGCTCTTGGAAGTAGTGCGCCACCCTCGCGCGAAGGTCCTTCGCCTTGCCCACGTAGAGCGCCTTCTTCTTCCCGTCCCGGAAGATGTAGCATCCCGGCTTGTGGGGAACGCCCTGCGGCGGCCTCTCCAGCATCGTCGCTCTCCGATAGGAAGAGTATCAGGTGTGGTCGGGAGAAGGACAGGAAGGGAGACGAGAGAGGTGCCTGAGCGACCCACCCAGCGCACGAACCGAAGAGGACGTCCTCCCGAACTCAGGCGTCCCGCCGCGACCGGTTCAGATGCGAGGAAGGCGAGGCGGCCGCACCGGAATCGTACCTTGAATGTACGTTGAGGATGCGGACCCCAAGCCTGACAAAGCAGGTGGGCCAGGGGCCTGCCCGCGAGTGAGACGCGGTCGCGACGGAGGCTGGCCGGGATGATAGGCACTGACCGCGGGGAAATCTCTGGCGCCGAGAGCCTCCCAGCGGCCAGGGCCTCTGGCGAGGAAGCGAGCGAGGGCCGATGCGGTGCCATCGGATGAGCGAGCTGACAAGGCCTGGCGCCCGGCAAGCCCCGTCCCTCCGGGCGTGGGCGGCGGGCGTCGCAGCGCGGTGTTGGGCTCCCTTGACAGGACACCGCCCTGCCCGCGGTCGGCCGCCTTGCCCTGCTCGCCCGGCGTCACGCGTGCGGCCGCGCCACACGCGCGGGCCGGACCCATCCGTGGGCGCCCCCCCAAAAAAAATTTGGAGAGGGGCCGGAGCCCCTCTCCCAATGCCCGGAGCACGAAGCCCCGAGAATGCTTACTTCTTCTTGGCCACGGCCTTTTTCTTCGGGGCGGCCTTCTTGGCGGCGGGCTTCTTAGCCGCAGCCTTCTTCGGGGCAGCCTTCTTCGCGACCTTCTTGGGGGCAGCCTTCTTCGCCGCCGGCTTCTTCACTGCCTTCTTCGCCTCTGCCATCACGTCCTCCTTTGAACAACCACAACACCTTGGATCACCACCGACTGATGCTCAACTCCTGGTGTCACCCATAATATAGGTGTGATTTTTTCTGGAGTCAAGAGGTAGTGCACAGCAATTGCTTTGCACCACCAGTTGTATAGACGGCACGAGCCCCTCCGATTTCTCCTTTAGGTTCTGGAAGTGCCGCCGGGTGGGCGTTTCAGAGATGTTGTACGAGGCTTTGGAAATTTTTTCGGCGCGGTGCGCTCACTTCGCCGCGCGACCGCCGAGGCGGCTCTCTTCGCCTCGGACGATGCGCGCGATGTTCGCGCTATGCTTCACGACGATGAGCGCCGCGAGAAATACGCTCGCCCAAAACGCTGGCGGATGCGCGGCGACCCACGCGCTCCCCCGTGTGAAATAAATCGCGACCGGCAGCGTGATCGCGCCGAGGATCGAGCCGAGCGAGACCCACCTCGTGGCGAGGACGGCGAGGAAAAAGACGGGCGCCGCGCACGCGAGCGCGAGAGGCTGCGTGACGGCGAAGCCGCCCGCGGAGGTGCCCACACCCTTGCCGCCGCGGAAACCCGCGAAGACGGGGAACACGTGGCCGACCACCGCCGCCGCGCACGCGAGCGCGCAGGCGTCCGCCGCGTCCAGGGCCAGCGAGGCCGCGGGTAGAGCGAGGGGCAGGAGCGACGCGATGGTCCCCTTCCCCACGTCCACGAGGGCGACGAGGAGCGCCGCTTTCCACCCGACGACGCGCAGCACGTTGGTGCCGCCGGCGTTGCCGCTCCCGTGCTCGCGGATGTCGATGCCCTTCGCGCGACGGGCGACCACGATGCTCGTCGGGAAGGAGCCCAGGAGGTACGCGGCGAGGAGGAGAAGCGCGAGAGCCGTCATGCAGACAGGTTCTCAGACGGGACGTCGAGGCATGAGAGAAGAGCGATGAGCGATGAGCGGTGAGAGGGGCGCGAAGAACGTCGACGTGATCCCGGCATCCGCGTCACGTCTCACGTCTCACGCTTCACGTCTGCCCTAATCCAGCCCGAGAACGGCGAGGCCAGCGGCGCCGGGGCCCGCGTGCGCGGCGAGCACGGGAGAGACCTCAACGATGGGAATGTCTTCGAGTCCCGTGAGGGCTCGGACGCGCTCCCGGTAGTAGCGCGCCTGGTCCGGTGCGGCGGCGTGGGCCACCGCTACGCTGAACCTCTTGTAGCGCGACCAGTCCGCCTGCGCCAGCTCGATGACCTTCTTGTGCACCCCGCGCATACCCAGGCCCACACCCGCTTTGCTGGCCTTGCCTTCGGCGTCGATGCACAGGACGGGCTTGAGGTTGAGCGCGCGGGCCGCGAGGCTGGCGGCCTGGCTGACGCGCCCGCCGCGCCGGGCGAAATCGAGGCTCTTGAGGGCGATGTAGAAACTGACCTGCCGGCGGAGCTCGTCGAGCCGGGCCGCGATGCGCTCGGGACGGTCACCCGCGAGGGCCATCTCCCTCGCCTGCCGGGCGAGCAGGCCCTCGGCCACGGACACGGTGTAGCTGTCCACCACGTGGACGACCGAACCCTTGAACTGGGACGCCGCGGTCTTGGCCGCGTTGAGCGTGCCGCTGACGGCGCCCGAGAGGCAGATGACGATGACGTCCTTGCCACCGGCGGCGGCGGCCTCGTACCCCTTGAGAAAGTCCGCTACGGACGGCTGGCTCGTCTTCGGGTGGTGCGCCGAGTGACGGCACCTCCAGTAGAACTCGTCCGAGGCCATCTCGACGCGGTCGAGGTAGGCCTGCTCGCCGAAGTTGATGCGGAGGGGGACGACCGTGATGCGACTGCCCCGCAGGAAATCCTCGGGGAGGTCGCACCCGGAGTCCACGACGATGCCCGCCGAAGCCGGGTCGGCAACGGCCTCGTCGTGCTGCTCCTGCATGTCCTGGGCCTTGCGCTTCAGTACCGGCCCGAAGGAGGCCATGGCCTCGAAGACCGCCTCGGGGGTGTCCGTGTGGATGTGGACCTTGAGGATGCGTTCGCTGGAGACGATGACGAGGGAGTCGCCCATCGGGGAGAGCGCGGCCTCCACCGCGCCCCTCGGGACGCCCTTCGCCTCCACCAGGCACTCGGTGCAGTACCGATAGGTCAGCTCCATGGGCGGGTGCGAATAGGCGAAGGCCTGGACGTCGGCGGCGGTGGCCTCGAAGTCGAGGTTCCTCAGGTTCCCGGTCTCGACGTACTCCGTGATCCCCTCGAGGAGGTGGAGGAACCCCTGGGCGCCCGCATCCACCACGCCGTGCTCCTTGAGGACGGCGAGCTGGTCGGGGGTGCGCAGGACCGAGGCACGGGCCTCCGTCAGCGCCTCCCTGAGCAGGACGACGAAGTCGTTGGATTCGTCTTTCTTCGAGACGATGGCGTCGCACCAGTCCTTGATGACCGTCAGGATGGTGCCTTCACGCGGTCGGGCGAGGGCGGCGTAGGCCGCACTCTTGCCCCGCTCGGCGGCGGCGGCGAAGTCCTGGGTGGTGATGCGGAACTTCCCCTGGAGGCCCTCGGAGAGGCCTTGGAAGAACTGGGCCAGGATCGCCCCCGAGTTCCCCTGGGACCCCATGATGGCCCGCTCCGCCATCCCGCGGCTGGCGGCGTGGATGCTGCGGTCCTTGGACTGCCTGAGCCCCTCGGCGGCGGATGCCATGGTGAGGGACATGTTGGTGCCCGTGTCGGCGTCGGGGACGGGGTACACGTTGATGGCGTTGAGCTGCTCGCGTTTGGCGTGGAGCCACTGCGTGCCGGCTAGGACGGCTCGGCGGAAGCGGCGGCCGTCGAGGTAGCGGATCTTCACCATCCTCATCTCTCCAGGGGGCTCCGCCGGCGAGCAGCGGCCCCCCGCGGACCACCCCGCCCACCTCTATTATAATACAGGCCACCCGCGGGCGGTACGCCCCCGGGCCGCCCTTGCCCCCCGCCCCCCTTTCCCCGTATCCTGCCCTCTGCTCGCCAGACTGTCGAGAAGGGGGCCGCATGAGCGCGAACGACCAGGGGAACCAGCAAACGAACAACCTGCTGCCGGAGAACGCCTACCGGGAGCTCAAACCCGGCGAGAGCTACACGCCTATCATCTCGCAGGAGACGGGCGTTCCAGAGGTGACCCGGAGGTCGGTCATCTTCGGCCTCCTCATGATCGTCGTCTTCTCGGCGGCGGCCTCCTACATCGCCCTCAAGCTGGGGCAGGGCATCGAGACGGCCATCCCCATCGGCATTCTGGCCGTGGGCTTCTCCGCCGTGGCCCGCCGCAAGAGCTCCCTCATCGAGAACGTGAACATCCTCGCCATCGGGGCTACCTCGGGCATCGTGGTGGGCGGCTCGGTCTTCGTCATGCCGGCCATCTTCATGCTCGGCCTGGACAAGCAGGCGGGCACCCTGCAGACCTTCCTGCAGATCTTCCTGGTGCCCTTCCTCGGCGCCGTCCTCGGCGTCCTCTTCCTCATCCCCTTCCGCAAGTACTTCACCACCGAGATGCACGGGAAGCTCCCCTTCCCCGAGGGAACGGCGACGACCGAGATCCTCGTGGCCGGCGAGAAGGGGGGCGACCAGGCCAAGGTCCTCGTCTACTCCCTCGGCATCGGCATCGTGGTGGACTACCTCGCCCTCGCTTTCAAGACCTGGAGCGACACCTTCACCACGGCGACGGTCTTCAAGGACTTCACGCAGAAGGTGAAGGGCGTCTTCGCCATGAACACCTCGGCCGCCGTCCTCGGCCTCGGCGTCATCATCGGCGTGAAGTACGCGTCCATCATCATGGCCGGCTCCATGCTGTCTTACTTCGTGCTCATCCCCCTCTTCGGCTACCTGAACCCGACCTGCACCGCCGCCTCCTACCGTGACGTCTTCTTCGGCGTCAAGGACGCCGCGGGCGCCATGGCCTTCCCCGGCGTGCGGAACATCGGGATCGGCGGCATCTTCGCCGCTGGCGTCATCTCCATCATCCGGATGGCCCCGGTCATCAAGCAGGCCCTCCAGCAGGTCCTCGCCCAGCTCTTCAAGAAGCACGAGGGCGCGGTCGCCAAGACCTCGCGCCTGGATCTGGACATGAAGATGACCACGGTCTTGTCCCTCGCCGTCGCGCTGGCGGTGGCGATCCTCGTCTACTTCTGGGCGGTGGTCGTGGCGGGGCAGCCCAACGCCTTCGTCCTGGCCTTCCTCTCGCTCCTCCTGACCTTCCTCATCGTCTTCCTCTTCTCCGCCGTCTCCGCGTGGGCCGTGGCCATGATCTCGGTCACACCCATCTCGGGCATGACGCTCACGACGCTCATCATCGGGGCGGTCACCCTGGCGGCGCTCGGCCTGAAGGGCGGCCCCGGGATGCTGGCCATCCTCCTCATCGGCGGGGTCGTCTGCACGGCGCTCTCCATGTCCGGCTCCCTCGTGACCCAGTTCAAGGTCGGCTACTGGCTGGGGTCCACGCCCAAGAGCATCCAGTGGAGCAACATCCTGGGCTCCGCCCTCGCGAGCTTCACCGTGACGGCGGTCATCATGCTCTTCGCGCACGTCTACGGGTACGGCACGCCCACCGCCGAGCACGCCAACCCGCTCCCCGCACCACAGGCTGGCGCCATGGCCGCCGTCGCCAACGCCTTCATGGGCGGCCAGGACGTGCCCTGGATGCTCTACGGCGTCGGGGCCGTCATCGCGGTCATCGTCTCCATGCTTGGGATCTCGGCCCTCGCCTTCGCCCTCGGCATGTACCTCCCCATCGAGCTCAACAGCCCCATCCTCCTGGGCGCCATCGTGGGATGGCTCGTGCAGAAGTCGGCCACGAGCGAGACCCTCTCCAAGGCGCGCGCGGACAAGGCCATCCTCGTGGCCTCGGGCTTCATCGCGGGCGGCGCCCTCGCGGGCGTCTTCGACGGCATCACCAAGATGTTCGTGAACGACGAGACCTTCGGATTCAGCGTCTGGATGCCGACGGTCTTCACGGACGGCATGAGGAACTGGCTCGGCCTCTTCGTGTTCCTCGCCCTGGCGGCCTTCCTTTACTGGGACGCGCGGAAGGCCAAGGCCGAGGCGTAGCCCAGATTACTCCCGAGACACCGAGAGCGCGGGGGGCAACCCCGCGCTCTTCGCGTCTGGGAGTGGCCCCTCCGGAGGCTACGGCTTCTCGCCGTCCTCCATGAGCCACATGACGCCGAGGACCGCCGTCACCTTACCCCCCTCCACCACGGGGCTCTCCTTCGCCCAGAAGTCGAGGATTCGTCCGTCCCGGTGCCTGATCTGCCAGCGGAAGGGCGGAGGGGCGATGCCGTCCTCCTTCACGCGCGTGAAGATTTCCCGGGCCTCGTCGTTCACGGCGCTCTGGACCCCGGAGCCGTTGATGTGGCGCCGCATCTCCTCCACGGTGAAGCCCGTGAGCTCCTCGATGTTGGGCGACAGGTACTCGAAGTTGTAGTCGCGGTCGTGCACGTAGAAGATGCGGCCGGGCGTATTGTCGAGGAGGAAGCGCATCCGGCTCTGGCTCTCCTTGAGCCGGCGCTCGGTCAGCCTGCGCTGGAGGGCGCCGCCGATGGAGAGGGCGAAGGCCGAGAGGATCCACTGCTCGTTCTTCGTCCAGTCGCGCTCCGCACGGCAGTCGCTGAACCCGACGCACCCCCACAGGTTCCCGCCGCAATGGACGGGCGCCACCATCAGGGAGCGCACCCCGTTGGCCGCGAAGATGGCCCGGTGCTCCTCCGGCAGCCCGCTCACGACCTGCCTGACCCAGCCCCCTCCCTCGAGGACGGGACTCCACATGCGGGCCAGGGGATGGGACAGGGGGATGTTTTGATAGGCCGGATTCGCGATCTGAGGGCGGGCGTGCTCGGAGGTCCACTCGTGGCGCTGGCTGAGGACGCGGTCCTCGGACCCCACGGCGCGGTGGATCTCGTAGAGGTAGACGCGGTCCGCATCGAGGGCCTCGCCGAGCCGTTCGAGCGCGAAGCCGACGGCCCCGCCGAAGTCGGCGTTGACGAGGAGCTCGCGCGAGGCGGCAGCCACGTTGGACAGGAATCGGTCGCGACTCTCCAACGACCTCGCGGCCTCGACGCGCTCGGTGGTGTCCCGCGCGATGCCGCACAGGCCCACCACCCGGCCCGAACCGTCACGGAACGGCGTCTTGATAACGTGGAAACTGCGCCTGGAGCCGCCCAGGGTCTTCGCGGTCTCCTCCTCCACCACCTCCCCCGCGAGGGCCCGCAGGTCCGACGCGGCCTGGACGGCGGCGTCCTCGGGCCGGAAGAGGGATTCGTCGGTGGCGCCCAGGATCTCCGATGCGGGCCGCCCCAGGAGCCCCGATAGCGCAGGGTTCGCCTTGAGGTAGCGCCGCTCCGTGTCCTTGAAGAAGATCACGTCCTGCGCGCCCTCGAAGATGGCACGGAGCATGGACTCGGAGCGCTCGAGCGCGGCCTGCGACTCCACGCGCGCCGTCACGTCGTTCACCGCGACGAGGGCCGCGGGCCGGCCGCCGAACTCGATGCGCGTCCCGATGGTGTCCACCCACAGCTGGGTACCGTCCTTGCGGGTGAGCCTGAAGGCGACGTGGTGGTGGGGGACGTCTTCCAGGATGTGCCCCAGGTGGTGCTTCAGGCGTTCGAGGTCCTCGGCCGCCACGTGGCGCAGGATGTCGATCGAGGCGAGGTCCTCCTCCACGGCGTAGCCGAACATCTCGTGGCACGCAGGGTTGGCGGCCAGGAGCCTCGGGCCCTCCGGGTCCACGACGACGATCCCCTCCTGGATCGTCTCGAAGATACCCCGGAACTTGAGCTCGCTCTCCCTCAGCGCCGCCTCCGCGCGCTTCCTCTCGCTGATGTCGCTGACCGAGCAGATGATGACCTCGCCGCGCGCGATGAGCGTGAAGGAGGCCTCGCCGAGGAACGTCCCGCCGCCCTTGAGGCGGCAGCGCACCTCGCCCGACCAGTAGCCCACGCGCCTCAGCTGCGGGAGGATCTCCGCCTCAAGGCGGAGGACCTCCTCGCGCGGGTAGAGGTCGTCCCATCCGCGCGCCGCAAGCTCCACGGATGCGTCGTAGCCGTGGGCGTGCGCGAAGGCGGCGTTCATGAACCGGCAACGGCCCTGGGGCGTGAAGAGCGCCAGCCCCTCGATGCTCGCGTCGATGGCCTTGTAGAGGGTGGTGAGCTCCTCCTCCACGCGCCGGCGAGAGGTGATGTCCGACCGGCACAGGACCGCCCCCGCGAGACGGCCGCGCACGAGCAGGGGCGTGATCGTGAGGAGGTACCACCGGGTGCGCAGGGGGTCCGGCTTGGGGTACTCGACGGAGAACGCCTGGCTGCGGCCCGAGAGGACCGCGGAGAGCCCCTCCGACTCCTCCTTGGCGCAGGAATCCCCGGGCGCGCTCCCTCGCGCGAGCGCCTGGAGGTAGCTTCCGCCCACCCGGAACCCGGCCGGCGAGGCGGCGGTGCCCGCCGCGAAGTCCCACGCGCGGTTGACCATGAGAATCGTCCCGCCGGTGTCCAGCACGCAGATCTGGACGGGCTGGGAGTTGAGCGTGGCCTCGCAGAGCGCGAGCCCGGGCTCCCCGGAGGCGGCGCCGGCGAGCTCGTCGTGCGGGTCCTTCGTGGCGGTCATGGCCCCCCCCCGATGGCGTTCGGTCAGGCTCGCAGGCGACGGGTCACGATTGAAGCAGGGTCTTCGCCATCTCCACGATCCCCGCCTCCATCTCCGGCCCCAGCGTGTTCTTCACCGCGAAGAGCTGGAAGTAGAGGAGCTCGTTGAGGTCCCGAACGAGCACCTCCTCACGCGCCCCGTCGAGGGCGGCCAGACGTCCGAGCAGGGCCTCCTCGGAGAGCGTGCCCTCGGAGGAGAACCCCATGCCCGAGAGCACCGAGGCCCCCGGCTCGAGCCCCTTGAAGAAGGCCCCCAGGACCACCTCCACCTTGTTGCCCACCTCCACGGTGAGCGCCTGGTAGATGGTGGAGAAGACGTTGTTGTAGCTCTCGATGCGCGCCAGGAGCGCCTCGCGCTCCTGTGCGGGCAGGGCCCTCACGGCCGGCGGCGGCTCCGGTTCGGCGTGCGCCGGCTTCGCCACCCTCACCATGCCGGCGGCGATGAGGGACGCCACCGCCTTCTTGCCTTCCATCTCGCCCACCTTCGCCCGGACGAGCGTCTCCTGGAGGGTGCGGTGGCCGTTGATCTGGCTCAGGACCTGCTCCTCCTCGAAGGTGAGCGCCGTGGAGGCGGTGACCTCCTCCGCCAGGTCGAGCACCGCGTCGTCGGCGGGGACCCGCGACTGGATGCGGGCCCACTCGTCGATGCGGCGCGTGGCCTCCATCACGTAGTTGGTGGTGGACATGGGCAGGGTGAGGACGAAGGGCGAGAGCACCTCGCCGTTGGCGAAGCTGAAGCGGCCCTTCCCCTGGGTGAACGCCCGGAAGATGAGCTCCTCGACGCTTCCGTTCCACTGCTCCCGGAACTCCTCGAGCGTCAGGCCCGACACCTCGAAGAGGCCCTTGAGAGCGTCCTCGGTCTGGGACATCGAGCGCAGGGCCTGGACGAGATCCTGCTCGGTGACGAACTGCCGCTTGAGGAGGAAGGCGGCGAGGGAGGAGCGGGGGTCGTCGCTCGCGGCGAAGACCAGGTTGCCGTTCTTGAAGAAGAACGCGCAGCGCTTCTGGTCGTGGACCTCGAGGGCCCCCGACTTCTTGCTCGCGGAGAGGAAGAGGAAGACGTCGTTGAGGGAGAGCACCGAGAGGTCGCCCTCGAACTGCACGGTCTGGGCCTCGGACCGAGTGAAGTGGCTCCCGAGGACGACGTCGAGGGACTCGAAGCCGTGAAAGCGCTCCAGGAGCTGGGGGAGCTGCCCCGACTCGATGTCGATGTAGACGGGGGAGAGGACGAGGCAACCCGAGCGGAGGTGCACCACGGCCTCCCGGGCCTTGCCGAAGACCTCCTCGACCAGCTCCCTCGACACCTTGATGGAGCCGTCGGGCTGGATGGGAATGGTTTTTCGCACCCCTGCCACCTCTGGCCCATGCTACAGGCGCGACGGGGGGGTGTCAAACTGGTGGGATGGATGGAGCCGGCGAAGAATCGAGCCAGGGAGCCGGTGAGCCAGCGAGTCAGCGAGAGATTAGAACCGAACCGCAGCAGGCAGCGTGGACAACTTGTGGTCCACCATCTCTGCATGCTCTTAAGGGTGGACGCTCGGGCCTGCGGCCCTCGGGTCCACCCTACCTCCTCGCGCCTCATGCCCAACGCCTCGCGCCTACCTTCCCCCGCCTTGCCCCACGTGGCCCGGCGTTCTAGGATGGTCGCGGAGGACTCACCCATGGCTCTGCCCACCGATCCCAGCCAGCCACGCCTCGTCGCGGGTCTCATGTCGGGAACCTCCGCCGACGGCGTGGACGCCGCGCTCGTCCGCATCGAAGGCACCGGGCCCGAGGCCGCCTTCACGCTGGTGGCGCACGACACGCTCAAGTACACGCCCTCGGTCCGCCAGCGCATCCTGGCGTGCATGGGCCCGGGCGCGGGTAACGCGCGGGAGATCACCCTGCTGGACGGCTACGTCGGCGAGCTCTTCGCCCATACCCTCCTCCACCTCCTCAAGAAGGCCGGCGTCGACCCCAAGGAGGTCCTCGCCGTGGGCTCCCACGGGCAGACGCTCTTCCACCATCCCATGCGGGTCCAGTATCCGGGCTTCCAGGTGAACGGCACCCTCCAAGTGGGGAGCGCGGCGGTCATCGCCGAAAGAAGCCGCCTCACCGTGGTGTCCAACTTCAGGCCCTCGGACATGGCCGCGGGGGGTCAGGGCGCGCCCCTCGTGCCCTACCTCGACTACCTCCTCTTCCACCACCGCTCGCGGAGCCGCCTCGCGCTCAACATCGGCGGCGTCGCCAACGTGACGGCCCTCCCCGCCGGGTGCGGCCTGGACGGCCTTATGGCGTTCGACACGGGTCCGGGCAACGTGCTCATGGACCTCTCCGCGTTCCACTACTCGGGCGGAAAGCAGGCCTTCGACCAGAACGGCGCCATGGCCCGCTCGGGACAGATCCAGCCCACGCTCCTGTCCGCGCTCATGGAGCACCCCTTCCTCTCGGCGCCGCCCCCGAAATCCGCGGACAAGGAGGATTTCGGCGCGAAGTACCTCGACGGGGTCCTCGCGCGCTTCCCCGGCCTCTCGGGGCCCGACGTCATGGCCACCTTGGCCGTCTTCACGGTACGGACCGTCGCCACGGCCGTCCTCGAGTTCTGCGCCCAGAAGGCCCGCTTCGAGGAGATCATCGTGAGCGGCGGCGGGGCCTGCAATCCGGTTCTCATGGAGGGACTCCAGGTGGCCCTCCCCAAGCTCACCTTCTCCACCTCGGACGAGTACGGGGTCCCCTCGAAGGCGAAGGAGGCCGTGCTCATGGCCGTCCTGGCGGACGCCACGCTCTTCGGCTGGCCCGCGAACGTGCCCGCGGCCACGGGCGCCCGACGCGCCGTGGTCCTCGGCCAGATCACACCGGGGGCGGGGTTCTTCGAAAGGGAATGAGCTGGAGAGCTGGGGAGCTGGAGAGCTGGGGAGGACGACAACAACCTGGCCTGCAGCCCGTGCGGAGGCCCCGCGCTCGCTTCGCGGTGATCGCGATCGGCTTCATATTTCTCCTTGCGTCCTGCGGACCGGCGCCGAGGCGGGCGGCGCTCGTGGTGGCCGTGGAGCAAGACCCGTCCAGCATGGACCCTCGGGTCGGCGCGGACGTGGCGGCCGACCGCGTCTTCCGCCTCCTCTACCGCGGGCTTTTCGCCGTCGGCAAGGACTTCGCCCCCGAACCCGACCTCGTGGCCTCCTGGTCGCAGCCCTCCCCCACCTCCTACCGATTCTCCCTCAAGAAGGGCGCGCGCTTCGGCG
Source organism: Acidobacteriota bacterium (assembly GCA_037440125.1). Lineage (GTDB taxonomy): Bacteria > Acidobacteriota > UBA4820 > UBA4820 > DSQY01 > JAKAJA01. Next base: position 27,379 of record JBBIUU010000010.1, read on the forward strand.
ACGGGCGTCCCCTCACCGCGCGCGACGTGGCGTACACCCTCGAGTCGGTCCGCAGCGGCGCGGTGCCCTCCTTCAAGAAGGGCGACTTGGACCGCATCGCGTCGGTGACGGCTCCCGCGGACAATGAGGTGATCCTCACCCTGCGCGAGCCCTTCGCCCCCATCCTCTCGGCCCTCAACGTGGGCATCGTCCCCGCGGGGCACCGTCCCGAGGAGGCGCCCGTGGGCGCGGGGCCCTACCGCCTGAGGTCCTGGGAGCGGGGGCAGTGGATGGTCTTCGACGCCAACCCCTACGCTGAACGCGCGCCGGCGAGCACCACCCTGGCGCTCAAGGTCATCCCCGACCCGGTGGTGCGCGAGCTCGAGATGCGCCGCGGCAGCGTGGACCTCGTCGTGAACGACCTCCCCCCAGACTCCATCCGCTACTTTCTATCGAGGGGGTATCCGGTGCTGCGCGCCCCCGGGGCGAGCTACGCGTACATCGGCCTGAACTGCGCGCGTCCGCCGCTGGATCGCGTCGGCGTCCGCCGCGCGCTGGCCCTCGCGGTGGACCGCGAGGCGATTCTGAACTACGTGCTCCGCGGCCTCGGCCGGCCCGCGACGGGGCTCCTCCCGCCCGAGCACTGGGCCTTCGACGCGGCCGGCGGCCCGACGCCCCACGATCCCGCCGAGGCCGAGCACCTCCTCGACGCGGCGGGGCTGAGGCGCGGCGCGGACGGCGTGCGCCTGCGCCTCAACTACAAGACCTCCGAGAACAAGATCTCGCGGCAGATCGCCGTGGCGATCGCGCAGGATTGGGCGCACGTGGGCGTGGAGGCCTCCGTCCGCTCCCTCGAATGGGGCACCTTCTACGGCGACGTGCGGCGCGGCGACTTCGACGCCTTCGGGCTCACGTGGGTCGGCGTGACCGATCCGGACGGGTTCCGGCTGAGGTTCTCCTCGCGCGCCTTCCCGCCGGAGGGCCTGAACCGGGGGCGATATTCGAACCCCGAGGTGGATCGGCTCGTGGAGTCGGGCGCGCTGCCGCAGGACCGGGAGGACCGCCGGGGCGACTACGCCCGCGTCCAGGAGATCCTGGCCGGCGATGTCCCCTACGTCTCCTTGTGGTGGCCCGACGCGGTATGCGTCACCCAGAGGGACGTGAAGGGTGTGCACCTCCCCGCCGACGGCAACTTCGGCTTCCTATCGGAGGTCCGCAGGGAGAACTAGACTAGAGGTTAGCCGTGAGACCTGGACCGCGCCTACTTCCGTGTTCCTCCAGATTTGAGTCGCAGCGTCACGGGCGAGGGGGGCTGATCGCCGCTGATGGTCACGCTCGCAGTCGCGGTCAGCCCCTTATCGTTTCGGCAGCCGATTAGGATGGTGCCCACTCCCAGGCCGGTAATCCGGAAGTTGCCCTCTGCGTCTGTCGCGGTGGTATTGGCTGGATTGGCTCCGACCCCTTGGTAGCCTAGAGTCACCAATGCCCGTTGAGCACCCGCGCCTGTCGGTTCGAGCACTCTTCCAGTAAGTTCCATACCCCGGAAGTTCAGGGTCAGGGGAGTCTGGGGCGAGGCCGGGATCGTCACCGGCATCCTGTAGTCCATGTCATTGAGACTGAGGGTGGCCTGGTTGAGTCCTGGGGATACCCCCTCAAAGGTGACCTGCCCTGCATCATCAGCCTGGGCGGTGTGCGGAATCGAGGGAAGCCCAAGGACGACCTTGCCCCATTGCGAGTTGGCCACGACGACGCCCGAGTCGAAGACCGCATCGCTCTGTCCCGCGAGGCTGGCCGTCGCGCCGCTTGCCGCACGCCCGTCTATCTGAAGGAACACCGAAACCGTCACCCCGCCGACGGGCACGGTCACGTTGGCATCCTGCCCTGCCGAGACCTCGATCCTCTGGTCCGCCTCCGGCATGAGCTTGAGAGGCGCAAAGGCTTGCAATCGGTAGATTCCGGCTGGAAGGTCGTCGAAGCCGAAGGAGCCGTCATCCGATGTAAAGGATGTGGATGGATTCATGTCGAAGGCCTGAGAAGCCAAGATGACGCGCCAGTTCGAGACGCTGTGACCATCTGTGCGAATGAGGTGGCCATGGAGGGATGCAGGCTTCTCGAGGAGAACGGTTCCGACGTCGACGTCGTCCTTCTCCACACTTATTGGGCAAAGGGTCTTCCGCAACCCGCCGTCGGAAGCGAGCAGGCGGTAGCGCCCAGCAGCGGCGCCTCGTATCACAAAGGTGCCATCGGCGGAGACCACCCCCTCAAGACTCCGCGCAGAGAGCTCAGTGAGAACCTCCTTAAAATCGATATGGCGCTCCAACCGAATGGTGGCTTCAGAGGAGATCCCCCTGCCCTCGGGAAGGGCAAGGGTACCTTTGACAGCAGGATGCCCCGAGAGCAGGAGGTCGCCGAGGTCATGGGGTTCAGTCCCGACGACGTTCACGATAGCGGGCGGCGCGGCGCCCTCTTTGCCATAAGCGCGCACCTTGTATGTTCCCGGATCCAGCCCGCCTTGCAGGAAGCTACCATCCTCGGCCACCTTCGCCTCGAAGGTGAAGCCTTGTGAGGAGGTTGACCCCTCAACTTGAAAGGTCACTTTGCATCCTGCGGAGGGCTGACGCGTCTCTTCGTCCAGGACTCTGCCGCTGACGACCGACCCGCGGTCGAGGACGATGCGCAGCGCTAGATTGTCTCGGGCCGGGATGCCTTCGACTCTACGGTCCACATAGCCCTCCGCTCCCGCCAGGAGAGCGTAGGGCGCTTTGGAGGAAAGAAGAGGCGGCAATTCGAATGCTCCTTCTTTGGAGGTTTCGACGGTCGTCTGGTCGGGGCCTTCCCCTGTCGCGACCCAGGCGCCACCTATGCCATGCCCCGTCGCGGTGACCACGAGCCCTCTCAGGATGATGCCTGTCTCTAGTTGAAGGTCGAGGCGCCCGGTCGTAGGTGGTTCAGTCAGGCAGATCTGGATAGGTACCCGTCCCCGCGCCTTCACCATCAGTTTGCAAGGGTAGGCACCAGGGGTTATCGCAGCCTCTCCTGCTTTCAAGTCTGCTTCAGAGGAGAAGACGAGTGATGGCAAACTGATCGAGGAGAACGTCCATGCCAATGTGACATCAGACAAGGGTTTCTCCACCTGCTTGGCTCTGACGGTCACCGAAATCTGGGGGGCCTGTCTAAGGATTACAATTTGCGCCTGGTCAAGGGCGGGAATTTCCTCAAGGGCACACCCGGGCGCAATCAGCCCCCCTGCGCAATCCGCCCCCAAGTCGGAGATATCTACCCGCCCCACCGGGTCTCCCCTGAACACGCGTTCAATGTCCTTCATATTCTTCATCAGTCGGAGGGGGTCGGACGTCGCTCTCAGAGGGAAGGCCTTCAGTTCGGCGCCCGCGATGTTTCTGCCATAGGCGTCTCTTACCCGAAGCACACGGCTCCTCTCGGCGAGTACAACCATCTCCGCGTGTGTGGCGTCTCTAGGAATGACCGTCTCCCCAGGAAGGTAACCTGGCTGATCGATCCAAACGAGCAATCCCCTACTGCCGTCCGACCGGACGACTGCCATTCCCTCCTCGTTCGTCGTCACACGTCCGAACGGCTCAGGCAGGTTGGGCAGCCCATCGGGTTTCCATTGCAGCAGAATGCCACCGACTGGAACCCCGCCCGGATCTCTGACGGTCACCGTGATCGGTGCTCCCTCGGGAGGAACTCGAGGCATGGATTGACCCGCTCGGACATAGACAATGGTCCGCCCTTCCTGGAACAGGGCGCAGTCGCGCGCAGCGATTTCGGCTGGGCCGATGAAAAATGACCCGGGCGCGTCTCCCACGTTGAGACCCGTCACGATTACCGGAGAGGGGAGGGAACTTCCCCCGTAGACAGTCAAGGCGCTCAACAGGCAAAACCCAGCAGCGACTCCCAACATGGCTGAGCAGCGCATCTCACCTCCGTGCGGCCGAGAGTTTCAGGGAGACACGGTGTCCGATCTGTAGAGCTTCCAACGGCTCCCTCCGCTGGGCATCCGGCGCGCGAAAAGAAACGTTACCTGGCTGCGGCCGTCGCCGCTCACGCCCAGCAAGAAGTCCCGCTGGCCGAAGGCATCGGGAAAATTGAGGTCCTGCGAACCGGCCACGCGCAAGTCTTTGTCCATCCAAATGACGCTGTAGATCGATCCTGCGACGGATGCTGGAGCACGGCTCCCAAGAAGTCACCCGAGCGAAAGAGCCCTTCGAGATGCGGCGTGGTGTACAGGGCCTTGGCTTGCCCATCATCATCCACGATCGCACTGATCGGAAGAGCTGGCAGGTCCAAAGCAAGTGCGTCGCCGGAACATTTGACGCGCCCCTGAGCATCGAGGCGCCGGACAGTTCCCGGCAGCGAATGACAGACCACCAGGTCGCCCCCCCCCATATCAGCGCAAAATCCTCTTCCAAAGAGAATGAGGGCCGCCCTTTTTGCGGCAGGAACCATCTCCTCTATGAGAGAGCGAATATCCCCACCTGCCATGTTGGCAGAGACGCAGGTCAGTACCCTCGCGTCCGATGCAATCGGGGGTGGGCTACCGCTGAAGCCCGCCCCAAGATAAAGCAAGCGCTGATTATGGAGAGCAAGCCCCATGCCGGGGTTCAGGGAGTAAGTGCCATGCAGCAACCTGAAGGGTATTTCGTCTACGAGCCTCCCGTCACTGGCCCCGAAGAGAACCACTTTCTTGTTCTCGCATTCGACCGCGAGGACATCTCTTGATACGCACAGACTCCCGGGCGCGTGGAGCTGGCCACGCGCCTCACCGGGTGTCCCGACCTTCTGAAGGAGCCGTCCCTCACGGGAATACCGGGCGACGATCGAGGCCTCTCGATCTGATACCCATACGTCTCCCGCTTCCGTTACGTGGATGGCCCCGCAATTAGATGGGGCTGGAGCCAAAATGAAGGGGCGCGGCTGTGAAAGCAGCGGAGGAGCACCTCCCAGCGCAAACCCGCGAACCGCAAACATAAGGCACACAATCACCACGATAGACGATGTCTTCATCAAGACTACTCCCAAGGAGGCTGAGGCAAGGGGCCGAGAGTCCACGACTATTTCACGCTACGGGTATACGTTGATCTCAGTGCAGCTCGTGCACCCCACGTTCCAGCATTCCATCCTTGAAGCGATGTAAGTCCCACAGTAACCGCCATCCCTCGGTGGCAATGCGAACGCCCAGAGATTCATGACCAGTACGGTTGCGGTAAGCAGACCAAACCTGACGAGCTTATTCATCATCGCAGAACCCTCCAAGTTTGACTGGCGACCCCTTGCCTGTTGCGATGTGACCCCCCCCATGCACTTGTCAAGCGCGGCTCAAGAAAGTCATTATGCACCTGCCTATTATATCCGAATACTGACAGCCGATAGCCAGACAAACAAAACGGCCGGGCGTCGCCGCCCGGCCGCGCATCCCTCCTCCAGACCACCGAGGCCCGGAATTCCTATTCGGGGTCGGGGCTCAGCCCGCCGCCTTCATGGCCTTCACGGCCTGCGTCATGAGGGGCACCACCTCGAAGAGGTCGCCCACGATCCCGTAGGTCGCCACCTTGAAGATGGGCGCCTCGGGATCCTTGTTGATGGCCACGATCACCTTGGAGCTCGACATGCCCGCGAGGTGCTGGATCGCGCCGCTGATGCCGCACGCGATGTAGAGCCCGGGGCTCACGACCTTGCCCGTCTGCCCCACCTGGTGGCTGTGGTCGATCCAGCCGGCATCTACCGCCGCGCGAGACGCGCCCACGGCGCCGCCCAGCTCCTTGGCGAGCTCCTCGAGGATCTTGTAGTTCTCGGGGCCCTTCATGCCGCGGCCGCCGGAGACGATGATGTTGGCTTCGGCGACGTCCAGGAGCTCGCCCTGCGCGGTGAGGATCTTCTCCACCACCGCCTTGAGGTCGCCCGGCGTGACGCCGTGGTCGAGGCTCACCACCTCGCCGGCCTTCGGGCACTCCTTCACGGGGAACACGTTCGGGCGGACCGTCACGCCGAAGGGCTTGCCCGCGGCGGGCACGAGCGTGGCGAAGGCCTTGCCCGCGTAGATGGGGCGCTGGAAGCTCACGGCCCCGCCGGCGGCCGTGAAGGACGTCACGTCGGAGAGGAGCCCGATGCCGAGTCGCGCCGTGACCTTGGGCGCGAGGTCCTTGCCCATGGCCGTGGCGGAGAACACGAGGGCGTTTGCGGCCATGGCCTGCGCGGCCTTGCCCACGGCGAGGCCGTAGGCGTCGCTGTAGCTCGCGAAGAGGGCGTCGTCGCCCACGTAGACCTTGTCGGCGCCGGCTTTGCCGAGGGCTTCCGCGAGGGGGCCCACGCCCTGCCCGAGGAGGACCGCCGCGGCGGTGCCGCCCGTGGCGTCGGCGATCTCGCGGCCCACGGACATGGCCTCGAGGGCGGCCTTCTTGAGTTTTCCGTCACGCTGTTCGGCGAATACGAGTACGTTCATGGCGGCGCCCCCTCAGATGGCCTTGGCTTCTTCGTGGAGGAGCTTCACGAGCTCCTGGACCTGGGCCGGAATCTCGCCCGCGAGCACGCGCCCGGCGGGGCGGGGCGGCGGCAGCTCGAGTTTCTGGAGCCCGAACGCGGGGGCGAGGGACGCGGGGTCGAGCCCCAGGTCCGCGGCCTTCCACGCGGTCACCTCTTTCTTCTTGGCGGCCATGATCCCCTTCAGGGAGGGGTAGCGCGGCTCGTTCAGGCCCTTCTGGCAGGAGATGACGGCGGGGAGGGTGGCCTTCACGACCTCCGTGCCGCCCTCCACTTCGCGCTTGAGCTGGAGCGAGGTGCCTTCGAGCTCCATACCGGTCACGACGGTCACCACCGGGATGCCCAGGAGCTGGCCCACGAGGCTTCCCACCTGCTGGTTGTCACCGCCGACGCCGTGCTTGCCGCACAGGATGAGATCGTAGGGGACCTTGCCCGCGGCGGCCGCGAGAATCCGCGCGGTGGCGAGCGGGTCGGCCTCGTCGAAGCCGGCGTCGCTACAGAGGATGGCCTTGTCAGCGCCCATGGCGAGCGCCTGGCGCAGGGTCTTCACCGCGTCGTCGTTTCCCACCGTGACGGCGGTGACCTCGCCCCCGAGTCTCTCCTTGAGCTGGAGGCCCTGCTCGACGGCGAACTCGTCGTAGGGGTTGATGACGAAGTTCGCCTCGCCCAGGTCGAGGTGAAGCCCGTCGGCGGCCACCTTGACGCGGGTCTCCGTGTCGGGCACGTGCTTGACGAAAACCAGTACGTTCATTCGCCCCTCCTAGAAGTCACCCAAAGTACCTCAACCAGCCCTGCACGGACAATCCTACCAGAGTCCCACCCGAGATGCAAGTAAACATTCACTCTCACGCGGGGAACGAGAAAAGGGCCGTCGTCGACGGCCCTCTAATCCCGTGAGATCAGGCCTCGTACTTGGCCAGGGCCAGGCAGGCGTTGGTGCCGCCGAAGCCGAAGGAGTTGGAGAGCGCCACCGTGATGGGCATGGGCCGTGCCACGTTCGGCACGTAGTCCAGGTCGCACTCGGGGTCGGGGACTTCGAGGTTGATGGTGGGCGGGGCCACCTGGTCGCGGATGGCGAGGATGGTGAAGACCGCCTCCAGGCCGCCGGCGGCGCCCAGGAGGTGCCCCGACATGCTCTTGGTGGAGGACACGCTGAGCTTGTGGGCGTGCTCACCGAAGACGCGCTTCACGGCGATGGTCTCGATCTTGTCCCCCACGGGCGTGGAGGTGCCGTGGGCGTTGATGTACTGGACCGCCTCGGGGGGCAGGCCCGCGTCGCGGAGCGCGTTCTGCATGACGCGCATGGGGCCGTCGCCGTCCTCCGAGGGGGCGCTGATGTGGAAGGCGTCGCCGCTGAGGCCGTAGCCCACCACCTCGCAGACGATGGAGGCGCCGCGGGCCTTGGCGTGCCCGAGCTCCTCCACCACGAGGACGCCCGAGCCCTCGCCCATGACGAAGCCGTCGCGGCCAACGTCGTAGGGGCGGCTTGCCCGCTGGGGCTCGTCGTTGCGAGTCGAAAGCGCGCGCATGGCGGCGAACCCGCCGACCGCGAGGGGCGTGACCGCCGCCTCGGCACCGCCGCAGATCATGACGTCCGCCTCCCCGCGCTGGATGTACCGGACCGACTCACCGATGGCATGCGAGGCCGTGGAACAGGCCGTGACGGTGGCGATGTTCGGTCCCTTGGCGCCGTAGCGGATGGAGATCTGTCCGCTCGCCATGTTGATGATCATGCCGGGGATGAAGAAGGGGCTGATCCTCGACGGCCCGCGCTCGAGGAGGATCTTGTGCTGCTCCTCGAGGAGCTGGATGCCGCCGACGCCGCTGCCCACCGCCACGCCGACGCGCTCGGCGTTCTCGGGGGTCACCTTCAGGCCGCTCATCTCCATCGCCATCCGCGCCGCGGCGCAGGCGAACTGGATGAAGCGGTCCATCTTCTTGACGTCCTTCCTGTCCATGTAGTTGGTGGGGTCGAACCCAGCGACCTCTCCCGCGATCCGGGCGGGATAGGCGGACGCGTCGAAGAGGGTGATGGGGCCGATACCGCTCTCGCCCCTCAGTACCCTCTGCCAGGACCCTTCAGCCGTGAGACCCAGGGGCGATACAGCCCCGAGGCCGGTGACGACGACTCGGCGCTTCAAGGGGGGGCCCTTACTTGTTCTCGACGTGGGCCTTGATGTAATCGATGGCGGCCTGGACCGTCTGGATCTTCTCGGCCTCGTCGTCGGAAATCTCGATCCCGAACTCCTCTTCGAGGGCCATGATCAGCTCGACCGTGTCGAGGGAGTCGGCGCCCAGATCGTTGATGAAGGAAGCTTCAGGCTTGACCTGGGATTCGTCGACGCTCAGCTGGTCGGCGATGATGCTCTTCACTTTCTCTTCAACGTTCATACCCATGATCCTCCAAGCAAAAGGCTTTAACGAAGGGCGAAGTGTACAACATTTTGCCCCTGAAGCGCAAGCGCCCCATCCACTTGCGGCCTCCGGCGCGGCCCCCTATGATGAGATGCCCGGAGCCGACGATGCCGCGTGGCCGCGCACCCAGCGTGCGCCCCGAGGATCACCCGCGAGGACCAATGGACAGCCCTTGCCCGCACTCGACCTCCCGCCCTCGAAGGAACTCCCCGTGAGCCTGCTGCCGAAGGGTGCCTGGGGGGAGCACGGCGCGTGGGCCATGGCCCTCACCAGCCTGGGCGCGGGCCTCGTCCTGGGGCGTCCCCCTGCCCTGAGCTCGTGGCTCCTGCTGCCGTCGGTGGTCCTCCTGACGGCGGCAAAGGGCCTCGCCCAGCGGGCGCGGCGGACCGGGTCCGGGTACGGCCTCCTGGCGGGGTACGCCCTGGGGGGGGCTCTTCTTTCCATCCCGGCCATGCTCGCTGCCCCGCTCCCGTTCATCGCGGCCGGAGCCGTCATCGGGCCGTTCGGTGCCCTGTACGCATGGTATTCCGACTCCCCACGGTTCACCCGGAGCCTTCCTGTCGAACTACTCGGGACATGCCTCGTCGCAGCGGGTGGGCCCCTCGCGATGGCGGCCACCCGCCCACAGGCCCTGGGCGACGTCCTCCTCTTTTGGACGGCGCTGGCGACGCTCTTCCTCCCCGGCGTCTTCCGGGCGCGCGTCCGGAAGGAGCCCACGCCCGTGCTCCGTTCTGTGACCGCGGCCGCCGCTCTCCTGGGCCTGGCCGCCTGGTGCGCCCTCGCATGGCGGGGCGTCCTCGCGCCCTGGGGCCTCCTCGGCGCCACCGTCTTCCTGGGGGACCTCTGGTCGGTCCTCGCCCTGCCCCAGTGGCGCGTGAAGACCCTCGGGATCTTCTTTGCGCTCCGCTACGCCGCGGCCTCGCTCATCCTGGCCCTGGCCTGGAGAAAGATCGCTGCCTGAATCCAAGGAGAACGCCGTGGACCACCCCAAGCCTGCCGACGAGAGACCGGACTCCCCCGCCTGCATGTTCTGCTCGTGCGACGAGTTCAAGTACCCGCTGATCGCGCTCCGCCTCCAGGGCGGCGAGGCTTTCGTGTGCCCGCGCTGCCTGCCGAGGCTCGTCCACCCCGAGCGGCGGTAGCGCGGCCGGCGGCCCTTCCCCGCCGCCCTGGCCGCGGCTACAATAAGGGTGGAGGTTCCCATGGACCAGCGCACGCTCGCACTCCTTCGGGAGGCCCAGGTCATCGCCGTCGTCGGCATCTCCGACAAGCCCGAGCGGCCCAGCCACGAGGTCGCGGCCTACCTGCAGGCGGCGGGGTACCGCATCGTCCCCGTCAACCCCGTGCTCAAGGAGGTCCTCGGCCAGACCTGCTACCCCAGCCTCACGGCGTACGGGAAGCCCGTGGACATCGTGGACGTCTTCCGCGCCTCCGACGCGGTCCCCCCCATCGTGGACGAGGCCATCGCCACGGGGGCCCGGTGCGTCTGGATGCAGGAGGGGGTCGTCCACGAGGAGGCCGCGGCCAAGGCCGAGGCCGCCGGCCTCAGCACCGTGCAGGACCTGTGCATCAAGAAGGTGCTCATGACATACGGAGGAAGGCCATGAAGCGGATCGTCGCCCTCGCGCTCATCGCCCTTTTCGCGCTGACGCTCGCACCCCTGGCCAAGGACAGGCATCAGGGCCCGCACCTCCTCACCGCGAAGGGCACCCACGGCTGGATCAAGTTCTCCCAGAGCGGCCCCGGCAGCGTCCGGGTGGCCGGCAAGGGCTCCCTCGAGATCACGAACGCCTCCCAGCAGCAGCTGAAGGTCGAGGGGACCTGGGGCGAGAAGACGGACCTCGTGGACGGGGTCAAGTACACGCACTTCGAGGGGTCCGCTGAGGCCGTGGGCATCGGCGTGGACATCGAGATCCGGGGGTGGAACCTCGAGCTGAGCGCCAAGGGGAAGGGCGGCAAGGCCAAGTTCCAGGGCGAGGGCACCGCCAAGCTCGACGACGGGCCCGAGAAGCCCTGGCCCGGCGCGGACAACTCGACGCACAGCTGGCTGAAGATCTCCTACGGCGACGGCTGACGGCGCCTTCGAGGCGGACCGGGGGACGCGGATGGGCGACGACAGGCACCCCGTGATGGGCGAGCTCCTCCTGAGGGAGGGCATCCTCACTGAGGGACAGCTGGCCAAGGCACTCGAGACGCAGCGCCGCGCGGGCGGACGCCTGGGCTATCACCTCATCCGCCTCGGCTACGTGAACGTCCAGCGCCTCAGCCAGTTCATGCGCGACTCCATGGGCCTCATCCCCTACGACCTCGCGCAGTGGGTCAAGGATCCGACGGTCATCGACCTCATCCCGGGCAACCTCGCGCAGTTCTACCAGGTCGTCCCCGTGGAGAAGAACGGCGCCGTGCTCACGGTGGCCATCGCCGACCTCGACAACCCTTCCATCATCCCGGCCCTCGAGGAGCTGACCGGCCTGACCATCGATCCGGTGGTGTGCCCGCGCGAGACGGTCATCCAGGCCCTCGAGCAGTTCTACGGCGTGGCGAAGGACCCCGGCGTGGTGAGGAACCTGGCGGGCGACCACCTCTTCGTCCTCGCGCTCGCCGGCAAGCGCATCCGGCCCATCCACTGGTCGGCGCTCAAACCCGACTCCTCCGCGGCGGAGTGGCTCCGCACCGTCCTCGCGGAGGCCATCCGCACGGGCTCGCGCACCGTCTACATCAAGCCCGAGGAGCTGGCCCTCCGCATCGCCTTCAAGGGCTCGGACAACGTGGAGGACCGCTTCGCGCTCGCCCCCCAGAAGCGCCAGGAGATGGACGCCCTCCTCGTGGAGCTCGCCCGCCTGAAGGACCGGCGCTCGAGCCCTCGCCAGGAGGGGCGCGTGAGGCTCCAGGTGGAGGGGCGCTTCCTGACGCTCCACGTGAAGCAGCTTTCGACGCTGCAGGGCAACCGGTACACGCTGACGCTCTACGACGAGAAGGTCCTGGCGCGAGACTGGCAGCGCCTCGTGGAGCAGCTCCTCCCGGCGGAGCGCGAGGGTCTGCAGGACGCCTTCACGGGGTCCAACGGCCTCATGCTCCTGACGGGCCCTCCGGGCGCGGGCATCAGCGAGGTCTACTACACGATCCTCGGGAGGCTCGCGCGGGCCTTCAAACCCACCGTGGCGCTGGAGGAGTACTCCCTGCTGGCGGTGGAGGGCGCCTCGCAGATGGAGGTCTCGAGGGAGCGCGACGCGACGTGGCCCGAGCTCATCACCCTCGCGCTCAAGCAGGAGCCCGCCCTGTTCGCCATCTTCCCCATCCGCGAGCGCCGCTCCATGGAGCTCGCCCTCCTCGCCGCGGCCCACACGCGCGTGTTCGGCGTGCTCCACCAGCCGGACGCCGGCGCGGCCCTCCGCTGGCTCCTGCGGAACCAGTTCCGCTCCCCGCTCAAGGCCGGGGTGCTCAAGGGCATCCTCACCGTGGCCTCCCTCTCCCAGCTCTGCCCCCACTGCAAGCTGCCCTACGAAATCGCCTCCAAGGAGGGACCGCCCCACGCCCTCTTCACGCGGCAGGGGTGCGAGCACTGCCTGCGGTGGGAGAGCCTCCCCACGAGCGAGGCCCTCGAGTGGATGCCCCTCAACGAGACGGTGCGGGGGCTGCTGGGCGACGAACCCAGGCCCGAGGATCTGCGCCGCGCCGTCCGCGAGGCGGGCGGCCTCCCCATGGGGCAGCGCGTCCTCACCCTCGCCAAGGAGGGCCTCGTGGATGCCCAGGACGCGAGGGACCACCTGACATGAATCCATGCATTGTGCGAGATCCCATCTCCGCGACACCTGCTCGCGGGCGGCTTGACTTTCCCCGTCCCGCCCCCTAAGCTTTTTGCAGAATCAGGAGGAATGGGTATGACGAAAACGGAGCTGATCCGTAAGCTGTCCGAGGTGACAGGTCTGTCCCAGAAGGACGTCCGCACCGTGCTCGAAGCTCTCACCGAATCCAGGCCGGGCAAGGGCATCATCACCACCTCCCTGCGCCACGGCGAGAAGGTCACCATCTCGGGCTTCGGTACTTTCTACACCCGCGAGCGCAACCCCCGGGCGGCGCGCAACCCCAAGACGGGCGGGAAGGTGAAGGTGCCCAAGCGTCGCTACCCGGCCTTCAAGCCCGCCAAGACCTTCAAGGAAGCGTTGAAGAAGTAAGCCACCGATTTACCGTGGGTGCCCCTGGGGCGCCCCACCTTCTCACCCGCGCCGCCCCCGTCACCGAGCGGGGGCGGCGCGCGTCATAAGCCCCAGCTCTCCCCCCATCTCCCGGAATAAGAGCCGCTTTGCGTTGGGGCATTTCACTCTGCTATACTTGTTGCCCTTGAGGAGGCCCCCCTTGGCCATCATCCCCACGGGCATCACCGACGAGCTCCGCCAGAGCCTCGAATTCAAGAAGAACCGCGACCACAACCGCGATCTCGCTCGGCAGGTGAGGGAGCTCGAGACCCAGATCCGCAAGGGCGGCGGTGACAAGGCCATCGAGAAGCAGCACGAGAAGGGGCGCTTCACCGCGAGGGAGCGGATCGCCGCGGTCCTCGACCCCGGCTCCGCCTTCCACGAGCTCGGATCCTTCGCCGCCTTCGGCATGTACGAGGAGTGGGGGGGGGCGCCCTGCGCGGGCACGGTGACGGGGACCGGCCTCATTTGCGGCCGCGAGTTCATGATCATCGCCAACGACGCCACGGTGAAGGCCGGGGCCTTCTTCCCCATGACCGCCAAGAAGGTCATCCGCGCGCAGACCGTGGCCCTCGAAAACCACCTGCCGGTCCTCTACCTCGTGGACTCGGCGGGTATCTTCCTCCCGCTCCAGGACGAGGTCTTCCCCGACCAGGACGACTTCGGGCGCGTCTTCTACCTGAACGCCCGCATGTCCGCGCTGGGAATCCCGCAGATCGCGGCCATCATGGGCTCGTGCGTGGCGGGCGGGGCCTACCTGCCCGTCATGTGCGACACGCTCCTCATGACCGACGGATCGGGCCTCTACCTCGCGGGACCCGCCCTCGTGAAGGCGGCCATCGGCCAGAACATCTCGTCTGAGGAGCTCGGCGGCGCCTCGGTGCACTCCGCCATCTCGGGCACCGTGGACTTCCACGAGAAGGACGACGAGGCCTGCATCGCGCGGATCCGCGAGGTGGTGGGCCGCATGGGAGCCGCCGACAAGGCGCCCTACTCGAGGACGGAGGCGGCCGAACCCCTCTACGACCCCATGGACCTCTACGGCATCCACCCCGCGAACCCGCTCGGGCAGTACGACGTGCGCGAGGTGATCGCCCGTCTCGCGGACGGGAGCGAGTTCACCGAGTTCCGGCCCGAGTACGGCCGAACCCTGGTCTGCGGCTACGCGCGAATGGGCGGGTGGGCCGTGGGCATCGTCGCCAACCAGAAGGTGCACCTCCGCGAGAAGGGCAAGCCCACCGAGATCGGGGGCGTCATCTACGTGGAGAGCGCCAACAAGGCGGCGCGATTCATCCTCGACTGCCACCAGCAGCGGATCCCCCTCCTCTTCCTCCACGACGTGAACGGGTTCATGGTGGGGCGCGACTCGGAGTACGCCGGCATCATCCGCGCAGGCGCCAAGATGGTGAACGCGGTCTCCAACGTGGGAGTGCCCAAGATCTCCGTGATCCTGGGCGGTTCTTACGGCGCCGGGCACTACGCCATGTGCGGCAAGGCGTACGCCCCGAGGCTCCTCTTCGCGTGGCCCACGGCCAGGTACTCGGTCATGGGCGGGGACCAGGCCGCCAACACCCTGCTCGACATCCGCCTCGCCCAGCTGACCAAGTCGGGCAAGACGATCACGCCCGAGGAGAAGCAGGCCGCCCTGGACGAGATCAAGAAGCGCTACGCCGACGCCACCGACCCGAAGTACGGCGCCGCGCGGCTCTGGCTCGACGCCATCGTGCTCCCCGAGGAGACGCGCGCCCGGATCATCCGCGCCCTCGACGTGGCGGCGCACAACCCCGAGGTGCCCCCGCTGGGCGTCGGGGTGTTCCAGACGTGAGCGGTGAGCGGTGAGCAGGTAGGGAAGGGCAGAACCATGAAGAACGGCCACGTCATTCCGATGTCGGCTCACGGCTCACG
>JBBIUU010000010.1:42471-51400 GCA_037440125.1 Acidobacteriota bacterium
CTCACGTCTCACGTCTCACGTCTCACGTCTCACGTTTCTGAGGTAGTCCATGCCTGACCCCGTCCTGCTCGAATCCCGAAGCGGCTCCACGGCGGTCTTCACGCTGAACCGGCCCGAGGCCCGCAACGCGCTCGACGCCGAGCTCGCCGAGGGGCTCACCGCCGGGTTCCAGCGGGCCGGACGGGACCCCTCGATCCGCGCCATCGTCCTCACGGGCGCGGGGCAGGCCTTCTGCGGCGGGGCGGACCTCAGGGTCCTCCGCGGGCTCCAGACGGCCACCGTCTCGGACAACCTCGAGGACGCCGCGCGCATCAAGGGCATGTTCCGCGCCGTGGCCACGTGCCCCAAGCCCGTCGTCGCGGCCGTGAACGGCCCTGCCCTCGCGGGCGGGTGCGGGCTCGCGTCAGCGTGCGACGTGATCCTCGCCGCCCCCGAGGCCACCTTCGGCTATCCCGAGGTCCGCATCGGGTTCGTGGCCGCCGTCGTCCTCGTCTTCCTCGCGCGCCAGGTGGGCGAGCGCGCCGCGAAGAGCCTCCTCCTGTCCGGCCGCGCCATGAACGCCGAGGCGGCCGTCGCCCTGGGGCTCGCCGCCCGGATCGTGCCTGCGGAGCGCCTCAAGGAGGAGGCCCTCCAGGAAGCGCGTTCCCTCAAGCGCGGCGCGCCGGGCGCGCTGGCGCTCACCAAGGAACTGCTCTGGCGGACCTCCGGCATGACCATGGAGGCCGCCCTCGAGCTCGCGGCCCAGGTGAACACGTTCGCGCGAACCTCCCCCGACATGAAGGAGGGTCTCGCCTCCTTCCTCGAGAAGCGGAGCCCCTCGTGGAACGAGCCGTGAAACCCCGGCGCATCACCGCCGCGAGGAGGGCCTTCCTCCGCTGGCTCGAGGAGCAGGAGGGGCCCTGGCTCTCGGACTGGGTGGAGGCCATCCCCAGGACCCTCCCGGCCTACGCCGGCATCCCCTTGGAGGAGGTTCGCGGGCCGGTGACCCGCCACGCCGCCGCCCTTCGGAAGATGTGGGACACGGGCGACCAGCAGCTCCTTCTCCAGTTTTACGAGGACCTGGCGCGGCGCCGCGTCTCGGACCGCATCCGGCTGGCCGACGTCTCGCGCGCCGTCGCCCTGGGCGAGCGGCTCCTCCTGGGCCGCATCGACGAGGTGAAGCTCGAGGGGAAGGGCGCCTTCCGCGCGCTCATCGAGGACTCCTTCCGCGAAGGGACCTTCGTACTCCTCGACGCCTACCAGCGCGCGAGCGAGGACATGGCCGAGGCCGCCCGCGCCCGCATCGCCGCCACCGAGGCCGGCGCCGCCAAGGCCCGCGAGGAGTGGCAGCTCCTCGACCAGATCCTCTCGGTCATGGAGGTGGGCATCGTCCTCCTCGACCGGAACCTCCGCGTCACCTGGCTCAACCAGCACATGCCCCGCGAGATCCTCCTCGTGGACCCTGAGCGCGCCGTGGGGCGGCCGTGCCGGGAGGTGCTCCGGAGCGAGGCCCTCGACTGCGAGGCGTGCTCCGCGCAGGGCTCGGCGGGTCCCTCGTCGACCATGCGCGTCATCAAGCGTGTGGGCACCTCCGAGAACATCAAGGAGTTCTTGAAGATCATCCGCGTGGTCAGCGGGCCCACGGGCGGGCCGCACCTCATGGAAATCTACCTGGACATCTCTGCCCAGCAAGAGGTCTCCCGCAACCTCGCCCGGACCCAGGAGCTCGTCCGCAACATCCTCAACTCCTCCGTGGACGGCATCATCTCCACGGACACCCAGGGACGCATCACGCTGTTCAACCGCGCCGCGGAGAGGATCTTCGGGTATACGGAGGCGGAGGTCCTGGGGCGCCGCGTCAGGGAGTTCTACGACGGCGGGGCCGAAGAAGCCGCGAGGGTCATGACCAAGCTGTACGCCGACGAGGTCCTCTCCGACCACAAGACCACGATCCTCGCCAAGTCGGGGGAACTCGTCCCCCTGCGCGTGAGCGCGTCCCTCCTGCGGGACGAGGAGCGCACCATCCTCGGCACCATGGCCTCCTTCCAGGACCTCCGCATCGAGGAGGCCCTCAAGCAGGAGATGGCGAGCCGGGACCAGTTCTTCTGGTCCATCATGCAGGCCAGCATGGACGGCCTCGTGACGCTCGATGGGGACGGGCGCATCGTCTCCTGGAACCGCGGTGCTACCGCGATTTTCGGCCTCGAGCCGTCCCACGCCCTCGGGCGGCCCATGGACGATTTCCTGCCGCCTTCGCTCATCCGCGAGCTCCCCTCGAGCGCTGCGGCCCGCACGGGCACGCGCCAGTTCGAGGTGAGCCTCGACAGGGAGGGGGGCGAGGGGCTCGATATCCTCGTCACGCGCACCGAGCTCTCCGGCAGGGAGGAGGCCCGCGGCGCGTCCCTCGTCCTCAAGGACGTGACGGAGCTCAAGCGGCTCCAGCGCGACCTGGCCATGTCCGAAAACCTCGCGGAACTCGGCAGCCTCGCGGCGAGCGTGGCCCACGAGATCAAGAACCCCATCGCGGGCCTCCGCGGCGCCATGGAGATGATGTCGGGCGTCCACCAGCCCAACGACCCGCGTTTCGCGATCTTCCAGGAGGCGCTCGCGCAGATGCGCCGCCTCGACAGCCTCGTGAAGGACCTCCTGTCTTTCGCCAAGCCCGTGGCCGTGCGGCGCGTGCCCACCCCGCTGGGGCTGGTCATCGAGGCGTGCATGCCCTTCGTGCTCCCGGGCGCCAAGGAGGCGGCCGTCAGGCTCGACGCGGGGGACACGGAGGGGCTCCCGGAGGTCCTCGCGGACCCGCAGCAGCTCCAGCAGGTCTTCGTGAACCTCCTGATGAACGCCGTGCAGGCCACGCCCGGCGGGGGCTCCGTGCGCCTCTCTCACGAGCGGCGCAACGGCCACCTCGCGATCTCCGTCACCGACACGGGTTGCGGCATCAAGCCGGAGCTCATGGCGAGCATCTTCAAGCCCTTCTTCACCACCAAACACATCGGCACGGGTCTGGGCCTCTCCATCGTCCAGCGGATCGTGAACGCCCACGGCGGGCGCATCGAGATCCAGTCTGAGGCGGGCCGGGGGTCCACCTTCACCGTCCTTCTGCCCATCGCGGCCGGGAGCTCATGATGGCCCAGGAAAAGATCCTCCTCGTCGAAGACGAAAAACTCATCCGCTGGTCCCTCGCCAACAGGCTCACGAAGGAGGGCTACTCCGTCGTGGAGGTGGACCGCGGGGGCGAGGCCGCCAAGGCCCTGGAGGAGCACGAGATCGACCTGGTGCTCCTGGACTACAGGCTCCCCGACACAGACGGCATCCAGGTGCTTAAAAACCTCGGGCCGCGCTTCCGAGACCTGCCGGTCATCATGATGACGGCCTACTCCACCGTGGAGAGCGCCATCGAGGCCATGAAGCTCGGCGCCTTCGACTACCTCAACAAGCCCTTCGAGATCGACGAGCTCCTCGTCACGATCCAGAAGGCCCTCGAGACCACCTCTCTCAAGCGCGAGCTGAGCCGCTACCGCCGCGCCCAGGAGGAGCGCTTCGGCCTCGGCAACCTCGTGGGCCGAAACCCGAAGATCTCCGAGGTCTTCGAGCTCGTGAAAAAGATCGCCGCCTCCTCCGCCACGACGATCCTGCTCCAGGGCGAGAGCGGCACGGGCAAGGACCTCCTCGCCAACGCCATCCACTACGCCAGCGACCGCGCGAAGAAGCCCTTCATGAACATCACGTGCTCGGCGCTCCCCGAGACGCTCCTCGAGACTGAGCTCTTCGGCCACGAGAAGGGCGCCTTCACCGACGCGAAGGCCAGCAAGAAGGGCCTCTTCGAGCTCGCCGACGGCGGCACGGTCTTCCTCGACGAGGTGGGCGAGATCGGCCCGAACCTCCAGAGCAAGCTCCTGCGCTTCCTCGAGGACCGCACCTTCAAGCGCGTGGGCGGCACGGTGGACATCAAGGTGGACGTGCGCATCGTCGCCGCCACCAACGTGAACCTCGAGCAGGCCGTCGCGGAGGGCCGCTTCCGCAAGGACCTCTTCTACCGCCTCAAGGTCATCCCCATCTTCCTGCCGCCGCTGCGGGAGCGCTCCGAGGACATCCCGCTCCTCGTGAAGTACTTCATCGACCACTTCAACCGCGAGTTCAAGAAGAACACCCGCGGGGTGAGCCACGCCGCCATGCAGGCCCTCCTCGAGTACCCCTGGCCCGGCAACGTGCGCGAGCTGAAGAACCTCATCGAGCGCGTCATGATCCTCGAGAACAAAGAGATCATCGACGTGCCCGACCTGCCCCGGGAGATCCTGGGCCAGGAGCCCTCGCGCCCCACGGAGCAGACCTTCACGCTCCCGCCCGGCGGCATCGTGCTCGAGGACGTGGAGAAGAGCCTCATCGAGCAGGCCCTGAAGCGCACGGGCGGCAACCAGACGCGCGCCGCGCGCCTCCTCGGCCTCACCCGCGACACTCTGCGGTACCGGTTGAAGAAGTACGAACTGGAGTGACGCAGGCGCGAGGCATGAGGCTTGAGGCGCGAGGATGCCGACAGGACATCATTGCCCTCGCGCCTCGCGGCTCGCGCCTCACCACTCTCTTCGAAGGACCCCCCGCGTGAGAGCAGCCATCTTCGACCTCGACGGGACGCTCGTGGACAGCCAGCTCGACGTGCTGGGCGCCTTCGCCTCGGCCTTCGCGGCGCTGGGCCTGCCGAAGCCGCCCGACGAGGACCTGCGGCACGTCATCGGCATGAGGCTCGAGGACTGCTTCGCGCGGTTCGTGGGGAGCGACGAGGCGCTCGCCAAAGAGGGCGCCCGCCTCTTCCGCGAGTGGTACAAGGACCACTACCTCGACCGGACGCGGCCCTACCCCGGCGCAGACGGGGCCCTGCGCGCGCTCGCCCCGCGAGTCCCCCTCGCGCTCTGCACCATGAAGAAGTGGCAGTTCGCGCGGAAGATCCTCGACGGCTTCGGCTGGACCGGGCTCTTCACGGAGGTCCTGGGCTCGGAGGAGGGGTTCCCCGCCAAGCCCCATCAGGCCATGCTCCTGGAGCTCTGCAGGCGTCTGGGCGCGGCCCCTGCCGAGGTCCTGTACGTCGGCGACACGGCCATGGATGCCGAGATGGCCCAGCGCGCGGGAGCGCCCTTCGCTTTCGCAGCCTACGGGTACGGGACGCCCGAGAGCGTCTCGGCGTTCCCGAGAATCGCCACGCTGGGCGGCGCGTTCGAGATCGGTGGCCTCTGGAAGGAATGAGCCCGAGAGCCAGTGCGTCGGCGAGAAATTCAACCCACAATCTGAGGAAATGCAAGAATCCGCTTGAGCTCGGACCTTAGCTCGCGAAGGCGGCGCGCAGGGACGCGGTGATCTGCCCGATGGCGTCCCAGGCCAGCGGGAAGAGTCCTGGCAGCGTCACGTAGTCGTGGAGGGTGCCGGGCGTGCAGCTCTCGGTGACGGGCACGCCCGCCTCGCGCAGGCGACGGGCGTAGGCCCGGCCCTGGTCGGCGAGGACGTCGAACTCCGCGAGGAGGACGAGCGCCGGCGGGAGGCCAGACAGGTCGGGCGCCAGCAGGGGCGACACGCGGGGCTCGCGCCCGTCGTTCAGGCCCTGCAGGTAGTTCTCGCGGTACCATCCGAGGCTCTCCGCCGAGAGCCAGAGGCCGTCGCCGAAGAGGTGGAGGGACGCCGCCCGGTCGGCCTCGGGGGACAGGTCCACCCACGGGCAGATGAGCGTCTGGTGGGACAGCCTCGGCCCGCCCGCATCCCTCGCCATGAGGGAGACCACCGCGGCGAGGTTGCCCCCCGCGCTGTCTCCGCCCACGGCGATCCGGGCCGGGTCGGCCGCAAAGGACCCGGCGCTCGAGGCCGCCCAGCACACCGCCTCCCACGCGTCCTCCACGGCCGCGGGGAAGGCCGACTCGGGAGCGAGCCTGTAGCCCACCGAGACCACGACGCACCGCGCGCCCGCCGCGAGGAAGGTGCAGAAGGGCTCGAACTCGCCGAGGTTTCCCAGGACGAAGCCGCCGCCGTGGAAGTAGATCAGGATCGGGAAGGGTCCCTCTCCCGGGGGCGCATAGATGCGTACCGGGACGCAGCCCGCGAGCGCCTCGCGGACGGCGACGTCCCTGCGGGGCTCGCCGAGCCAGGCGTCGAGAAGGAAGGCCTTCCTCGCCTCCTCCGGCGTCATCTTGCAGAGCGGCTTGAAATTTCCCTCGGCGATCTGGCGGAGGATGGCCTCCGAGTCGGGATGGAGCACTCCCTCCGGGTAAGCGGGATAGTAGACGCTCGCCATTCCCTCCTCCGCCGAATCTCTACGGGCGTGGCGTCATCCAGGCAGCTCGATCCTGTGGACCTTGCCGAGCCCGGCGCCCTGGAGCGCGGGCTCGAGCTGGGCCGCGTCTCCGACGATGACCCAGCGCAGTTTCGCCGGATCCAGCACCTTCAAGCCCGCCTCGCGGACGTCCTCCAGGCTCAGGCTGCGGTAGGTCTCGAGCATGCGCTCGTGGAAGTCCGCCGGGAGCCCGTGCACCCAGAGGGAGCCGAAGCTCTGCGCGAGCTGGGACTGCGTCTCGAACGCCTGGGGATAGCGCAGGACGAGCCCGGCGCGCGCCCGCTCGAACTCCTCGCCCGTGACGGGACGGTCCGAGAGGATGGCCTCGATCTCCCGCCGCATCTCGACCACCGACTCGAGGGCCTTGTCGGCCTGGACCGCGGCGCAGAGGACCCACGGCATGAGGCCGCGCTGGAGGTCCACGTAGGACCTCGCCCCGTAGGTGTAGCCCTTCTCCTCGCGGAGGTTCATGTTGACGCGGCTCGTGAACTGGCCGCCGAGCACGGCGTTGAACGCGATGAACGCGGGGTACCAGGGATCGGACCGGACGATGGCGGGCATGCCCACGGCGACGAAGGCCTGGGGCGCGCCCGGCTTGTCGAGGAGGTAGAGGCCCGGCGGCATCGCGCCGTCCCCGGCCGCCGCGCCCGCTCCGGCCTCTCCGCCCGCCCACGCCCCGAAGCGCTCCCTCGCGAGGCCGAGGACCCCGTCGGCCGTCACGTCGCCCACGACCACGAGGCAGCTGCGCCCCGGGCCGTAGCAGCGCGAGACGAATCGCCGCGCGTCCTCCACGCCCGTCCTTTCGATGGCGGAGGGCGTGCCCTCGGGCATGTGCCCGTACGGGCCCCTCTCCCCGAAGAGCGCGGCCTTGAGGGCCCACTCGCCGAGCTGCGGTGCGTCGTCCATCTGCCGCTGGAGGTCGCCCAGGTGGTCCTTCTTGAGCCGCTCCAGGTCCTCCGCGCGGAGGCCGGGGCGCAGCGCCACGTCCGCCAGGTAGCCCAGGCCGCCCTCCACATGCTCCGTGAGCAGCGAGAGTGAGAGGGCCGAGGCGTCCGCGTCCACCACGGTGGCGAGCGCGGTGGCGAGCGCTTTCTGCCGGCGGGACAGTTCGAGAGGCCCCATGCCCGCGGCCGATTCGTCGAGGAGGTCCGAGGCGAGGTCCGCGAGGCCGGGGAGGCTCTGCGGATCCTCGGAGGAGCCCGCGCGCGTGAAGAGCGCGGCCGTCACGAGGGGCAGGCCGGGCTGCGGGCACACCCAGACCTCGAGGCCGTTCTCCAGCGTGCGCCGCTCCACCGGCGGCAGCTTGAAGGAGCCCTCCCGGCCGGGTCCCGGCACGGCGCTGCGGTCCGGGACCACGACGGCCTGGACGCGCCGCGGCGTGACGGTCAGGGCCACGTACCGGTCGGCGTGCAGGGTGGCGCGCGCGGCCTCCGCCACGGACTCGGCGGTCACCGCCTCGTACCGCGCGAGGTCCCTGTCGAGGTAGGTGGGATCTCCCGTGAAGGTCTGGTAGCGGTTCACGAGGTCGCTCACCCCGCCGAATCCGCCGAGGGACTGGAGGCGCCGCACGAGGCCGGCCCGGATGGCGTCCACCGCGGCCTGCACCTCCGCGGGCTCCGCGCCGTCGCGCTTGAGGCGCTCGAGCTCCTCCCACACCGCGTGCTCCACCTCGCCGAGGCTCCGGTCCGGCTGGGCCGTGGCGATGACCGAGAAAGAACCGCTCACCTCGCGCCCCGATTGGAAGGCCCAGACCGACTGCGCCACCGAGTGGTCCACCTGGAGGCGCCGCACGAGGCGCGAGTCCTTCCCGGTGGCGAGGATGTACCCGAGGACCGCGAGGTCCGCGGCCCCCTGCGTGAACTGGACCGCGGCGGGCCACTCGAGGTAGAGGCGCGGGAGGCGCACGTTGTCCTCCACGCCCACGCGCACGGGGCGCGGCAGCTCCGGCACCCAGGCCTGCACGGGGGACACCACGGGCCCCGGCGCGATGGCGCCGAAGTAGCGATCGGCGAGGTCGAGCGCCGCCTTCGGCTCCACGTCGCCGGCGATGCAGAGGGATGCGTTGTTGGGCGTGTAGTACCGGCGGAAGAAGCCCTGCACGTCCTCCAGCGTGGCGCCGCCCAGGTCCTCCATGGAGCCGATGATAGAGTGGCGGTAGGGGTGGCCCACGGGGTAGAGGGCCTCCAGGAGGACCTCCTCGGCGATTCCGTACGGCTCGTTCTCCACGGTCTGGCGGCGCTCGTTCTTCACCACGTCCCGCTGGTTGTCGAGCTTGGCCTGGTCCATGGCGGGGAGGAGGAACCCCATGCGGTCCGACTCGAGCCAGAGGGCCCGCTCGAGGTAGGCCGTGGGCACCACCTCCCAGTAGTTCGTCCGGTCCTCCGCGGTGGAGCCGTTGAGGCGCGCGCCCACCTCCTCCAGCGGCTTGAAGAAGTCCTGGGGGTAGTGCTCGCTGCCCTGGAACATCATGTGCTCGAAGAGGTGCGCGAAGCCGGTCTTCCCGGGCACCTCGTCCTTGCTGCCCACGTGGTACCACAGGTTCACCGCCGCCTGGGGCAGGCGGTGGTCCTCCACGAGGAGGACCGTGAGCCCGTTGTCCAGGCGGTGCTTGCTCACGGGGATGCGCAGGCTCGA
>JBBIUU010000011.1:0-15192 GCA_037440125.1 Acidobacteriota bacterium
CTTCCTCGCACTAGGCCCAACGGCGTCGGGACGCCGCTTTCTCCGCTGCGCTCCGAAACCGAGTCCGGCTTCAACCGTTGTGTGAACAGGCCCTGGGGACCGGAGGGGACGGTCAGGGATTGGCCGGGGGCACGTCCCTGGAGGACTGCTGGACCTGGTGCTTCTTCCAGATGTCGAAGGCCGTGGGCCGCTTGAACCGGCCGATGACGTCGCTGGCTTCGAAGACCGTCACGAAGGCCTCCGGATCCTCCTCCCGAACCACGTCGTGGAGCTCCTTCAGCTCGTAGCGCGTGAGCACGCACAGGAGGACGTTGTTCTCCTCGCCCGTGTAAGCGCCCTCGGCCTTCAGCAGGGTCACGCCCCGCGCCATCTGGAAGAGGATGCGCTCCTTGATCGCGGCGCTCTGCCTCGACACGATGAGCGCGGCCTTCCTCGGCCTGGGTGCCTGGAGCGTGTCGAGGGTGCGGCTGCCGACGTAGATGCCCACCAGGGTGTACATGGCGAGCTCGGGCGTGTTCATTAGCCCCGACGCCACCACGAGGGATCCGTTCAGGATCAAGCCCACCTCGCCCATGCCCAGGCTGAACCGGCGGTTGAGCACCACGCCGAGGATGTCGAATCCCCCCAGGGAGCCGCCCGCCTGGATGGCGAGGGCGCTGCCCAGCCCGCCGACGACGCCGCCGAAGATGCTCGCGAGGAGGGGGTCGCGCGTCAGCGCGCCGATGGGCACGTGGTCCACCGTGAGCGAAAAGAGCAGAACCGAGAGCCCCGAATAGGCCACGAACCGCTTGCCCACGTCGCGCCAGCCCAGCAGGAAGATGGGCACGTTGAACAGGAAGGTGAGGAGGCCCACGGGCCACTTGAAAAGGGCGTGGAGGAGGAGCGCCATGCCCGTGACGCCACCGGTGAGCAGGTGGTTGGGGAGGATGAACCCCTTCACCGCCACCACGAAACAGAGGATCGCGCCCGCCAGGAGAAACGCCTGTCGGACGATCGCGAGCCCCGCTTTGAGGGGAGTGACGGATTTCCCTGGAGCGCTCATGGTCCCCCCCACGTCCCGTATCCCTCGGGGCCAAGGTAGCAGAAAGGCGCCCGTGGCTCCAACCCTTGGAAAAGGAGGGGAGGGCGGGGTGGTGGTTCCCCGCCCTCCTTGGCGATCGGTGACTTCCCCCTAGCTCGGCGTCAGGAGCAACCCAGCGAGTTGCCGCAGTTCAGGCACTTGTAGCAGCTTCCGTTCCTGACGGTGATGTGTCCGCAGATGTTGCAGAAGGGTGCGTCGCCCATCATGGTGGAGAGGTGGTTCGACAGGGGGTTCCCGCTGACGGCCTTGTAGACCGGGACCCCCGTGCTCGCGGTGAGGGACTTCTGCGCGTCGGCCACCTCCTTGGCGCTGGCGGTGGGGGAGGCGAGGGTCTTCTCGGCCTCCGTCTTGGCCAGTTCCTCGGGCTTCACCTGGACGAAGTCGGTGCGGCCCAGGTACTCCATGCCGAGGACGCGGAAGAGGTAGTCGATGACCGACGTGGCGTACTTGATGTTCGGGTGGTCGTTCACCGGGCCCTGGGGCTCAAAGCGCGTGAAGGTGAAACAGTCCACGTACTCCTCGAGGGGCACCCCGTACTGCAGGCCCAGCGAGACGGCGATGGCGAAGCAGTTCATGAGGGAGCGGAAGGCCGCGCCCTCCTTGTGCATGTCGATGAAGACCTCGCCCAGGCGCCCGTCCTCGTACTCGCCCGTGCGCAGGTAGACCTTCTGCCCGCCGACCCGCGCCTCCTGGGTGAAACCGCGGCGCTTCTTGGGCAGGCGCTTCCGCTGGAGGGGCGTCCGCCAGAGGTCCGGGGCGGCCGCGGGGGCCTCCTCGGCGGCGGCCTTCTGCGTGGAGGCATCGCTCAGGGGCTGGGTGACCTTGGACCCGTCGCGGTAGACCGCGAGGGCCTTCAGGCCGCGCTTCCACCCTTCGAGGTAAATGCGCTCGATCTCCTCCGTGGTGATGTTGGAGGGCAGGTTGACGGTCTTGGAGATGGCGCCCGAAAGGAAGGGCTGGGCCGCCGACATCATCTTGACGTGGGCGAGGGGCGCGATGAAGCGCTTGCCGAGCTTCCCGCAGCGGTTGGCGCAGTCGAAGACGGGCAGGTGCTCGGGCTTGAGGTAGGGCGCGCCTTCGAGCGTCATGTGGCCGCACGCCACGAGGGAGGCCTCCTCCACCTGCTGGGGCGTGAAGCCGAGGTTGGCCAGGAGGTTGAACGCCGGGTTCTTGGCCTCCTCGAGGTCGATGCCCAGACGCGTCAGACCGTCGTCTCCGAGGACGAAGGCCGAGAAGGCCTGGGGCAGGTCCACGATGCGGGGGAGCTGGCCCTCCACATTCTCCACGTCCTCGTCGTTGAGCCCCTTCGCTTTGAGGCTCGCGGGGTTGATGTGGGGCGTTCCGGAGAGGGTGCACGTGCCGAGGAGGTACTTGAGGATCTCCTGGACCTGGGCGGGCGGGTAGCCCAGGGTCTCGAGGGCGCGCTCGACGGACTGGTTCACGATCTTGAAGTAGCCGCCGCCGGCGAGCTTCTTGAACTTCACGAGGGAGAAGTCGGGCTCGATCCCTGTGGTGTCGCAGTCCATGAGGAGGCCGATGGTGCCCGTGGGCGCCAGGACCGTGGACTGCGCGTTCCGGAAGCCGTACCGGCGGCCGAAGACGAGGGCGTCGTCCCAGACCTGGCGGCTGGCGAGCGAGAGGTCCTCTGGGAGGTAGTGCGCCTCCACGGACAGGCTGGCGTCGCGGTGCATCTTGATGACGTCGAGCATGGAGTCGCGGTTCTTGGCGTAGCCCGCGAAGGGCCCCTTGCGCTGGGCCACGTGGGCCGAGACGGCGTAGGCCTGGCCCGTCATGAGGCTCGTGATGGCGCCGCACCACGCGAAGGCCTTGGGGCTGTCGTAGGGGATGCCCTTGACCATGAGGAGCGTGCCGAGGTTGGCGTAGCCGAGGCCCAGGGGGCGGTAGTCGTGGCTGTTCTTCGCGATCTCCTCGGTGGGGTAGGAGGAGGCGTCCACGAGGATCTCCTGGGCCGTGATGAAGACGCCCACCGCGTGCTTGAAGGCCTCCACCTCGAACTCGCCGTCGGGGGTGAGGAACTTCATGAGGTTCAGGCTCGCGAGGTTGCACGCCGAGTCGTCCAGGAACATGTACTCGGAGCAGGGGTTGCTGGCATTGATCTTGTCGGTGACCTTGCAGGTATGCCAGCGGTTGATCGTCGAATCGTACTGGAGCCCGGGGTCGCCGCACTCCCACGCGGCCTGGGCGATCTGCTTCATGAGGTCCTTCGCGCAGAGCGAGTGGGCGGGCTGGCCCGTGGTCCGGAATGCGGTCTTCCAGTCCCCGTCCTTCTCGTAGGCCTCCATGAACGCGTCGGTGATGCGGACGGAGTTGTTGGCGTTCTGGCCCGAGACGGTGTGGACGGCCTCCTCCAGGTCCACCCCAGCCTCGTAGAGGGAGCGGGCCTTGGCCTCCTCATGGCGCTTCCAGTTGATGAAGCTCTCGATCTCGGGATGGTCCATGTCGAGGCACACCATCTTGGCCGCGCGGCGGGTCGTGCCGCCCGACTTCGTGGCCCCGGCGGCGCGGTCGAGGACCTCCAGGAAGGACATGAGGCCGGAGGAGGTGCCGCCTCCGGAGAGCTTCTCCTCCTTGGAGCGGATTTTCGAGAAATTGGAGCCTGTTCCCGAGCCATACTTAAACAGGCGCGCCTCATTTTTCACGAGCTGGAAGATGCTCATGAGGTCGTCGCCCACGCTCTGGATGAAGCACGCCGAGCACTGGGGGTGCTGGTAGGCGTTGGCGGTTTCCTCGATGGCGTCCGTGGCGGGGTTCCAGGAGTAGGCGCCCCCCGAGCCCTCGATGCCGTACTCGTGCCAGAGGCCCAGGTTGAACCAGACGGGGGAGTTGAAGGCGCCCTTCTGGGTCACGAGCAGGTGGCTGAGCTCCGCCTCGAAGGTGTCGGCCTCCTCGCGGTCGGCGAAGTAGCCGCCGAGGCGCTCGCCCTCCACGCGGAGGGTGTGCGCGATCCTGCGGACCACCTGGCGGATGCTCGTCTCGTGGCCGGTGCCGGGGACGCCGGCCTTGCGGAAGTACTTGCTGACCAGGATGTCCGTTGCGAGCTGAGACCAGCCCTCCGGGACCTCGGCGTTCTCCAGCCCGAATACGACGGAGCCGTCGGTATTCCGGATGAAGCAGGAGCGGCGCTCGTAACGGACCTGCTCCATGGGGTCCTGTTCGGGCTGGGTCGTCTCCCGGGTCAGCCGGAACGGCTGGAGGGCGCCCTCGGGGACGGCCACCTGGTGGGGGGCCGACGGGGACGGATCGGATGCCGTGGAAGGCTGCACGCCCTTGCTGCTCTCGGCGGCCTGGCCCTTCCGCTTGGTCGAGGGGGCTTCGGGCGCCCCGCTCCTGTTGGATTCCATGATTTCGACCTCCTCCCACACGCGGGAAAGTGCTTTAACGCGAGGGTCTTATGCCCAGGGGTCCCCCGCAGGTAAACCCCAATATCTGCCAAAGCGGGGATAATGTAGCCCCATATCTTGTGGATGTCAAGGGGGTTGGCGGCCTCAAATTCCGGCTGGAAAAGGCTTTCAAAAGGAAGCCTTAAGGCAAACTCTGTTTCCTATTGACCCGCACCCGAATGCGGCCTCGGAGACCCCCCGTCAGTCCTTGGGCGCCGAACCGTAGGACTGGCCCGCCGCGGCCGGGTGGGGCCGGGTCTCGCGGACGAACGCGAGGGCCTCGTTCTTCTCCCCGTCCATGATGACCTGCAGCTCGGAGCCGGGGGCCACGGCCTCCACGTCGGTGACGCGGACCACGCGGTCGTACTGCGCGAAGTCGGGGAGCAGGTCCACGAGGCAGTTGGGCGAGTCGTTCAGGAAGGCCTCGTTGAACACGGCGCCCTCCTCGTCGGGGTACAGCGCGAGGTACTTGATGTTGGCCTCCACGAGATCCTGGAAGAAGTGGGTGCCGAAGGAGAGGTCCGGCACGTAGTTGCCCTTCTTGCGGGCCACCTCGGCCAGGAGCGCGGTGTTGTTGATGTCCGAATAGGTTACGGGGACGCCCAGCGTGATGTCGCCCCGGCTGCCCCAGCGGCCCGGCCCTAGGAGGACGAAGGAGCGGCGGGGAAGGATCGTGTTGAGGCGGCTCACGATGGCGCCCACGGCGTTCATGTCGGCCTTCGAGGGGAGGTTGCCGTACTCGGCGCCGTCCACGTAGACCACGTACCGGAGGCCCGTCAGCTGGGCGTTGCTCACGTAGCGGCTCGCCGAGAAGATCTTCCGCTCGGGCGGCACCATGGAGGGGATGGCCACGCGGTAGGAGTCCTGCGCCCAGCTCTGGGGGCGGCACTGGAGGAGGAAGAGGTCCTTCCCGTCGGAGGCGAACTCGATGTCCACGGGGTGCCCCATGGCCTCCTGGAGGAGCGTCATGATGGTCCGCATCTGCTTGATGAAGGGCGTCCCCTCGATGAGCCCGGCGAAGTTGACCACGAGCTCGTCGGAGGCGGGGTCGATGACCGTGCTCGAGGGCTTCCGGAGCACCCCGTCCCGGTACACGGAGAAGATCTTGTCGAGCATGGGGTAGTCGTTCCCCACCTCGGCGAGCACGTCGGCGATGAGCGGGGACTCGAAGCGCCCCGTCTCCATGTTGAGGACGTCCACGTACTTCTGGGCGTACTGCAGGGCCTGCTGGGGCGTGGCGTTGACGCGCAGGCCCGGCTGACCGGGCGCGATCATGGTGGGGTAGTCCTCGCCCACCCGGTCCACGGCCCGCGTGCCCAGGCCCGTCACGATGCGGATGATGCCGTCCTCGCGCTTGATGCGCGGGGACCAGCGAAACTCGTTGTTGCTGAAGGCCACGCCCGCGAAGGCGGGGAAGAAGTACCTGCCCACGCGCGTTCCGACCACGCGCTGGATCAGGATCCCCATCTCCTCCATGAAGTCCAGGAGCCCTCGCTCCTTGCGGTACTGGATGGGGTCGGGCCCCATGATGGAGGCGTAGACCTCCGAGATGGCGTCCAGGAGGGCGTTGAGGCGCTCCTCCTTGCTGCCCGTGTTGACGAGGAAGAGGCTCCGGTACTTGCCCGAGAAGGCCGAGCCCTCGCTGTCCTCGAGGAGGCTGCTCGAGCGCACGATGAGGGGGCCGTCGCCGAGCTCGTCGAGGGCGAACCTGAGGCCGTTGATCATCTCGGGCGAGAAGTGGGAGTGCTTGAAGATCTGTTCGAGGTAGGCGTAGCCCTCGCGCACCTCCTCGAGGCTCGAGTACTTGAAGCTCTGGGTGTCCTCGAGGGAGTTGTACTTGACGAAGTCGAAGAGGCCGTCGGAGGTGATGTACCACGCGCGGCACATGCGGAGGTGGTCGATGAGGGGGTCGCCCTTGGCGTTGCGCTTGAGGATCTGGTGCGCGAGGTACATGCCCGCGGCCTTGCCCCCGATCTTCCCGTTGCCCTCGGCGGGTCCGAAGATGCGGGTCAAGAGCCGGCCGAAATCGTGGATCGTGAGGTACTCCTTAGCCACCTGGATGAAGGTCAGGCGCTCCGTGAGGAGGCGTCTGATGAGCGCCACGCGGGCGTTGCGGTCGTCCGCCGCGGAGATGGCCACCTCCCCCTCCTGCGTCGAGCGCGTGAACCGCTCCACGAGGTCGCGCACGCGCACGAGCCCGAGGTCGCGCTCGTCGGTGGCGATGGCCATGAGGCCGAGCTTGTCCTGCCGGATCCACTGCTTGAGGAGGTTCGCGATCTCGCGGTCGGGCAGGGCGATGTCCGCCACCTGGATGATGTCCTCGAAGAGGCGGTTCAGCACGTCCACGTCCCGCTTGGGCAGGGGCTGGTTGGCGCCACGGAGCTCCTTGTCGCGCTCGGCGTAGTTGGAGGGGTCGAACTGCATGATGAGGGTGTGCACGCCCGGCACGCCCTCCTTCGAGAGGTAGTTCATGAGGCGGCGCAGGATGCGCTTCCAAAGCATGACGTCCGTCTCGTGGAGGAGGTCGAGAATGGCGCGCCACTCGGGGGGGCGCGCGAGCGCCCTCGTCGCGGGGCTCTGTCCCGAATCGGCTCGGTCGAGGTGGATGGCGAGCCTGCGCGCGAGGAAGTTCACGAGCTTGCGCTCCTCGAGGAGGAAGGGCCCCTCGGCGCACGTGGGGCGCTGCTCGAGGTAGCAGACCTTAACGGACCCGCGGGGGCCGTCGGGCCCGGGGATCTCCGCCGCCAGGACCCACGGCGTTTCCTTATACCCCTTGGCCGAGATGGTCTGGTCTTTGAGGGTGATCTCTGTCCGGCAGATTCCGGGGTACTGGAAGCCCTTCGGCACGACCGCCAGGAGCTGCTTGCACCGATCGGCGAGAGGCAGCTGCGTCTGGCGAAGCACGCTGGAGAGGGCGTAGAGGCACTCCAGGTCGCGGCCGCGGCCTAGGCCGCCGCCCGACGCGATGTCCTTGCCGGTGCTCTGTCGATGGGGCATGGGTTCCCTCGTCTTGGTCGGATGGCCGGGGTGTCCGAAGGCAGATTCTATCCGGGGCCGCCGGGGAAGGGAAGCGCCGGACGCGAGAAGGCCCGCGGTCGCCCGCGGGCCCTCCGGTCGTCACGCCTTCTATTTAGGCTTCCGTTTCCGAAATCCCAAATCCGAATTCCGAAATCGTGCTTACACCCAGCCCCTCAGGTGGCAGGCCTCGGCGACGCGCTGGACGGCGATCATGTAGGCGGCGTCGCGCATGTAGACCTTCTTCTTGCGGGCGAGGTCGGAGACGGCCCTGAAGGCGTTCGTCATCTTCTGGTCGAGCTTCTGCAGGACCTCGTTTTTCTCCCAGTAGTAGTTCATGTTGCACTGCACCTGCTCAAAATAGGAGCAGGTCACGCCGCCGGCGTTGCAGAGGAAGTCGGGAACCACGAAGATACCGCGCTCGAAGATGGCCTTGTCCGCGTCGGGGGTCGTGGGGCCGTTCGCGCCCTCGGCGATGATCTTCACGCTGGGCTTGATCTTGCCCACGTTCTCGCCGGTGATCATGCCCTCCTGGGCCGCGGGGATGAGGAGCGTCACGTCCTGCTCGATCCAGGCGTCGGCCTCGAGCTGCTCCCAGCCGTGCTCCTTGGCCTTCTTCGGGTCGATGGTGCCGAACTTGTCGATGGAGGCCATGAGCTTGGCGAAGGGGATGCCGTCCTTGCAGCGGTAAGTGTACGCCTTCTTGTCGTTGTTGTCCCAGCACGAAATGGCGATCGTCTTGCCGCCGTACTGCTCGAAGAGGTCGATGGCGTACTGGGCCACGTTGCCGGCGCCCTGGATCGAAGCGGTGGCGCCCTTGATCGGGATGCCGAGCTCCTTCATGGCCTCGCGGATGCAGTACACCACGCCGTAGCCGGTGGCCTCGGTGCGGCCCAGGGAGCCGCCCATGCCCACGGGCTTGCCCGTGATGAAGCCAGGGAGCTTGGCGCCTTGCATCACCTCGAGCTCGTCCATCATCCACAGCATGTGCTGGCCGTGGGTCATGACGTCGGGGGCGGGCACGTCCTGCAGGGGTCCCACGTTGCGGGAGACCTGGCGCACCCAGCCGCGGCAGATGCCTTCCTGTTCACGGTCGGAGAGGTTGTGCGGGTCGCAGATGACGCCGCCCTTGCCGCCGCCGAGGGGGATGTCCACCACGGAGCACTTCCACGTCATCCAGGTGGCGAGGGCGCGGACGGTGTCCACGGTCTCGTGGGGGTGGAACCGGATGCCGCCCTTGCACGGGCCGCGGGCGTCGCTGTGCTGGATGCGGAAACCTTTGAAGACCTTATAGGAACCGTCGTCCATGCGGACGGGGATGGAGAAGTGGTACTCGCGGAGCGGGTTGCGGAGCAGGTCGCGGGTCGGCTGGTCGAGGCCGAGCTTCTCGGCGATGCCGTCGAACTGCTGCTGGGCCATCTCAAAGGCGTTGAAGGGTTTGTTAGCCATTTCGTCACTCTCCGTTATGCGTCAGGGTGTACCCTCTGGATGAAACACACCGATGGACCTCTCACTGCCGTATCTGTTCGAATCCCCCCATGTTCGGTCGGTCGGATCGGAGACGGCTCGGATTCGGTCGCCCCTGCGGCAGATGGCCAAGAGGCTTCAAACCCAGGCCCTATCTCCACCCGAGGCCCGAATCTAACAAAAGGGCATACCCCTGTCAAGGCGAATTGTGACGGCGTTTCCGGCGGTTGCGCCATAAAACCCACCGACGCTACAGAGTCCGCTCTCCCCCTTTCCCCGCTCCCGCGCCGCATGGCGCCGGCCACCGGCGGGGGAGCCGGAATCGCTTGAGTCTTCAAGAGATTTGAGTTATCCTTATTCGTTCGGGAGACGGGCCTTCATGGCGGAACAGGGATTCGAGGCGGACATCAAGAGGATGCAGGACCTCTTCGGCGTGCTCAAGCACGAGTACGACCTCTATTTCGCCGGAACGAGGAAGACCCCCCCGACGAAAGAACGGGCCGAGATCGACCGCCTCGTCCGCTACTACAGCTCGGGCAACCTCAACCGCCTCCAGCAGCAGTTCATGTTCAACGCCTTCGCCACCAAGTACAGCCTGCACTGCGAACAGTGGAACAAGATGCTGAAGGCCAAGGAGGAGGGGATCGTGGCGGACCCCCGCTTCACGGCCTCCGCCATGAAGGCGAAGAAAGACCTCTACGCCCTGGAGAAATCCGCCCCGGGCCGCGTGCCTGAGGCGGCGAGGGCCGAGCCCCCGGCGGCCCCGGCTGCGGGCAAGGCCGAAGCACCGAGGGCCGGGGGGGCCAGCCAGCATTTGCGGCGCCTCTACGACGAGCTCATCAACGCGAGGCTCCAGGTGGGCATGGTGCCCGAGTGGGACTTCGCCGCATTCGAGAAGCACGTGAAGCAGCAGAAGGAAGCCATCCTGGCGAAGTACCAGGGGAAGGACGTGGTCTTCTCCGTGCAGAGCAAGGACGGCAAGGTCTCCCTGAAGGCCAAGATCGTCAAGTGACGCGGCGGGCGCGGAGCCCTGCCGCAGGACCAGAGACCAGCCCCAACACTCCAGAAGAAGGGACCCCATGGCGAAGAGCTTCCTGTTCACCTCCGAGTCGGTGACCGAGGGACACCCCGACAAGATCGCGGACCAGGTCAGCGACGGCGTCCTCGACGCCATCATCAAGCAAGACCCGGCGGGCCGCGTGGCCGTCGAGACCCTCCTCAAGACGGGATTCTGCGTCGTCGCCGGCGAGGTGACGACGAAGTGCTACGTGGACATCCCCAGGATCGTGCGCCGGACCATCACCGAGATCGGTTACGTGGACAGCGAGATGGGCTTCGACGGCCACACCTGCGGGGTCCTCGTGGCCATCGAGGCGCAGTCCTCAGACATCGCGCAGGGCGTGGACAAGGCCAAGAACAGGAAGAAGGAGCAGGGCGCCGGTGACCAGGGCATGATGTTCGGCTACGCCTGCGACGAGACGCCCCAGCTCATGCCCGCCCCCATCACCTACGCCCACGCGCTCACGCGCCGCCTGGCGGAAGTCCGGAAGAAGGAAATCCTGCCGTTCCTGCGCCCCGATGGCAAGAGCCAGGTGACGGTGCGCTACGAGGACGGGAAGCCCGTGGCCATCGACGCCGTGGTGGTGTCCTCCCAGCATTCAGCCGACGTGAGCAACGGCCAGATCCACGAGGGCATCCGCGAGGAGGTCATCCTCAAGGCCCTCCCCGGCAGGCTCCTGAACGGCAGGACCAAGATCCACATCAACCCCACGGGCCGGTTCGTCATCGGCGGCCCCATGGGCGACTCGGGCGTCACGGGCCGGAAGATTATCGTGGACACTTACGGGGGCATGGGCCGGCACGGCGGCGGTGCGTTCTCCGGGAAGGACCCCTCCAAGGTGGACCGCTCGGCGGCCTACATGGGCCGCTACATCGCCAAGAACGTGGTGGCGGCCAAACTGGCCTCCCGCTGCGAGGTCCAGGTGG
This sequence comes from Acidobacteriota bacterium, assembly GCA_037440125.1. Lineage (GTDB taxonomy): Bacteria > Acidobacteriota > UBA4820 > UBA4820 > DSQY01 > JAKAJA01. The sequence continues at coordinate 10,951 of JBBIUU010000011.1, forward strand.
CCTACGCCATCGGCGTGGCCGACCCGATGAGCGTCCTCGTGGAGACCTTCGGCACGGCGGCCGTGCCCGAGGAGCGCATCGAGCGCGCCATCCGCGCCACCTTCGGCCTCAAGCCCCAGCAGATCATCGAGACCCTCGACCTGCTCAAGCCCATCTACCAGAGGACCGCGTCCTACGGCCACTTCGGAAGGAACGAGAAGGGATTCACCTGGGAGCGCACGGACCGCGCGGCCGAGCTCGCGGCCCACGCCGGCCTCAAGAACGCGAAGGGGGGTAAGTGATGAGCTTCGACATCCTCGACAAGACCCTGGCGCAGAAGGGGAAGAACCGCATCCTCTGGGCCGACCGCAACATGCCCGTCCTCGCGGACATCCGCGCGCGCTTCGAGAGGGAGAAGCCCCTCAAGGGCGTGCGCGTCGGCGCGTGCCTCCACGTGACCACCGAGACGGCCAACCTCATGAGGACCCTCGTGGCGGGCGGCGCCTCCGTGGCGCTCTGCGCGAGCAACCCGCTGTCCACCCAGGACGACGTGGCGGCGAGCCTCGTGGAGGACTGGGGCGTGGCCACCTTCGCCATCAAGGGCGAGGACAACGCCACCTACTACAGGCACCTGAACGCCATCCTGGACACCAAGCCCATCATCACCATGGACGATGGCGCTGACCTCGTCTCGCTGGCGCATAGCGACCGCAAGGAGGCCCTCGAGGCCGTCGTGGCCGGAACCGAGGAGACGACCACGGGCGTCATTCGCCTCCGCAGCATGGCCAGCCACGGCGTCCTGGGCTACCCCATCATCGCCGTCAACGACGCCATGACGAAGCACTTCTTCGACAACCGCTACGGCACGGGACAGTCCACCCTCGACGGGGTCATCCGCGCCACCAACATGCTCCTCGCGGGCTCCACCGTGGTCATCGCGGGCTACGGCTGGTGCGGCAAGGGCGTGGCCATGCGGGCGCAGGGTCTCGGCGCGCACGTCATCGTCACCGAGATCGACCCCGTGAAGGCCATCGAGGCCGTGATGGACGGCTTCCGCGTCATGCCCATGGCGGCCGCTGCCCCCGTGGGCGACCTCTTCATCACCGTGACGGGCAACAAGCACGTCATCCGCAACGAGCACTTCCTGGCCATGAAGGACGGCGCCATCGTCTGCAACAGCGGCCACTTCAACGTGGAGCTCCAGCTCGACGGCGGCCTTTACGAGCTGGCCACGGCCCGCCGCGAGGCTCGGCAGTTCGTGGAGGAGTTCTCTCTCCCCAACGGGCGGAAAATCTACGTGCTGGCCGACGGGCGGCTCGTGAACCTCTCGGCGGCCGAGGGCCACCCCGCCATGGTCATGGACATGTCCTTCGCCAACCAGGCGCTCTCCGCCGAGTGGATCCTCAAGCACAAGGCCACGCTCTCCAAAGGCGTTCACGTCATCCCCGAGGAGATCGACCGCGAGATTGCCAACATCAAGCTCAAGACCATGGGCTACGCCATGGACACCCTCACGCCGGAGCAGGTGGCCTACCTGGCGTCCTGGCAGGAAGGCACGTAGAGATAGAGACGGGGAGCCGGTGAAGGGAGAGCCGGAGAAACAGATAGGGTCAGAGGCCCTGCTGGGAGCGGGAGAACGCATGGGAAAGAACATCGTCCACGTGGTCGGTACGGGGACCATCGGAGAGCCGCTCATCGGGTTCCTCTGCCACAAGCGCGAGGAGCTCGGCATCGACGGCGTCACCTTCCACAAGAAGTCGGCCATCGTGGAGGACCGCTCCAAGATCCGGGCCCTGCTGAACGACGGTGCGCTGCTGGCCTCCGAGCCCGAATCCCAGAAGGCCTTCTCGGAACTCGGCGTCCCCACGAGCCTCACCGTGGAGGAAGCCCTGGCGCAGGCGGCCGTGGTCATCGACTGCACGGCCGTGGGGAACAGTCACAAGGACTCGGTGTACACGAAGCTGAAGGGCGGGCCCAGGGGCTTCATCGCGCAGGGCTCGGAGTTCGGCTTCGGGAAGCCCTACGCGAGGGGCATCAACGACAAGACGCTCGTGGCGGGGGAGGACCGCTTCGTCCAGGTGGTCTCCTGCAACACCCACAACATCGCGGCCATCATCAACACCCTGGCCCTGGACAACGGCAGCCAGCCCGACAACCTGCTCGCGGGGCGCTTCGTCTGCATGCGCCGCGCCAACGACATCAGCCAGGACGGGTCCTACATCCCGGCACCCCAGGCGGGCAAGCACGACGACCCGGACTTCGGGACGCACCACGCCCGGGACGCCTGGCACCTCTTCAAGACCCTGGACCTCGACCTGGACCTCTTCTCCTCGGCCATCAAGCTCAACACGCAGTACATGCACGCGCTGTGGTTCAACCTGAAGGTGAAGCGCCCCACCTCCAAGGAACAGCTCATGAAGGCCATCGAGGAGAACCGGCGCGTGGCGGTGACGCACAAGAAGTCCGCCAACCAGGTCTTCTCCTTCGGCCGCGACCACGGCTACTACGGCCGCATCCTCTCGCAGACGGTCATCCCCGTTCGGGCGCTCACGGTCCACAGAGGCACGGAGATCGCGGGGTTCTGCTACACGCCCCAGGACGGCAACTCGCTCCTGTCGTCGGTGGCGGCGGCCACGTGGTTCCTGCACCCGACCGAGGTAGACTCGCGGCTCGACTGCCTCAGGCCCTACATGTTCCAGGAGGTGTGACGAAGGTCACGCGGGGCCGCGCCGAGGTTGCGCGTGGGGCCGTTTGGTGGCATCCTAACAGGGCAAAAGGGAGGTGCGCATGGGTGACGAGACCACTGGTGCCGTGAAACCGTACGCGGACGACGACAAGATCTTCCTCTTCCTCGCCTACTTTGGAATCCTCTCCTTGATCCCGTTCTTCATGTTCAAGGACAAGCGCTCCGATCCGCAGAAGGAGTACGTCTACTGGCACGCCCGCCAGGGCCTCGCGCTCGCCGTCTGCGTCTTCATCTGCTGCTTCATCATGGTCATCCCCTTCATCGGCTGGCTGATCGGCTGCGTGGTCTGGGTCGGCGCGCTCGTGCTCATGATCATGGGCTGGGTCAAGGCGTTCGGCGGCATCAAGTGGGAGATGCCCGGGGTGAGCAAGCTGGCGGCGATGTTCAACTGAGGACGGACGACCATGGCTGAGAACGAAGCTCCGGCAGCGGAGAAGCCCTATCACCCCGACGATGCCATCCATCTCTTCCTGGCGTATTTCGGCATCTTGAGCCTGATCCCTTTCTTCATGTTCCGGGACCAGCGGTCGGACCCGAAGAAGGAGTACGTCTACTGGCACGCGAGGCAGGGGCTGGCGTTCATGGTCTGCTGGATCGTCGTCGTCATGCTCGGCGTCGTGGGCTCGATCGTCATCGGGTTCGTCCCGGTCCTCGGCAGCGTGGCGCGCCTCTTCTCGTGCTGCCTGTGGCCCGTCCTCTCGCTCGTCCCGCTGGTCGTCATGATCCTCTGCTGGGTCAAGGCCTTCGGAGGCGAGAAGTGGGCGATCCCCGGAGTCTCCAAGATCGCCGAAATGTTCAACTAGGCATTGCCGTTTTGATGGTGGGGAAGGGAGGGGCCTGCGCTGCGGGCCCCCCCTTTCGTTTTGCTGGGAGCAAGGCGTGACCGATAGGACGGTCCTGGGTATCGATACCTCCACCCGCTGGCTCAACCTCGCCCTGGTGGATGCGGAGGGCCGGGTCCTGGCCGATATCCACGAGCACGTCCCGACGCACGCTACGAAGCTCGTGGCTGGGCTGGAGACGCTCCTGCCCGCCGGTGGGGCCTCTCGGGCTTCGCTGGCGGCCGTGGGCGTCGTTCTCGGTCCGGGGTCCTTCACGGGCCTCCGCGTGGGCCTCGCCGCCGCCGAGGGCCTGGCGGCGTCACTGGGCCTTCCGGTCTTCGGCCTCGACAGTCTCTCGGCGCTCGCCCGTTGCTCGTCGGGCGAAGGGGAGGGACTGGCCCTCCTGGACGCCCGAAGGAACCAGGTGTATGCCGCCCGGTTCTCAAGACGGGGCGGAGCCGTGGAGGCCCTGGGAGACCCCGAGGCGCTTTCCCCCGCGGCACTCGTCGAGACGGCCGCCCGCTGCGCCTGGGCCATCGGGGACGGCGTCGCCCTCGTGGAGGGTTGGCGGGCGTCTTGCTTGATCGAGGCGGCGGTGCCCAACATGGCCGTGCCCGCCGCGCGCACCGCTCTCGACGCCCTCGCGCAGGGGCGCCCCTCGGAGCGTCTCACGCCGCTCTACGTTAGGCCGCCGGA
>JBBIUU010000011.1:15292-50989 GCA_037440125.1 Acidobacteriota bacterium
TACGTGGAGCCGGTGTTCAGGCCTCCGTCGGAGGCCGACAGCCTGATCCTGCAGGCCACCGTGGGGTGCTCGCACAACGCGTGCACCTTCTGCGCCATGTACCGGAACAAGGCCTATCACGAACGCCCCATCGAGGAGCTCGTGGCGGAGATCCGCGACGCCGCGTCCCGATGGCCCGCGACCAGCAGGGTCTTCCTCGGGGACGGCGACGCCCTCGCGGCGCCCGCCGGGTTCCTCGAGGTCCTCCTCGACGAGCTGGCCGCCTCCTTCCCGTCCCTGCGCCGGGTGAGCCTCTACGCCACGCCCATGAACCTCCTGGCCAAGTCGGGTGACGAGCTCGCCCGGCTCGCGGAGAAGGGCCTATCGCTCTTCTACCTCGGCCTGGAGTCCGGGAGCGACGAGGTGCTTCGCCGTGTGGGCAAGGGCGCCACCTCGGCGGAGGCCGTGGAGGCCGTCCGGAGCGGCCACGCCGCCGGGATGAAATCCTCGGTCATGGTCCTGCTCGGCCTCGGCGGGGTGGAGGGATCTCACGAGCACGCCGTGCAGACGGCCCGCGCCGCGAGCCTCATGCAGCCGCGGTACCTCTCGGCGCTCACGTGGTACGCCGTCCCCGAGGCGCCCCTCTACCGGCAGATGCGCACCGGGCGCTTCGCCCTCCCCGGCGACGCCGGAATCCTCGACGAGCTCCGGACGCTCCTGCGGGAGGTCCAGCTGGAAGACACCGTGTTCCACTCCAACCACGCGTCCAACCCGCTGCCGCTCAGCGGCCGGCTCTCCCGCGACCGGGAGCGCCTGCTCGCCGAGGTGGACGCAGCCCGCAGGGGCCTCCTGCCCCTCAGGCCGGCATTTCTCAGGGGGACTTGATGTCCGTTCGCAAGACGTTGCTCGCATTCGCCGCCATGGCCGCCTCGGTCGCCGCCCTCGCCGGGATCACCGCGGCGGAACGCTACGACCGGGCCCTCCAGGCCATCTGGTCGGGCCGTTCGGGGCCCCAGGGGATCGTACCCATCTACCGGGCGGAGCTCCTCTCCGACGGACAGGACGGCACCGGCAGGCTCGAGGAGGCTCTCTCGAAGGTGCTCCAGGCGACCGATGCGGATCCGGAGGTCAAGGCGCACGCGGCCTCGAGGCTCTCGTCCCTCTGCAAGGACCACGGGCAGCTGAAGCAGGCGGCCGCGCTCGACGCCGGGCTCGGCTTCGTCACCGAGTGGCGCGTGGTGGGGCCCTTCGACGACGAGAACAAGCAGGGCTTCGACACCGCCTACGGCCCCGAGTCGGACCGCACGTGGACCGGCTCATACGAGGGCAAGGGCCACACCGTGACGTGGCGCGCGCTCCCCGTGCCCGTGGCCGACGGCCTGGTCCCCCTGGACCAGCTCCTGTGGCCCTCCGAGAAGACGGCGGGGTACGCCCTCACCTTCGTGTACGTGGACCGCGACACACCCTGCGTCCTGCGCGGCTCCTACAACGAATCCTACAAGCTCTGGGTAAACGGCGAGTTCCTCGCGGGCCGCAAGCTGTACAACGGGCGCGCACTCGACCAGTTCGCCGATCCCTGCACCTTGCGCAAGGGCTGGAACGCGATCCTCGTGAAGGTCTGCAACCAGGAGGCCGGCTGGAACTTCATGCTGCGGATCACCGACGGGTCCGGCGCGCCCCTCGCAGGATGGCGCGCCACCGCGGACCCGTCCAAGGTGACCGAGAGCCGAGAGGCGGTCCTCGCCAAGGACGGCGCCCCACCCAAGGACATGAAGGTCAACGACCCCGAGAAGAGGCTGCGTGACGCCGTCGAGCAAGACCCGTCCCCCAAGAACAAGGGCATCCTCGGTGAGTACCTGACCCTCGAGAAGACCTTCGACCGCACCGAGGACCCCAACGTGCAGCTCCTGAGGGAGGCCGCCGAGGGCGCGGGGAACGACGCCCTCCTCTGGCTGGCCCTCTCCGAAGCCGAGAGCGACATCAACCGCAAGCGGGACGCCCTCCAGAAGGCGCTCGACGCCGACCCGGGCGACAGCGCGGCGCTGGAAGGCCTGGCGCAGCACTACCTTCGCAGGGGCATGCCCATCCCCGGCATGGACTACGTCCGGCAGGGGAGAAAGGCCGATCCGGCCAGCCTGTCGCTCGCGGCACTCGAAGGACAGGCGCTCCTCCAGCTCGCCACGGAGGGGGCCGCTGCGGCGGACCTCCTGGCGCTCTACGCGGCGCACCCGGACTGCACCCTCGTCCAGGAGGCCGCCGTGGACGCGGCCAAGACCCTCGGGCAGAACGACCGCGCGGCGAAGGTCGCGGCGGCCTACCGGCTGAGGCAGCAGGGCGACACGGGCGGGTGGTATCCGGTCCTCGCGAACCTGATGGCCACGGGCGACAGCGCCGGCGCGCTCGCCCTCTTCTCCGAGATGGCGTCGCGCTACCCGATGGACCGGATGGTCGTCTACAGGAAGGCGTCCTACCTCATCGGCCTGGACCGGGCCGGCGAGGCAGAGGCCGCGCTGTCACCCGTGCTCGTGTGGGCGCCCGACTGGCCCGAGGGCCGCGAGCTCATGGGCGACGTCCTCCAGGCCGAAGGCAAGGGCAAAGAGGCGCTGGAGTCTTATCAGCAGGCGCTCATCCTCCGCCCCCAGATGGAGTCGGTCAAGCGCAAGGTGGCCTTCCTCACGCCGCAGGAAGAGGCTTTCGAGGCGCGCTACCGCATCGAGGCCAAGGACGTCCCCGCGGATCTGGGCGCTTTCGGAGGCCAGCAGGGCGTGGTCCTCGTCGACAACACCGCGGTCAAGGTGGAGCCGAACGGGCTCTCCACCCGCTACTTGCAGCGCGTGATCCAGGTCTTGCAGCCGGGCGCCGTGCAGCAGATGCAGGCGTGGCCCATCGCCTTCGACCCCGACCGGGAGGAGGTGCGCGTCATCGAGGCCAGCATCCTCAAACCCGACGGACGCCGCGTCCACGCCGAGACCATGGTCACCGACGCCGTCTCCGACCCCCAGTACAGGCTCTATTACCGGAACCGGAACCTCGTCCTCAGCTTCCCCTCGCTCGCCTCGGGGGACCGCATCTGGATCGAGTACAGGATCTCCGACGTGGGCGAGCAGAACGACTACGGCCGCTACTTCGGCGACTGGGTTCCCTTCGCGGGCATGCTCCCCATCCTCCTCAAGCAGTACACGCTCGTCATGCCCGAGGACTTCCCCCTGTTCATGCAGGCCAAGGGCCTCGACGTGAAGCCCATCGTCATGACGGTCCAGGGGCGCAAGGTCTACCGGTGGGTGTCCCGCGACATACCGCACCTCCAGCGGGAGCCCGAGATGCCGGGCTTCTCGGAAGTGGCGCCCTACCTGCAGCTCTCCACCTTCGAGGACTGGGATGCGCTCGGGCGCTGGTACGCCAAGTTCATCGCTGACCAGTGGGAAGTGACCCCCGAGATCAAGGCGAAGGTGGCGGAGATCACGGCGGGGTGCAAGACCACCGAGGATAAGGTCCGGGCCATCCACCGCTGGGTCGTCCAGCAGACGCACTACGTGGGCCTGGAGTTCGGCGTCCACGGGTTCCGCCCCTACAAGGTGAAGCAGATCTACGAGCGCCGATTCGGCGATTGCAAGGACAAGGCCATCCTCATGGCCGCCATGATTAAGGCCGCCGGGGTGGACGCGTCGATGGTCCTCATCCGGACCCGCGACAACGGCGAGGTCCTCGCGTCGCCCGCCACCATGTCCATCTTCAACCACGCCATCTGCTACGTCCCCGAGCTCGACCTGTTCCTCGACGGCACCGCGGAGTACACGGGCCTGCGCGAGCTCCCGTACCAGGACCGGGGCGTCTGGGTGCAGCTCGTATGGCAGGACGGCCGGACCAAGCGCGTCCAGACGCCCGTGCAGGGACCCGACGGGAACCGCTACTCGGCGAGCTACGTCATCCAGGTGCCGGAGGAGGGGAGCGACGCCGCCGCGGCAGGTGAGGCCGTCATCGCGGGCCAGGAGTGCTCGTGGGTAAGGCGCCGATACCAGGACAAGGACAAGCAGCTCGAGATGCTCGAGAGGGACCTCTCGGGGAGCTTCCCCGGTACGCGCCTCACGAGCGTGAAGGTGAGCCCGCTGGACGACCTGTCGACCCCCGTGACGATCTCCTTCGAGGGCACCATCGGCCAACTCTTCAAGCCCGACGGCAAGAACAGGCTCTCGGCGAGGACGTGGCTCGGCAAGCTCAACCTCTCGAACATGTACGCCTCGCTCCCGTCGCGGACGCTCCCGCTCGAGATCGACTACCCCTGGACGCAGACCTACGCGGTGACCTACGTGCTGCCGCCCGGCGAAAGCGCCTCCGCGCCCGCCGAGCAGAAGGTCGAGGGCCCGTTCGGCTCGGCCGGTCGGCAGGTCAAGGAGGAGGGGAACCGGCTCACCGTGACGGTGACGGTCACGCTGGGGGTATCGCGCGTCCAACCCTCCGATTACGACGCGTTCCGCGCGTTCTGCCAGCAGGTGGACAGGCTCATCGACGAGAGGGTCCGGTTCACCACGGCGGGAGGTCGCCCATGAGCTCGCTCACCCTGCGCAAGTCGCTCCGTCCCGTCCTCCTCCTCGCGGCCCTGCTGGCCGCGGTCCCGGCGACCGCGTCGAGCGGCTGGGACGAGTTGCTCAACGGATCGCCGCTGCCCCAGGCGGAGGCGGCGCTCCACAAGGACCTCGACGCGAACCCCGCGGATGCGGGGGCGGCCTACGGCCTCGCGCTCATCCAGATGGCGCGCGGCGAGCGAGAGAAAGCCGTGGTCACGGCGATGGAGGGGCTCCGTAACGCGCCCGCCGATCCCCTCGCGTTCCTCCTGCAGGACCTGCTGAGCGACGACGCCACCTTCAACCGCGCCACGACGCGCCTCGTGGGCGAGGCTCTCCCGCTCCTTTCGGCCAACGACGCCATGGACCCCATGGTTCGCTTCAACCTCGGCTGGCTCGCGTACCGCCTCGCGGCCCGCTCGGGCGACCTCGCGGCCAAGCGCGCTGCCCTCGCCCACGCGGGGTTCGTGCCGGGCGCGCTCTTCACGCGGCCGGAGAAGGAGCTCAGCCGCCTGGCTTTCTACGAGACCTCTCCCGTGGAATCGGGCGCCCTCGCGAGCGCATCCTGGAAATACTCCCGGCTGGACAGCGTCCAGTGCCGCCCGCCTGCCTACGACCTGCCTGAGGGGAGGGAGTTCAACCTGTACGCCCTTGCGCCCTTCGAGGCGGAGAGCGGCGGGGAGGCCCTGCTCTACCTGAACGCGGCCAAGTCCTTCAAGGTCTACCTCGACGGCAAGCTCCTGCTCGTGAAGGACGTCTTCAAGCGCCAGGAGGACCCCACGGAGATCCGCCGCATCGACCTGAGCGCGGGCAGGCACGTCATCCTCGTCAAGCTCCACGGCGGCCACGGCCAGGAGGACGGCATCCACATGGCGCTCCTCGACGCCAAGGGCCGTGCGCTCAGAGTGGCATGGGGCGACGCGGTGCCCTCCGGCCCTCCGGCCGGGTTCAAGGATCTCGGCGAATTCAAGGGGGCGTTCAGGACCTCCTTCGCGCAGGCCGATCCACGTTTCGAGGGGTTCTCCGCGCTCTGGTACCGCTGGCAGGGCGACGTGGCCAAGGGGCGCATTGTCATGGAGCGCGCCGCCGCGGGCGCCCCGAAGTGCCTGGCCTGGAACCTCTGGGTCGCCAGGATGTACCTCACGGAGGCCGACGACCTGCCCCCCAAGATCGCGCAGAGCCGGGCCGAGAAAGCCGTGGAGGGCGCGCTCGAGGTGGACGCGGCGGCGCCCCTGCCGCTCTACCTCAAGTCCATCCTCCAGGGAGCCAACTCGGACGACGACCAGGACCTCGTCACGCTGTCGGGCCTCGTCCAGAGCGCGCCCGAGGATTCGCGTTGGTTCGTCACGCTCGCGGCGCGCTTCCAGGAGAAGGCGTGGATCCCCCAGGCGCGCGCCACCCTTGAGCTGGCGTCCTCCTCGCTGCCTGAGTGCGAGAGCGTCGAGTCGGCTTGGGTCGCGTTCTACCAGAAGGTGCCGGACCCGGTCTCCGAGGCGGCCGCCATCAAGCGCCTCGCGGCGCTCCGGCGAGCTGGGCCCGAGCTCGCGCAGCTCTACTCGGCGACGCAGCAGTGGGACCAGCTCCACGCCCTCTACGTCGACGAGTCGCAGCGCTACGGCGACCGCGACAAGGTCTACGAGGAGGAGCTCGCCCGGGTGGAGGTCCAGATGGGCCGCTACACCGACGCCCGCAGACGCCTCGAAGGCCTCGTGGCGCTTCAGCCGGGCGATGTCGAGCTCTCCCTGGCCCTAGCCCGCGCGTGCTTCCTCATGGGCGACCGCAAGGCCGCCATGGACGCCTGGGACGGGCTCAAGGACGCCAAACCGGACGCCTTCTCGGTGGACGTGGCCCGGTGGGCCATGGGCGAGCCCGTTCCCTTCCAGGACAAGCACCTGACGCTCGAGCAAGTCCTCAGGGAGGACACGAGCAAGGAGCCCGAGGCGGCGCCCTCCTCCCTCCTGCTGGACCAGATGACCGCCCGCGTACAGAAGGACGGCTCCTCGCTGGAGCGGTACCACGGCATCATCAAAATCAACAACAAGGAGGGCGTGGATCGGGAGGGCGAGCAGTCGCTGCCCGGGCAGATCGTCCTCTCCCTGCGGACCGTCAAGCCCGACGGGCGCATCCTCGAACCCGAGCAGATCCCCGAGAAGGAGACCATCAGCATGCAGGGGCTCGAGGCGGGGGACATCATCGAGTACGAGTACGTCACCCTCAAACCCCCGTCGGGCGTCAAGAAGAACGCCTACGTCACGGCGCAGGTCTACCTCTTCCAGGACATCGAGAAGCCCTTCCACCGCACGCAGTGGTACTGCGAGTGGCCGGATTCGATCCCCATGCAGTTCGCCGAGCAGAACCTGCCCGGCTCCTGCAAGAAGGGTGGGGCGAACGGCATGCAGTGGCGGGACTACGACTACCGGGACATGCCGCGCATCGCGCCCGAGCCCGACACGCCGAACCGCCAGCTCTTCATCCCGCTCGTCGAGGCGGTGGGCGGCATCGGCTGGAAGGACCTGGCGCGCTTTACGAAGGACAACGTGCTCGGGAGCTATCAGGTGACGCCCGAGGTGGAGCGGGCCTACGCCGAGGCGGTGGGGGATGCGAAAACCGCCGACGAGAAGACCGACCGCGTCGTGCGCTACCTCATCAAGGAGCTCGACGGCGAGCGCGGCGGCGGCTGGCAGGACCCGACGCAGACGCTCCTCACCCGGCAGGGGAGCAGGCTCCCCGTTGCGGCCGCGCTGCTCGAGGTCGCCGGAATCCCCTTCGACATCCTCGTGGCCGAGGCCGTGCCCGACAGGGTCTACCGCGCCAACCTCCCGCGCATCGGGCAGTTCTCCGCCCCGATCCTGCGGGTGAACCTCCCCGGCAGGGCGCGCTACCTGACGCTCCTGAGCCCCTACAGAGACCCCTACGTCCTGCCCTGGTACCTCCAGGGCGCCCGGGCCATCGAAGCCACGGCGCCCGAGCCGTGGAAGGAGATCGACGTCCCCGCCGACTTCGCGCCGTGGATGTCGGCGGTGGAAGAGGAGGACCGCGAGCTCCTCGAGGACGGCGACCTCCGCGTCGTGCACCGCCAGGTCCTCGACCCCGAGGCGAGCGAAGGCCTCAGGGGCTCCCTGCGCAGGCTCGACAAGGACCAGTGGAAACAGGCGGTGCAGATGGCGCTCTCCAAGCAGCACGGGAACCTCGACGTGGAGGACTTCACGGTCGACAACCTCGAGGACCCCTTCAAGCCGCTGGGCTGGAACTACACCATCGTCGTCCACGGCTACGCCTCGGACGACGGCGGGCGCCTCACGGTCTCGGACCCGCTGCCGGCCCTCCATCTCGGGCAGGCGCTGGCGAGCCTCCGGGAGAGGAAGCTCCCCCTCAGCACGGGCGGGCCCATCTTCGTCAACCAGAAGTTCACGCTGAAGGCCCCGCAGGGCTGGACGCTCGACTACCCGTCCCGCGGGAAGGACGCGAAGGTGCCCTTCGGCTCGTACCACCTGAAGGCCGAGGTCTCGGGCGGCGCGCTCGCGGTGGAGCGCAAGCTCGTGCTCGCTTACCAGATCGTGTGGCCCGACAAGTACGCCGCCTTCTCGGCCTTCATGGCCGGGGTGGACGACGCCGAGTCCGGACAGCTCGCCGCCGCGAAGGCCCCGGCGCCCTGATCTGACCGCCGTCCGGAGCGTGACGGGCGGCACATCCCGGGGGTCCGGCCTTGCCCTAACGGGCGAGGGGCTCTAAACTGTGGCCTCACTCAGAGAGGTCACGTGATGGCCAACCCCCTGCGCGATTTCATCGTCCCTTACAGCAAGGGCGAGGTCGTGTTCAAGGAGGGGGACCCGGGCGCCGAGATGTACGTCGTCCAAAACGGCCAGATCGAGCTCTTCCGCAACATGAACGACGAGAAGCGGTTCGTCCGGGTCTTCGAGAAGGGCGACTTTTTCGGAGAGATGAGCCTCCTGGAGGGGATGCCGCGGACAGCTACGGCCGTGGCGCTCGAGGACTCGGAGCTCATCATCATCAACGGCGCGACCTTCGACCAGATGATCAAGAGCAACATCGAGATCGCCGTCCGGATGCTGCGGAAGATCAGCAAGCGCCTCCGCGAAACGACGGACCAGCTCGAGCTGGCGCTCACCAGCCAGGGCAAGGCGGTGGTCATCCCCGACGAGCGCGAGCCCGCGCCGGCGCCTGCGGCCGGGGGAGAGGCGCCCCCCGCGCTCGCGGAGTTCGTGTCGGAGGGCTCCCTCAAGGTCTTCCCCATCCACCGGGAGATCTCGCTCGTGGGGCGCAAGGACCCCGTGACGGGCATCACGCCCGACGTGGACCTCACCGAGGAGGACGTGAAGCGCAGCGTCTCGAGGCGTCACGCGAAGCTCATCTGCAGCAACGGGCAGTTCTACCTCGCCGAGGAGGTGGGGACGCTCAACGGGACCTTCATCAACGGGAAACGAATCCCCACGGGGGTCCTCACCCCCATCAAGTCGGGCTCCCAGGTGGGTTTCGGGATGCTCCGGTTCAAGTTCGTCGAGCGCACCCACGCCGGAGGGGCCTGAGGCCTGCCGGATTCGGTCCAGGCGGCTTCGCCCCGCAGACATCTGACGGAGGACAACGTGGATTTTGCGAACGTGCTGTACGAAGTGAAGGACGGCGTCGCCGTCGTCACCGTCAACCGCCCCGACAAGCTCAACGCGCTGAACAGGGCGACCCTCGAGGACATCTCGGGCGCCTTCGCCGCCGCCGCGGGGGACGCGTCGGTGGGTGCGGTGATCCTGACGGGCGCCGGGGAGAAGGCCTTCGTGGCCGGCGCGGACATCGGCGAGATCGCCGGGCTGGACTCCCAGAGCGGGCGGGAGTTCGCGCTCTACGGCCAGGGCGTCTTCCGCGCCATCGAGACCTTCCCCAAGCCGGTCATCGCCGCGGTGAACGGGTTCGCGCTCGGCGGCGGGTGCGAGCTCGCCATGGCGTGCCACGTCCGGCTGGCCTCCGAGAACGCCTCCTTCGGCCAGCCCGAGGTCAACCTCGGCGTCATCCCCGGCTACGGCGGGACCCAGCGCCTCGCGCGCCTCGTCGGCAGGGGCCTCGCCCTGGAGCTCCTCCTGACGGGGGATCGCATCCCGGCCGCACGGGCCGCGGAGATCGGGATGGTCAACGTCGCGGTGCCCGCGGCCGACCTCATGACCAAGGCCGCCGAGATGGCGCGCAAGATGCTCGGCAAGGCGCCCCTCGCCCTCAGGCACTGCCTCGAGGCCGTCAACGCGGGCCTCGACATGCCGCTCGAAGAGGGCTGTTACCTGGAAGGGACGCTCTTCGGGCTCTGCTGCGCCTCCGAGGACATGAAGGAAGGCACCGACGCCTTCCTGCAGAAACGCAAGCCGGCGTTCAAGGGACGTTGAGCGGGCCCGCCGTGCCCTCGCGCACCACCGCGGTCTACGACTGGAACACCCCGCCGCCCGAGGAGGCGCCCGGGCGAGCGTTCCGGCGCCTCGTCGAGACGGACGACGAGACGCTCAGGGACGGCCTGCAGAGCCCCTCGGCCAAGAACCCGCCCCTCCAGTCCAAGCTCGAGTTCCTTCGCATCCTCGTGAGGCTGGGCGTGCAGGCCGTCGACATCGGCCTCCCCGCCGCCGGGCCGCACATCCGCGAGGATACGCTGTTCCTGGCCAAGGAGGTGGCCAACGAACGCCTCCCGATCGAGCCGAACTGCGCCGCCCGGACGCTCAGCCAGGATATCCGGCCCATCCTGGAGATCTCCCAGCGTGCGGGGATCCCCATCCGCGTGGCGACCTTCATCGGTTCGAGCGCCGTGCGCCAGTACACCGAGGGGTGGGACCTCGACTTCCTCCTCAAGGTGACCCGGGAGAGCGTCACCGAGGCCGTCCGCGCGGGGATGCCCGTGCTCTTCGTCACCGAGGACACGACGCGCGCCCAGCCCGCCGTGCTGGAGGCCCTCTACACCGCCGCCATCGACTGCGGTGCCGACCGGATCTGCCTCGCCGATACGGTGGGCTGCTCCACGCCCGAAGGGGCGAGGAGGCTCGTGTCCTTCATCATGGGGGTCATCGACGCCACCGGGGTCGAGGTGGGCATCGACTGGCACGGCCACATGGACCGCGGGTTGGGCATCAGCTCCGCGCTGGCGGCCCTCGACGCGGGGGCCGACCGGCTCCACGGCTCGGCGATGGGGCTGGGCGAACGCGTCGGGAACACCCCGCTCGATCTCCTCCTCATCAACCTCAAGCTCATGGGGCGGTGGGACGGCGACATCGGGCCCCTCTCGGACTACGTGGAGTGGGTCGCGCGCTGGACCGGCGTACCCATCCCCTGGAACTATCCCGTCTTCGGGCGGGACGCCTACCGAACGGGGACCGGGGTCCACGCCGCGGCGATCTTGAAGGCCCTCCACAAGGGCGAGCAGGACCTCGTGGACATCGTCTACTCGGCCGTTCCCGCGTCCTGGTTCTCCCGCCAGCAGAGCATCGTCGTGGGCCCCATGTCGGGAGAATCGAACGTCATCTTCTGGCTGAGGCAGCACGGCGTGGAGCCCGATCCCGAAAGGGTCCGCGCCATCCGGAAGCTCGCCAAGGACTCGGACCACACGCTCACCGACGACGAGATCGTCGACGCGCTCGCGCGCCTGGAGAAACCATGAGCCGTCGGATGAAGAAGGAGGAGTGGGAGGCCTTCCTCGAGGAGCTGAAGGCCGCCCTCTCCAAGATGCAGATCGCCTACCGGGAGACCTCGAGGATCCGCAGCCCGGGCGCCCTCTGCACGGTTCGGGGCAAACAGGTCCTCATCGTGAACCGGCACCTGGGACCGGAGGACAAGGCCGATCTCGTGAGGCGCGAGGTGAAGGGCGCCGACCTCGAGGCGCTCTTCCTGAAGCCCGAGGTGAGGGAGTTCCTTGGAGGATAGGCCGGTCAGCCCGGATTTTGTCCTTGCCTTTGGCGAGCGGCGAGGGTAATCGCCCATGGTCGCCGCTGCGCTGGCTATGACGGGGACAGGCAAAATCCGGGCGCTCCCGAGCCGAAGGCGAAGGGGGCCCCGGGGGAGGGGTGAGGCTCCATCGGGCTCTGCCCGTGGAGCGGGGAGGGAATGGCCCTCCCCGTGCAAAAGAGGGAGCCACTTCCGCGTGGTATGACGTTCTGGGCCGGAGATTCAATGGCTTCAGATGCAAAATGTGAAATCAGGAGCGTCTTCATCGGTCAGAAGGCCGTCTCCACCGGGGGCGAGAGCCTCGCGGTGCACGGCCTGGGCTCCTGCGTGGCGCTCATCCTCTTCGAGCCCAGGCTCGGCTGGGGCGGCCTCGCGCACGTCCTGCTCCCGGGCGACCGCCCGCCCACGGACACCACCACCGACCTCCCCGCCAAATACGCCGTGCCCGCGCTCGACCAGCTCGTGGCCGGCCTCCAGGCCCACGGCGCCAACCCCAGGAACCTGCGGGCGGCCCTCGTGGGCGGGGCGAGGATGTTCGAGTCGGACATGGACCTGGACCAGGGCGTGGGCCAACGCAACGCGGAATCGCTCCGCACGGTCCTCCGCACACGCGCCCTCCCGCTCGCCTTCGAGGAGACGGGCGGGAACCAGGGCAGGACCGTGGTCCTCCAGCTGCCGTCGTGCGTCTTGAGGATCAGGACCCTGCGCGGAGGGTGGGTCGAACACGCGCTCAGGGGTTAGAGAGCTGCGGGTCACCGCGCCCGGGGGCTCGCGAGGATCGCGGTCGGGAGACCGCTCCTACGGTTCGAAGGGGTGGCCGTCCCTCGAAAAATCGGGGAGGTAGTGTTCGGGGGCGGTGAGCTCCTGGACGTAGCCCTCCTGCAGGCCGAGGCTCTCCAGGGCCTCGAGCGCACCGGCGTACTCGGAGGGCCGCACCGTGCGCATGAGCAGGGGGTGCTCCACGGCCTTGTGGCACGGGTGGAACTGGGCCATGAGGCTCACCGCCACGTCCGGGCTCACCTCGCGGGCGAGGAAGGTGAGGACCTCCCGCGTCTGCGACTGGTCGTTGGGCAGGACGAGGTGCCTCACGAGGAGGCCGCGCACCGCGACGCCGTGCTCGTCGAAGGTGAGCGGGCCCACCTGGCGCCACATCTCCTGAATCGCCGCCTGGGCGTTGGCGACGTATCCCACGGCCTTGGAGAGCTCGTCCGCAGAGGCCTCGTCGCCGTACTTGAGATCGGGCATGTACACGTCCACGATGCCGTCCAGGAGCCTCAGCGTGGAGGCGGCGTCGTAGCCGCTGGAGTTGTAGACCACCGGGAGGTCGAATCCTCGGCGGGCCGCGATGGCCAGGGCCTCCACGGCCTGGGGCACCACGTGGCTCGGGCTCACCCAGTTGAGATTGTGAACGCCCCGCGCCTTGAGCTCGAGGTAGGTCTCGGCGAGCTGCTCGGCCGTCTTGGCGCCTTCGCCCGCGGGCCACTCCTGGCTGATCTGGTGGTTCTGACAGTAGACGCAGGACAGGTTGCAGTGCGCGAAGAAGATGGTGCCCGAGCCGCGGCGCCCGCTGATGCAGGGCTCCTCTCCCCGGTGCACGCAGTACGAGGCCACCTCCGCCCAGCGCCCCGTCTTGCAGACGGCGCGCATGCCGCGCAGGCGCTTCACGCGGCAGTTGCGCGGGCACACGACGCACTGGCCCAGTCGGCCCACTAGGAGACGGACCCTGCGATCGAGATCGCCGCTCTCGAGCAGGTTCAGGTAGGAAGGGTAGAGCGCCATGGGCTCAGGCGGGGGGGAAGCCGCCCTCGGGGATGCGGTGGCCGCCGATCCGCTCCATGGTCTCGTTGAACTCGCGGACGATGTCCTGGAGGATCTCGCGGCAAGGCGCGCGTCGCTTCACGAGGCCCGCCACCTGGCCCATCATCACCGAGCCTCGGGTGGTGTCGCCCTCCATGACGGCGGCGCGGAGGCGTCCGATGGCCAGGCCTTCGATCTCTTCCCAGGGGGCGCCCTCGCCCTCGAGGGTGTGGAACTCCTGGGTGAGCATGTTCTTCAGGGCGCGGACCGGCTTGTTGATGGTGCGGCCGGTGACGGCGGTTGCGCGGTCGTTGGCCTTGACGATGGCGTCCTTGTAGTTGGCGTGAGCGCGCGACTCGTCCGCCACCACGATGGCGGTGCCGACCTGGATGGCGCTCGCGCCCAGCGCGAACGCCGCCGCCATGCCGCGGCCATCCGCGATGCCGCCCGCCGCGATGACCGGAATGTCGAGGGCGTCCACCATCTGCGGCACCAGGGGCAGGGTGCTCGTCTCTCCCACGTGTCCGCCCGACTCCTCGCCCTCGGCCACGATGGCGTCCGCGCCCGAGCGCTCCAGGCGCTTGGCGAGGGCCACGGAGTTCACGACGGGAATGACCTTCACGCCCGCCGCTTTCAGCTCGGGGATGTAGGGTCCGCAATTGCCGGCGCCCAAGGTGATGATGGGCACGCCCTCCTGCTCGATGACCTCCACGCACTCCCTGAAGTTGGGGGAGAGGAGAATGAGGTTGACGGCGAAGGGCTTGTCCGAGAGCTTGCGGTACTTCTGGATCTCCTCGCGCAGGAGATCGCCCGGCATGTTGCCCGTGGCGATGCACCCCAGGCCGCCGGCCTCGCTCATGGCGGCCGCGAGGACGGCCTCGGAGACCCAGGTCATCCCTCCCGCGAGAATAGGGTAGCGGATGCCCAGCATCCTGCAGATCACGTTGTCATCCATCGATCGTCCTCTCGTGCGTGGGGTCCAGGTGACGTGATCAGGGCTCCTCTCGGCGCGCAGCCCACCCCGCCCCATCCAATAAATGCCGAAATGGTAACACGGATTCCCTCTCCGGGCCCTCCGCGTAGCGCCCCAGCTCGGGGAGGTACCCCAGGCGGAGGCTCAGGCGGTGGGCCAGGATTTCGATCTTGGGGTCCTCGATGGTGCCGCGCGCGCAGTCCAGGAGGATCTCGCGGAGAGGCCTGAACCGGATAGGGGGCGCATCGGCCTCGTTCACCGAGCCATCCCCCTCAGGTTCCTGGGCCCGAGAGGGGTCCACGCGCACGGCGCACAGGTGGATCTTCTCGGAGGACTGCCCGTGGGAGGGGAAGAAGCCTCCGCCGAGGGGCTCCACCTGCCCGGGCGAGATCTCGAACCCGGCTTCTTCCCACACCTCCGCCACGACCCGCGCCAGGAAGCCCTCGAGGCCAACATCGCGGGGCTCCAGGCTCCCCGCCACGGCCTCGGGAATGAGGTCGTAGGCTCGGTCGTCGGGGACGGTCAGGACGAGCTCCCGCCGGAAGATCACGGGGACGCGGATGCCGCCGCGGTAGGCCAGGAGGGGTCCCTCGGGCGTCTCGCAGTAGAGCCCGATGGCCACGGCGTCGTAGCCCCGGCGGTGGATGTACTCGTAGGCGTAGGGCCTCGAGAGGGTGCCGTCGGCGTACCGGTTGCGATAGCGAAGCCTCACCAGCGTCAGGAACCCGCCCTCGCCGTGTCCCAGCTCCCCGGCTACCTCCACCGCGACCACCTCGCGTGGGGCCATCTAGGGCTCCACCGGGACGGGGTGGTAGTGCCCGGGCTTGCCCTCCTCGAGACGGGCGGCGCGCACGGCGGGGTCGTGCTCGAAGAAGAGCGTCCAGCCCTCCTTCGCCGCCTCGGGCAAGACGCGCTTCTTGGTCTCGAGCGTGACCACGGGGTGGAGGTCGTAGGCCATGATCCATGGCATGGGGACGTGGTGGCTCGTGGGCACGCAGTCGGTGAGGTAGAGGGCCCGCTCGCGGCGGGAGTCCATGAAGAGCCCCTGGAGGCCCATGGTGTGCCCGGGGAGGGGATAGGTCCACACGCCCGGCACCACCTCGCGCTCGCCCTCGACGAGCTCGAGCTGGCCCGAGGCGGCGAGCGGGGCGTAGTTCTCCGGGAAGTACGACGCCCTGTTGCGCTCGTGCGCGGCGAGGGCGTCCTCGTACTCCCTTCGCTGGACCAGGTAGCGCGCGTTCGGGAAGGCGGGGTGCAGTTTGCCGGCCGCGTCGCGCACCGTGTTGCCCCCCGCGTGGTCGAAGTGCAGGTGCGTGTTGACCACGATGTGCACGTCGTCGCGGCGCAGGCCGTGGGCGGTGAGTGCTGTGTCGAGCGAGGGCGCCTCGAGGCTGTACTGCTCGCGGAAGCGGGCGTCCTCCTTGTCGCCGGCGCCCGTGTCCAGGAGGAGGTTCACCCCCGCGGTGCGGACGAGGAGCACGTTCATAGAGAGCCTGATACGGTTGAGTGTGTCCGGAGGGGTCTTCTTCTCCCAGAGGACGCGGGGGACGACGCCGAACATGGCGCCGCCATCCAGGGACATTGGGCCGGCGTCGAGGACGTCGACGGTGATGTCGCCGATGCGCATGGGGTTCGCTCGCTCAGGGACCGGCGGGCGGTTCGCCGGAGGTCGGGGGGAGAAGGACCGCGAAGGTGGAGCCCTTGTTCGGGGACGATTCCACCTCGATCCTCCCCCCGAGGAGCGAGGTGAAACGGTCGGCGATGGGCAGCCCGAGGCCCGTGCCGGGGTACCGGCGCGTGTCGGAGCCGTCGATTTGCCGGAACTCTTCGAAGATGTTGGGGATGTTCTCGCGGGCGATGCCGATGCCCGTGTCGGTCAGGGCGATCCGGAGGCGGGCGCCCTTCATCCTGGCGGAGAGGAGCGCGCCCCCGCGCTCGGTGAATTTGTAGGCGTTGCTCAGGAGGTTGGTGACGATCTTGCGGAGGACGGCGGGGTCGGTGGCGAACCGCTCGGGCACCTCGGGCGCCACCTCGAGGCGGAGGGAGAGCTCCTTCTGAAAAAAGAGGGGCTCCACCTCCTCGATGAGGCCGGCGAGGAACGTCCGGATGTCGAGGGCCTGCAGGCTCAGCTTGAATCCATCCCGCTTCAGGCGCGCGAGGTCGAGGAGGTCGTTGATGATCTCCATGAGGACCGTGGCGTTCTTGTGGATGAGCTCGGCCTGCCTGCGCTGGGGCGCCGGCCAGCCTTCCTTGGCGGCGCGCTCCAGGAGCTCGGAGGTGATGAGGATGGTCGTGAGCGGCGTCCGGAGCTCGTGCGTCACGTTGGAGACGAACTGCTCCTGCACGAGGTGGGCCTCCTCGAGCTGGGAGACCGTGTGCTTCAGCTGGGCGTGCTGGAGCTCGAGCTGCTCGCGCGTCTCGTAGAACTCGCTCACGTCGCGGAGGACCGTCAGGAAGGATCGCCCGGGCCCGCCGCGACGGCGCACCGGCACGACGCTGAGGAGGCACCAGATGAGGCTCCCGTCCCGCCGGTGGACGCGGAAGAGCTTGTTGCCGAAACCCTCCCTGAGGATGGAGGAGGTGCCCATGAGCCGGAGCCGGCGGATCTCCTCGGGCGGCAGGAACCGTGTGAGCTCGAGCCGCGTCCCCACGAGGTCTTCGGGCACGTAGCCCAGAACCGTGCCCAGTGCCTGGTTCACCGAGATCACCTCGAGGCTCGGGCGGAGGTGGAAGATGACGTCGGGGGACCGGTCGGCCAGGGCGTCGAACCGCCCGGCTCGTTCGTGCAGGGCCGTCTCCGAGAGGAGGATGAGCGCGCCGTCCACACCCACCTGACCCGCGGCGATCGGCATCACCCTGACCCTGCAGGTGCGCACTCGCCCCGCGCGGTCCTCCAGGGTGATCGTGAGGTCGGGCTCCGCGACGCCCTCGGGGAGGGAGCGGCGGAGGGTCTCGTAGGTCTCGCAGAGCCCCTCGGGAAGGAGCCTGATGCCGTCGAATCCCGCCTTCCTCCCTACGAGGTCGGCCTTGGCGTACCCCGTGAGGCGCTCCGCGGCCCCGTTCAGGCACAGGACGGTTCCGTCCGCCGCGCACGCGATGCAGGCGCACGCGGCCAGGTCGAGGAGGTCCTCGACGAGGCCGGGCAGGGAGTCGCCCGCGCGGGGGAGGAGTTCGGGCATGGGTCAGATCGCCACGGGGTTGTCGAGTCGGACGTCGCCGAGGACCACCGACACCACGTCGCCCCCGGCGATCTTCCCCACGCCGTGGGGAGTCCCCGTGGCGATGAGATCGCCCGGGCAGAGCGTCATGATGCGGGAGATGAAGCGCGCGAGGTCGCCGATGGGAAAGGCCATGTCGTCGGAGCACCCCTCCTGGACCTGCCGGTCGTTGAGGAGGGTCCGGACGCGCAGGCCCGCGAAGCTCTCCACGGGCACGATCCACGGGCCGAAGGGGCAGAAGGTATCGAAGCCCTTGGCGCGGGTGAACTGGACGTCGAGGCGCTGGAGGTCTCTGGCCGTCACGTCGTTCACGGGGGTGACGCCGGCGACGTAGTCCAAGGGGTCCTCGCCCGGGCCCAGGTTGCGGCACGTCCTCGAGATGACGACGCCGATCTCGCCCTCGTACTCGACCTGCTGGGAGTCGGGCGGCAGGAGGATGGTCCCGCCGGGGGACAGGATCGACGAGGGCGGCTTGAGGAAGAGGAGGGGGCGCTCGGGGACCGTGTTGCCAAGCTCCTTGGCGTGCTCCACGTAGTTCCGCCCCACGCAGACGATCTTGGAGGGACAGCTCGGTGCGAGGAGTTGGAACTCGCCGGGCTCGAGGGGGCGTCCGCCCGCCGCGAAGACGCGTTGGCCGTCGGACGATGCTTCGCAGATCGAGCCCCGCCACAACACTCTTCCCTTCATCATCGTGTGGCCTCCTGGAGCGCTTCTTCGGAGAGCGAGCCCTTGAAGACGAGGACGGCGTCTCCGGTTAGGGAGAACCGCGACGCTGGGGCCTGCCCGCCGGCGATCTCGACGGTGAGGTCGCGGCCCGATCGCGTGCGGAAGGTGGTGGCGTCTCCCGAGACCCCCGCGTGCTTCATCACCCAGGCGCACGCGGTGACCCCCGTGCCGCAGGCCAGCGTCTCCGCCTCCACGCCCCGCTCGAAGGTCCGGAGGGCGAAGGGCGGGGCGGGGGAGAGTGCCACGAAATCCACGTTCGCTCCTTGCGGTCCCAGCTCGGGGGCGTGCCTGAGCTTGGGGCCCAGGACGGAGAGCGGGATGGCGTCGAGTGCCTCCCGGTCGCGGACGAAGATGACGAGGTGCGGGACGCCCGCGGTGGTCAGGAAGGACGGCAGGGAGCGCCTTTCCACGGCCAGGTCGATGCGGCGGGGAGCCTGGGGCTCTCCCGGGATCTCGACGCGGACCGTGAGGTCGGGCAGGACCTCCGCCGAGATGACGTCGGGTCCCGCCTGGATGGTCATGGAGCGGCCCGCGATGACCCTCATCAGCGCGTATCGGGCCGCGCAGCGGGCGCCGTTCCCGCACATGGGGGACTCGGAGCCGTCGCTGTTGAAGATGCGGATCTTGAAGTGCGCCTTCTTGGAGTTCTCCAGGAGGATGAGGCCGTCGGCGCCCACGCCGACATGCGGGCGGCAGAGGCCTCGGGCCAGGGCGGCCAGGGGATAGGCGCTCCACTGGTAGTGGCGGTTGTCCCCGATGATGAAGTCGTTGCCCGCCCCGTTCATCTTGAAGAATTCCAGGAACTCGCTCAAGGCTTTTCTCCGGGGGCTGAGGGCGGGGCCGCGGCCTTGGAGTGGACGTCCTGCGGGGTCTTCCGGGGGCTGAGGTCGCCCTTGCGGCCGCAGGCAGAGAGCACGAGCAGCAGAACCAGCACCGCCGAGGTCATCGAGACGAACGTCTTCCGCACTCTCGCCCTCCTGATGAAATAGTTTAGCACCCGAACGCTGTCTTGGGCCCGCTCTCCTGCTTTGCTAGACTGGTGCCGTGGCCGAGATCGAGTCGAGGGCCTGGACCGTCTCCGGACGGGTCCAGGGCGTGGGGTTCAGATATTTCGTGGTCGAGCGAGCCCGCTCCCTGGGGCTGGTCGGCTGGACGCTGAACCGGGAGGACGGGAGCGTGGAGGTCCAGGCTCGCGGTCCCTCCGATGCCCTCGCGGGTCTGGAGGCCGCTCTTCGGGCCGGACCCGCTCACGCGGTGGTGCTCTCGGTCAGTCCCGCGCCGGCCTCGCTGAGGCTCCAGGGCGCCCGGGGCTTCGGCATCGAACACGGGTGGTGAGAGGGGGGGAGGGCCTCCCGCTCGGCAAGGCTCTCCCCACCGTTGACACACGAGCTTAACGCGCGAGAACCCCATTCACACCGGGAACTCCGAAACCGCGGGGGAGGAACTCGGTTCCCGCCCCCGAAGCGCTTGATTCGACGGGCATTATCGGCTAAGATGATCGTCGTGATGGGCCCTAAGGGCCCCATGTGCCTGTAGCTCAGTTGGATAGAGCACCTGCCTCCTAAGCAGGGGGTCGTGGGTTCAACTCCCGCCAGGCACACCACTCGAAAACGAAAGAGGGAAGGAGACAGGATGGCCAGCAAGAAACTCACCAAGCAGGAGATGCGCCAGGACGAGTTCAGGAGCGTCCTGGCCGAGCTTTACTTCGGGGCCCTCGGCTACATCTCGGAGAACTGGAAGACCTTCGCCTTCGGCTTCGCGGCCATCCTGCTACTGCTGGCCGGTGCTTTCTTCCTCTGGCAGAGCCACCAGGCCAAGCTCGGCGAGCAGTCCTACCTCCTCGGCCAGCTCATGGAGGCCTACAACGCGCCGATCCAGACGGGCGCCAAGACGCCCGGCCAGACGAGCTTCGCCTCGGCCTCCCAGCGCAGCCAGGAAGTGGACGCCCGCCTCGCCAAGTACGCGAAGGACGCGGGCGCCTCCTCTCCGCTCGCCCTCTACTACAAGGCCCTCGCCCAGGCCGGGGCCGGGCAGATGGCCGAGGCGGTGTCCACGGTGAGCCCGCTCACGACCGATGCCAAGTTCGCGCCCATCGCCCTCGCGCTCCGCGCAAGACTCTTCGAGGCCCAGTCCAACTGGGACAAGGCCGAAGCCGACTGGAAGGCCCTCACCACCATGACAACGGCCACGTGGACGCCCGCCGAAGGCTGGATGGCTCTCGGCCAGTACTACCAACGGCGCGCCATGAAGGACAAGGCCATCGACGCCTACCAGCAGGTCGAGAAGGTGGCCGGAGCCGATGCCAAGGACAACCCGCTGGCGAGCGGCGCCAAGACCAAGATCGAGGAGCTGGAAGGGGCGGCATGAGCGACGAACCGGGCGGCGAGGTATTCGAGGAACTGCCGGTCCTCGAGGATAAGAAAGACCTCGAGACCCTCTACCAGCTGGCGAAGCTGGTGCACTCCTTCACCGAGCTGGATCCGCTCCTAGAGAACCTCGTGGACCTAGCGATCCAGCACCTGCACGCCGAGCGGGGCGTCATCTTCCTCAAGGACCCCAAAGGCGACCTCTACCCAACGGCCGCCCGCTCGCTCTACCCCGACGAGCTCGTGGACGTGCAGAAGGTGGCCCTCTCCGTCGTCCAGCAGGCGCTCGCGCAGAAGGACGGGATCACGAGCCCCGACGCCCAGCACGACCCCCGTTTCACGAGCGAGAGCGCGGTCCACTTCAACATCCTCTCGCTCATGTGCATGCCGCTCCTCCACGGCACGGGCGTGCTCGGCGTGTTCTACCTCGACCACGGCACCCGCCCCGGGGCGTTCACCGAGCGCGACCACAGCTTCATGAAGGCCTTCGGCAGCCTCGCCTCCACGGCCATCTTCACGGCGCAGGAGCGGGAGAGCTTCCGGATGGAGAACACCTATCTCCGCCACAAGGTGAGCGCCGACCAGGCCTTCCCCGAGATCATCTCCAACTCGCCCAAGATGATCTCCATCCTCGAGACGGTGGAGCTCGTGGCCGCGAGCAACGTGGCCGTGCTCATCTCCGGCGAGAGCGGCACCGGCAAGGAGCTCATCGCGCAGGCCATCCATTTCAAGTCGGCGCGGCGCGACCGGAAGTTCATCACGCAGAACTGCGCCTCGCTTCCGGAGACCCTGCTCGAGAGTGAGCTCTTCGGTTACAAGAAGGGCGCCTACACGGGCGCCACGCACGACAAGCCGGGCCTCTTCGAGGTGGCCGACGGCGGCACGCTCTTCCTCGACGAGATCGGCGACCTCTCCCTCTCGTCCCAGGCCAAGATCTTGAGGGCCCTGCAGGAGGGCGAGATCCGCCGCATCGGCGACAGCAAGTCGCGCCGGGTGGACGTGCGCATCATCTCCGCCACCAACAAGGACCTCCAGGAGCAGATCCAGCGCGGGCTCTTCCGCGAGGACCTCTTCTACAGGCTCAACGTGGTCACCGTGAAGCTGCCGCCCCTGCGCGAGCGCAAGGAGGACATCCCGCTCCTCGCGCGCCACTTCCTGTCGCTCTTCGCCGGGCGCCTCGGCCGCCGCAGCGTGGGCTTCGAGAAGGAGACGCTCGACTACCTCACGCTCTACAACTGGCCGGGCAACGTCCGCCAGCTGAAGAACGAGATGGAGCGCCTCGCCATCGTCCTCGGGGAAGGGGAGATGGTGGCGCCTCTCCACCTGTCCGAGGTCATCCAGCAGGCCGCCATCCTCTCGGGGTCCAACCACGGGGCCCGGCTCAAGGACAGCCTGGACACGATCCAGCGCAAGATGGTCCTGGAGGCCCTCCAGAAGTACCGGTGGAACAAGACGAGGGCCGCCGAGGACCTGGGCATCACGCGCCGCGGCCTCATCAAGATGATCGAGCGCTACGAGCTCGACCGGCGCAAGCGTCCGGGGTAAGCGCCCATGGCTCGCTTCAAGGCACTGAACCTCCCCAACTGGCTCACGGCCTTCCGCATCTTCTGCGTGCCGCTCGTCGTCGTGGTCCTCCTCACGGAGTTCAGCTTCGAGAAGTGGTTCTTCTTCAATCGCGAGGAGCTCGCGGTCGGAATCTTCGTCCTGGCCTCGCTGACGGACCTGCTGGACGGCTACCTCGCCCGCAAGAGGCGCCAGGTCACCACGCTCGGCCAGCTGCTGGACCCGATCGCCGACAAGCTCCTCATCAGCTCCGTGCTCATCTCGCTCGTGGAGATGCGCGGGGCCGAGGGCGCACCCCTCGTGCCGGCCTGGCTCTCCGTCATCATCATCGGGCGCGAGTTCATGGTGACGGGCTTCCGGATGATCGCGGCGGTCCACCAAGTGGCCATCCCGGCGGGCGTGCTGGGCAAGTGGAAGATGGTCACGCAGGTCTTCGCCATCTGCTTCATCATCTGGGGCAACCAGCGGGATTGGGAGTGGCTCAAGCTCACCGGCGTGGGGCTCCTCTACTTCGTGGCGCTCATCGCCATCATCTCCATGATCGAGTACTTCGTGAAGTTCTCCCGGCGCATCGACCTCTTCCAGGAGGACGCCGGCTGATGAAGCTCATCGCCCCGCTGCGCAGGTCCTTCCTCACGGGCCTCGTGCTCGTGCTGCCCCTCGTGGTGACCCTGTGGGTGCTCTACACGGGGACCAAGCTGCTCGTGGGCTTCACCGCGCCCGGGGTTCGTCTGGCCTTCGAGAATTTCGGCGTCGAGCCTCCGCGGGGCCTCGTCGAGGCGCTCGGCCTCCTCGTCACGGCGCTCGCGCTGACCCTGCTGGGCCTCCTCGTGCGCTCCTACGTGGGGCGCGAGATCTGGCGCGGTCTGGAGGCGCTCCTCCTGCGCATCCCCCTGGCCAACACCGTCTACACGGCCACGAAGAAGCTCCTCGACGCGCTCCAGCGCCAGAAGGGGTTCCAGCGCGTGGTGCTCATCGAGTTCCCCCGGAAGGACTGCTGGGCGATCGGCTTCCTGACGGGCGAGGCCCGAGGCGACCTCGCCCGGCGGCAGGGCGGGACGATGTGCAGCGTCTTCGTGCCCACCACGCCCAACCCCACCTCAGGCTACCTGCTCCTGCTGCCCGCGAGCGACCTCCTCGAGCTCGACATGAGCGTCGAGGAAGCGCTCACCCTCGTCATGTCCGGCGGGGTCGTGTCGCCCGAGCTCCGCATCAAGGGCGCTCCGCCCGCCCTGGAGCCCGTCCATGCGTGAGACGCTCCTCAGGGCCCTGGGCCTCACCATGGCGCGCGGATACCGCTGCGTCTTCGCCGCGGTGGCGGTGCTCGTCGTGGCGACCTTCGTCCTGTTCGCCATCAGGCCTCCCAAGGTCCAGTCGGACATCCTCGACCTCCTCCCCAGGAACAACAAGGTGGTCCAGGACTTCAGGATGGCCACGGAGGACTTCAAGAGCCTCGACTACCTCTTCGTGGTCCTCGAGACGAAGGATCCCCAGGCGCACCCCATCGAGTCCTACGAGGATTTCGCGGACCTCTACGCCGAGGGGATGCGCAAGAGCGGCCTCGTGGACGGCGTCGAGTACAGGCTGCAGGACTACGAGCCGATCATCCGCACCATGCTCCCGTACACGCTCCTCTACCTCGACCCGCCCGCGCTCGCGAACGTGGCCGAGCGCTTCACGGACGAAAACATCCGGAAGCAGGTGGCGAGCAACCGCGAGCTCCTGCAGAACCCCGCGTCGATCCTCACCAAGCAGTTCATCCAGTACGATCCCTTCGGGCTCCTCCCCATCCTGAAGAAGCAGTTCATGGGACGGGGTAGCCAGCTCAAGGTGGACGTGGCCGACGGGTATTACCTTTCGAAGGACGGCGCATCGCTCATCATGGTCGTCCGCCCGAGCAGGCCGGCGCAGGACATCCCCTTCGGCAAGAAGCTCATGGCCTACGCGCGCAACCTCGAGGCCGAGTCGCGCGCGCGATTCGCCAAGGAGGGCGGGGAGGGCGCGGAGGCGCTCGTCGTCAAGTACGGAGGCGGATACCCCATCGCGCAGGACGACGCGAACCTCATCAAGCGCGACGGGGTCGTCAACACGATCACCTCCGTGATTCTCGTGATGTTCGTCTTCCTCTGGGCCTTCCGGCGTAAGAGCGCCCTCGCCTACGGCTGGATCCCGCTCCTGGTGGGCATGCTCCTGACCTTCGGCACGGCGCACCTCCTGGGCGTGACGATCAACAGCGCCACGGCCGGCTTCGGCGCCCTCCTGATCGGCCTCGGCATCGACTTCTCGACGGTCCTCTACGGCCGCTACATCGAAGAGCGGAACCGAGGCGTGAGCATCGAAGACAGCATCGCCTCGGTCATGGGGAACACGGGCAAGGGCGTCATGGTGGGGGCGGCGACGACGGCGTGCACCTTCGGCGCCATGATCGTGACCCAGTTCAACGGCATGCGGCAGGTGGGCATCTTCACGAGCCTCGGCATCATCTTCTGCTGCGCGAGCGTCTTCATCCTGCTGCCCGCCATGCTCTACTTCCACCACGTCCAGAAGACACGGCGGGGCGACGAGCTCACCTTCAGGATGCACAGCTTCGGCTTCGAGCACCTGGCCATGTGGGCGCACCGGAACCCGCGCAAGACCCTCGCGGTGGCGGCCATCCTGACCCTGGGCCTGGGCTGGGCCGCCACGGGCGTCAGGCTGGAGGAGAGCGTCTCGAACCTCCGCAGCCCGAACAATCAAGGCATCAACACGAGCATAGAGATCGGGAAGCGGTTCGGTGCCTCCTTCACCTACATGATGGCGCTCGTCGACGGGCGCAACCCCGAAGAGGTCGACCAGGCCTCCCGCCAGGTGCTGGACGCCGTGAAGCCCTTCATCGCCTCGAAGCAGGTGCTCTTCACCGACAGCCTTGACCGCTACCTCCCGCCGTTCAGAGACCAGGAGGCCGTCATCGCGCGCCTCAAGGCCGATCCGGGAGGCGCCTTCGACTACGAGAGGATCCGGCGGACCTTCCTCGCCGCCTGCCGGGAGAACGGGTTCTCGGAGGATTACTTCAAGCCCTACCTCGACGTGCTCCAGAAGATG
This sequence comes from Acidobacteriota bacterium, assembly GCA_037440125.1. GTDB lineage: Bacteria > Acidobacteriota > UBA4820 > UBA4820 > DSQY01 > JAKAJA01. Next base: position 40,485 of record JBBIUU010000011.1, read on the forward strand.
CTCGACCCCCAGGAGCCCGTCACCTACAAGCAGCTGGCGGAAGGTCCCCTGGGCCCCATCCTCAGGAAGTTCATCGTCCAGAAGGGGCCGGACCTCTTCCGCGGGGTCGTCTACCTCTACGTGCCGGAGACCTACAAGGCTTCGGAGCCCACGGGGCTCGTCAAGGCCGTGACCCAGGACGTCCCCGGCGCCCGGATGGCGGGGATCAACCTGCTGAGCCGGACGCTCCGCCAGCAGGTCGTCAAAGATGCGTACATCGCGTTCGTCCTCGGGACCATCGCGGCCTTCCTCATCATCGTCCTCGACTTCCGGCGCATCCTGCCCGCCCTCTGGGCGCTCATGCCCCTCTCCATGGGGCTCGTCTGGATGCTCGGGACGCTGAGCCTCATGGACGTGCCGCTGAACATGATGTCGGTCTTCGTCACGACCATGATCATCGGGATCGGATCCGACTACGGCATCTACTTCGTGCACCGGTACCTCGAGGACGACGGGCACCACATGGACCGCGTGATCCGGGAGACGGGGAACCCCATCGCCATCGCCGCCCTGACCACCGTGGCCGGGTTCGGCTCCATGGCGCTCTCGTCCTACCCGGGGCTCCGGAGCATGGGGTACGTCTCGCTCCTCGGCACGCTCTACTGTATGCTCGCTACCGTGATGGTCCTCGTGGCGCTCTTCACGCTCATCGAGAAGCGCGGAGGGCAGCCCGCCGGACCGGTGGAGGGTCCGCCGGACGACGGTGACGGCGGAGGGGAGTGACCATGGGACCCAGCGCGACGATGACCCTCGCCTACAAGGTGGCCCGGCTCGAAGGGATCCTGACCTCGCTGGAGGGCGGCGTCCTCGTGGCCTTCTCGGGGGGGACCGACTCGGCGCTCCTCGCCGCCGAGGCAGCCCGGGTTCTGGGCGACCGCTGCACGGCCGTCATCGCCGATTCACCGAGCCTGCCCCGCGCGGAACTCGAGGAGGCCGTGCTCTTCGCCAGGGCCCACGCCATCGCGCTCACGGTGGTCCAGACCGCGGAGCTCGCGAACCCCGCCTTCGTGGCCAACGACGCCTACCGCTGCTACCACTGCAAGAAGGAGCTCTTCACGACGATGGCGGAGCTCGGCGAGAAGCGGGGCGGCGGGACGCTCCTCTTCGGCGCCATAGTGGACGACGTGGGCGACTGGCGGCCCGGCATGGAGGCCGCTCGGCATTTTGGCGTGATGGCTCCCCTCATGGACGCCGGTTTCACCAAGGCCGACGTTCGGGAGCGATCGCGCCAGCTCGGCCTGGAGACTGCGGACAAGCCGGCCTCGGCGTGTCTGAGCTCCAGGTTCCCCGCGGGGCGTCCCATCAGCATCGACGAGCTCCAGAAGGTCGAGAGGGCAGAGGCCTGCCTGAAGCGGCACGGCTTCGCCCAGTGCCGCGTCCGGCTCCTGTCCGACGCGGCCCGCATCGAGGTGGATCGGGAACAGCTCGGCAGGCTCATGGAGCCCGCCGTCAGGACAGCGGTGGTGGAGGAGCTGAAGGGGATCGGTTTCCGTTTCGTCACCCTGGACCTGGAAGGTTTTCGGTCGGGGAGCCTGAGCCCTCGGCCACTGGAGCTGCCTCATGGGATCCGTCGGGACACCTGAGATCCTCCTCATCCTCGTCATCGCGCTGCTGCTCTTCGGGCCGCAGAAGCTCCCCGAGCTGGGGAAGTCGCTGGGGCGGGCCATCCGCGAGTTCAAGAAGGCGAGCAGCGAGCTCCAGGAGACCATCGAGCGGGAGGTCGAAGAGGTGAAGCGGACGTCGGGCGATGGCCCCAGACCCCCGGCTCAGGGCCCCTCGGGGCTCCCCGCGGGTGCCATGCCGCCGCCGAGCGCTCCCATGCCCCCACCGCCGCCTCCCGCCGAGGAGTCCAAGGAAGCGCCGCCAGCGCCTCCGCCCCCGGTGGAGCCCCGCTGATGGCCAAGGCGCCGAAGGGGGAGATGAGCTTCCTCGAGCACTTCGAGGACCTGAGGAGGTGCATCTACCGCTCCTTCCTCGGCGTCGTCGTCACCTTCGGCGTCTGCACCTACTTCCTGCAGGACATCATGAAGTTCCTCGTGGCCCCGTACTTCCGGTACCTGCCGCAGGGCCAGCAGACCCTCGCGTACACGGAGATCACGGAGGTCTTCTTCCTCTACATGAAGGTGGCCTTCGTGGCGTCCCTCTTCCTCGCGGCGCCGTGGATCTTCCTCCAGCTCTGGTACTTCATCTCCCCGGGCCTCCGGCCGAAGGAGAAGCGCTACGCCCTGCCCTTCATCGTGGGCACCTCGGCTTTCTTCATGGTGGGGATGGCCTTCTGCTACTACGTCGTCCTGCCGTACACCTTCAAGTTCTTCTTCGAGTTCAACCGCGACTTCCAGAACATCGTGACGGTCTCGAACTTCTGGGACTTCGAGATGAAGTTCCTCCTGGGCATCGGCCTGACCTTCGAGACCCCCATCCTCATCCTCCTGCTCACGCGCCTCGGCCTCGTGACGCCGGTCTTCCTCTTCAAGAAGTTCAAGTGGGCGATCCTCATCGCCTTCCTCCTCTCCGCCGTCATCACCCCCTCGGGCGACCCTGTGAACCAGACCATCGTGGCGGTACCCATCATCGTGCTCTACGCCATAGGGGTGCTGATCTCGTGGATCTTCAGGAAGCGCGAGGCTCCCGCCCCTGAGGCGGGCTGAACCCGTCCCGACAACCCTCGAACACGTGGGGAGACTGGCCCGCGCTAGCCCTGCTCCTCGACCCACAGGAGTCGGCAGGAGAGCACCTGCACGCCCGACTTGGCGGGCATGAGCGTGAGCGTCTCGAAGGGCGCCGAGGAGGCGCGTGCGGCGCTCTCCTGGCGGGCGTCGTCGATCTGCTGCTGAAGAAGGTCGCGCTCCCGGCGGGCGCTCTCGAGGTCGGCCGCATCCTGCTCGACCTCGCCCTTGGCCCGTGCCGCCATCCTCGTCTTGCTGGCCGTGCGGGAGATGGCGCCGCCGATACTCCGCCTCGACCCGAAGATCCCGCCGAGGATGCCGAGTCCCGCCGACATCACCGTCTCCGCCGTGCGGGCGTTGGCGTCGGTCTGGTCCTGCTGGAGCTCGAGTTCGCACCTGCTGACCTTGTCCTGGGCCTTCTGGAGCTGCTTCCTCAAGGACGCCAGGCGCTTGTCGTCGTCCTCCTGGAGGGCCGCCGCGCGGGCCGCGGTGGCGCGCTGCTTGAAGGCGATCTCTGCTTCCGAGGGGTCCTGCACGGTCCCGGTGATGGGGTCGCGCAGTAGGGTCAGGGCCTGGCGGAGGGCGATGGAGGTGGCAGCGGCCTTCGAGGCCTTCGCGGGATCGGTATGGCCGAAGAAGGCCGGGAGGGGCGCGCAGGAGGCTGAGGAGGGCGGCGATGCGAGTGCTGCCCCCTGAGGAGGCGCCGCGGCGCTCTGGGCCAGGGCGGCCTCCAGGCTGTCTCCGCCAAGAGGCCAGAGGAAGTCCCTTCGCTGGATGATCGGGGCCGCCTTCGTGTAGGGCTTGTACGTGATGTCGGCCTGCACGGCGAGGTGCGGGAGGAGCGACGAACCCGCGCCGAAGGCGACCTGCCACCCCGCCGGGGCGACGGGCACTCCCCGCGGCTCCGAGGCTCTGGGGGACGCCGCAGGCGCCGCCGGTTGCGCTGGCAGGGATGCCGATGCGGGCGCGGCCTGGGGTAGCAGCGGCTTGAGCTGCGGCGGCGTCAGGGGGCCCGCGAGGTAGGACATGCACTGCCTCGTCTCCATGAGCCTTGGCGCCGAGGTGCGCACGTCGTGGACGAGGAAGTGGCGCGGCGGGATGTCCGCGAGGAGGGCGGCGGCGTTGCCTCCGCCCGGCAGATCGCCGAGCGCGTCCGCGACGCGCTCGCGGTCGGGGTCCGTCTGGAGACGGCCCAGGAACCACAGGCCCGCGTTCGTGAGGCCTTTATAGTCGAGGTCCACGGGGTTCTGGCTCGCGAGGAGGAGCCCGACACCGAAGGCGCGGGCCTGCTTCAGGAGCGTGAGCAAGGGCCCCTTCGTGGGTGGGTTGAGCGGGTGCGGCGGGAAGAAGCCGTAGACCTCGTCGAAGACCACGAGGGCCCGCAGGTGGTCCGAGCCCGGCTGGCGGCGGGTCCATGCCGCGAGCTCGCTCAGGAGCAGGCCGAGGAAGAAGAGGCGCTCGCCCTCGGAGAGGTGCGCGAGCGTGAAGATCGTCGTGACGCCGCCGGCTCCTGGACCGAGGTGCGCGTCGAGATCGAGCCGGGGGCCCTGGCGCCAGAGCGCGAGGCTCGGCGACGCCAGGAGCGCGTTGAGCTTCATGGCGAGCGCCGTGCGTTCCTTCGCGGGGATGACCGAGTCGAGGTCCATGACGCCGATGCGCTGGAGGGGCGGAGAGAGAACCTGCCGGACGAGGTCCTCGAGCGTGAGGCCGCGGCTCTCGCCCCAGGCCTTCAGCAGGAGCTGCGAGAGCAGGAGCCCCTGCGGGCTCGTGGCCGGGTCGTCGTCGAGGCCCGCGAGGACGAAGAGCGAGGCGACCGCGCCAAGCGCGGAGGAAGAGGCCGCCTCGGCGTCTCCCTGGGAAGGCGGCTCGAAGCGTTGCAGGACGTCCAGCGGGCTGGTGGAAGACCCCGGCGTGAAGATCCTGACCGGCTGAGATTTGAGCGAGGCCATGTCCTGGGCCCCGAGGCCCCACGCCGCCAGGCCCTGGCTCCACTTCGAAGCCGTCTCCTGGGCGCGGCCGTCGGGGCAGAACGGCTGGAAGTCCTCGGGCCGGAGCTCCGGGAAGACGAGGAGGCGATTCGTCAGGTCGCCCTTGGGATCGATGACGAGCGTCGGTATCCCCGCGAGGGTCGCCTCCTCGAGGACGTCCACGATGAGGCCCGTCTTGCCGGACCCCGTCATGCCGATGACCACCGCGTGCGTGGTGAAGCGGTCGGGGGAGAAGGTGGCTTTCTCGCCGGGCTCAGGCTGTTCGAACTTCCCGAGGTAAAGGTCGTGGCCCATGTGCGCGGTCTCCGGATTTATCCTATCATAGGCTGGGCCCGCGAAGCCCTTCCCGCGAGGGTTTGTGCGGTGGATGGGAGGTGCGATGGAACTGCTGGGTCTGGCCGCGTACCTCGCCTTCAGCGCCTTCCTCTCGGCGCTCTTCCTGACGCTCGTGTGGCTCGCCGACCGCTACGAGCGGGAGCCCTGGTGGCTCCTCCTCCTGGCCGCCGCGTGGGGCGCGATCCCCGCGATCTTCCTGTCGTGCCTCACGGAGGTGGCGGTGAACCGGCCCGTGGGGATGCTCGTGGGTTCCGGCGCCGCGGAGGTGATCGGCTCGGTCCTCGTGGCCCCTCCCGTGGAAGAGGTGGCCAAGGCCTTTGCCATCCTCTTCATCGTGACGGTCGGGCGGCACCAGTTCGACGACGTCCTGGACGGGATGGTGTATGGCGCGGCGGTGGGGGTGGGGTTCTCCTTCGTGGAGGACGCCATCTACTTCATCGGCTCCGTGTCGCAGGACGGGATCGGCGCGGGCGGCGTGATCTTCGTGATGCGGAACCTGGCCTTCGTCCTCAACCATTCGCTGTTCAGCGCCATCACGGGCATCGGGTTCGGGCTCGCGCGGTTGTATCACCGGAGCCCGCTCGCCCGCTTCGGGTGGCCGGTGGTGGGGCTCGTCCTAGCCATCCTCCTTCACATGGCCCACAACGGCCTGGCGCAGCTCGCCCTCCCGGGCCTCCTCATGGCGCTCGTTCTCCACTGGGCCGGAGGGCTCGGGCTGCTCGTCCTGGTCCCCGTCCTCTGGGGCATCCAGCGCGCGTGGGTCCTGGCTAGGCTCCGGCAGGAGGTGGGGGAGGGTCACATCCCCGTGCAGGCCCTCTCGGCGCTCCCCTTCGCGGGTACCCTGCGGACGGTGAGGCTGCCCGCATCCGTGCAGCGGCAGCTCAGGCCGTACCTCCTCAGGCTCGCGTTCCACAGGAAGGCCATTGAAGACGGCTGGGAGAGGGGAGTGCCGGGGGAGCTCGAGACCCTCCGCGAGAGGATCCGGGCGCCCTTCACACCGGCGGCGTAGGCACCCGTCGCGTCAGACGTGGTTGCGGAGCATGAGCTCCTTCGGGCTCGGTTCGAGGTACGTCTGGCCCGCCAGGTAGGCGGCGCCGTAGCGCCGCACGAAGTGCCTCACGAGCGTGACGGGCACCACGAGAGGCACCAACCCCGCCCGGTAGTCCTCGATGACTTGCGCCAACTCCTGGCGGTCCTCGAGCGTGATGCCCCGTTTGAAGAATCCCGCCATGTGCTGGAGCACGTTGCAGTGCTTCTTCACCGTGGCGAGCTTCCCCATGGCCTCCATGAAGGCAGTTTCGTACTCCCGCGCCACGGCCGCGCGCGGCCGGACCTTCGCCCCCGCCACGAGCTGCCCGAGGGCCGTGTAGGCCTTCGGGTCGTGAGCGAGGAGGAGGTACTTCTCGCGCGTGTGGAAGGCCACGAGCCCGCCCACGCTCCATGTCCCGCGGAAGAACGCGCGGAGCCTCCGGTAGGCGAAGACGCGCTCGACGAAGTTCTCCCTCAGCCAGGGGTCGTGCAGACGCCCCTCCTCCTCCACCGGAAGGAGGGGAAACCGCTGGAGGAGCTCCGCGGCGAAGAAACCCACGCCCGTCCGGTGCGCCATCCCAGACGCGCCGTAGACCCGCACGCGCTCCATGCCGCAGCTGGGGGAATCCTTCTTCAGGATGAAACCGGAGAGGTCCTCCCCGGCGAGGAAACGGCACTTTTCGCGGCTGTAGCGCGCCATGGGGTCGGTCAGATCCCTGCCGCTCTTCGGCGCCGCGAGGCGGGGCTCGCCCTCGCCCTGCTCGATGCGGATCGTCTCCCGGGGCGTCCCCAGGCCGATGTCGATCTCGGGGCAGACGGGGACGAAGGTCACGAACGCCCCGAGCGTGCCGGTGATCCAGTGGTCGAGCTTGTGCTGGCCGTCGAACCGGACCTTGGCCCCGAGCAGGCATGCAGAGACGCCGATCCGCAGGCCCTGCCCCTTGGCGTCCGCGGCTTCGTCCATCGGCTCCTCCACGGGGCCTGCGCACCGGACGGTTCACCCGTCGGGGCCCCGATGCTATGATTATGCACTTCATGACGGTTGCCGGGCAGGGTCCCGGCGGAGGGGTGGCGCTCAATGCGGTTTCGGGTTCTCACGTCGCTGGTGGCGCTCGTCCTGTTGTGGCCCGCGCTCTCCGCGTCGGCCCAGGAGACGCTGCCGGCCCTCGTGAGGCGCCTCCAGCCCTCAGTGGTCCTGGTGCAGACCTACTCCGACACGGGGAAGCGTCTCCGGCAGGGATCGGCCTTCTTCGTGGGGATGCGCGGGGACGTGGTCACCAACTACCACGTGATCTCCGGAGCCTACAGGGCCCAGATCAAGACCTCGGACGGAGAGACCTTCTCCGTGAAGGGCGTAGTCGCCATGGACACGACGAGGGACCTCGTCAGGCTGGCGACCGACACGCCCACGGAATCGGCGCACCCGCTCCTCATCGGCCGCGACCTCCCCGAGGTGGGGGAGACGGTCGTGGTGATCGGCAGCCCCCTCGGCCTGGAGCAGACCGTCACCGACGGCATCGTGTCTGCCCTGCGCACGCTCAAACCCCAGGGGCAGGTCATCCAGATGAGCGCGCCCATCTCTCCGGGCTCGAGCGGAAGCCCCGTGGTGAACATGCGGGGGCAGGTGGTGGGGGTGGCAAGCTTCCTGCGGGAGGACGGCCAGAACCTCAATTTTGCCGTCCCGGCGGCCGAGCTCCTCGACATGCCGCCCGGCAAGGAGCGCTCCCTCGTGTCGCTCCTCAACCCACCGCCCAAGCCCTCGGTGGGCGAGGCCGAGGGCTCCTACCTCAGCGGCGTCGCCTTCCTCTCCCAGAAGAACTACGCCAAGGCGCTCCCGTTCTTCGAGGCCGCCGTGCGCTCCAAGCCCAGCTATGCCGAGGCCTACCTCCACATCGGGGCTTGCCTGGAGGGGCTGGGCCGGAACAGGGAGGCCCTCGAGGCTTACCGCTCGGCCGTCCTCCTCAAGCCTGACGCCGTGGATTTCCAGGTCCGCCTGGGGAACGCCTTCGCCCAGCAGGGCCGGACCCTCGAGGCCGCGCAGTGCTACGCGCAGGCCCTGCAAATCACGCCCGACGACGCCTCCGCGCTCATGGGGATGGCGCTCATGTGCGTCCGCCTCCAGCGCAACCAGGAGGCCATCGCCTCCGCCCAGCGCGCCGTGCGGCAGCGCCCCGACTCGGCTGAGGCGTACAAGGTCCTGGGGCAGGTCTTGGCCTACGACAGTCGCCAGAGCCTCGCCATGGAGGCCTTCAAGCAGGCCATCCGGCTCGTGCCCGACGACGCCGAGGCCCACTGCGGCATGGGGGACGCCTTCGCCAAGATGGGCCGGGACTCCGATGCCGCGGCGGCCTACAAGGAGGCCATCCGGCTCGACCCCGATTTAGCGAGCGCCCACCTCGGTCTGGGGCTGGTGGCGCTGAAGTCGGGGAACCGCGGACTGGCGCTCGAGGAGTACAAGGTGCTCAAGGACGTGGACCGCGTGAAGGCCGAGGTCCTCTTCTCCGCGCTGTACTGAGTCCACCCAACGCGTGCACCGGGCCGGAGCACAAAGCAGCGAACCGAGCGGATGGAACAGCGGAGTTCCTCAAAGGGCATCAGGTACACCCCAATGGCCGACCCGGGCCGGTGCCACTGCTGGTTAGGCGAGAGTTTTATGGTTCTTCAGGCAGTTGAGCCGAATGCCAAACTGCAACGACCCAGATCGCAGAACTTGAGGGGAGATAGAAGAATCGATAAGGCGGGACGACGATTTCTCGGTAAGGCAAATCTGAAAACTCCGGCAGATGCCGCCCCGATTCTGGATATGCGATCAGTCTCTTTAGTACCCGTTCTGCTTTCTGGCGGAAGGCCTTCGCAGCGGTCGGGTTGTCTCGGCGGATGTAGGCCAGCGCACTTAGAAAATGCTCCCGCCCGCTTGGGGTAAAGAGCAGCTTCACTGTCTATTTCCCTTTGAGCAGTTCATCTGCCTCGGCCAGCACGGCAGAAAGCTCATGGCCCTTCCCCGCCTTGATTTCCTTCTCTCCTCGGGCCAGGAGCCGCAGTATGTCGAGCTCGTGTTGGGAGTGTTCATAAGCCTCGACACTCACTAGAACCGCCGCGGCTCGCCCCCGCTGTGTGATGATTATCGGTTGCTTGCTGCTGTTCGCCTTTTTCAGGATTTTCGTCGCATCCTGCCGCAAGTCGGTTACGGGGACCATGTTCGGAATTCTACTCATTGGCGCTACCTCCATCACTAGTGAATAAGGTAGTGCCGACGCGAACAGGTGTCAAGGCTACTCTCGCCCAACGCCGCGTGCAACGGGCCGGGCCACCAAGCACCGAGCCGAGCGGATGGAACAGCGGAATTCTTCGAAGGGCATTAGGTTCACCCTAGAGGCCGACCCGGTCCGGTGCCACTGCTGGTTGGGCCGTCAGTTCATTCCTTGGCCTTATGGTTTGCCAGGCCGTCCCGCAGGAGACCAGTAAAAGGTTATGGGATTGCCGTTCACTGGTGGAAATTGCGCCGATAGGCGCCATGTTTCGCCAGTTCGCGAATCAATAACATAGGTATTTTCATTGCTCGTCGCGATGGAGAATGCGGCCGAGGTATCACCTGCTCTTTGATCTTGGGCTGCCATCAAGAGGAAGAAGCAGGCACCAAGCAACAAACCGATAGCGAGGCTCTTGGGATCCAACTGCAGGCTTTTCATTTCTTGCCTCCCTTTTGTTCGTAGCTAAGAGTGAGACGCGGCCATTATCGAGAAGCCGAACAGGGCAACCGAGAAGCTGTTAGCCTTTTCGCTGACGGCCCAACGCCGCGTGCACCGGGCCGGGCAAAGCTAATCGTATAGAGCAATCGGTGCATAGGACACCCTACAAAGGGCATTAGGTGAAGCAACCCCGTGGACCGGTCCGGTGCCACTGCTGGTTGGGCAGGTCTTTCTTACCATGTTCTCGGATTATTGGTCATTCGAGTAGCACGAGCGCCCAGGTCCAGAACATGGGCTAGCAGTTCTTGCAGGCTTTGCTTTTGCCATGCGCATGCATTTCGGCCCTTTTGTTTCCCAATGCAACCTACGAGCCTGCAACTGATGAGGGCATCAGATTTGTCGCGCCCTATCAATGCTTCTAATTCTCCTTGGCTTCGTGGATTTGATAGCTCAGTGGCGAGATCGGGAAGGCGCTCTATGGGAATGCCCGTTAAGGCTGATGCCAGCGACCAGTAGGTTGGTAATGATGCTGGTTCCACTTCTTTTGCTGCAAGCCACATAAACCCACCCTTGGGCTCGACTAGGATTACCTTGTCTCTAGTGAACCTGACGCAGAGGACGTTACCGCGTTGGAGGCGCGCATAGCCCCATTTGCAGCCCAGTAACTCCTGCGGATCGGTCATGCTCTCCTCCAGACCTGCCCAACGCCGCGTGCAACGGACCGGGCAAAGCTAAGCACAGTAAGCCTTTGGTGCAAC
>JBBIUU010000012.1:0-48378 GCA_037440125.1 Acidobacteriota bacterium
CCATGTTCCTCGAGTTGGACGGCACAGTGGCAGGACCCCTCGTGGCCTGCAAAGTGAACATCCAAGACTTCAACTACGTGGCGAGCAATAAGCGCCTCTCCAAGACCATTGACAACCTCCAGTACCCCCATATCACGTTCCAGATCGACGCAGCGATGGGAAAGCCCATGTACGACTGGATCAAGGCCAGCGTCAGCGGGGGCGGGGGCGGTGGGGCCAGAAAGAGCGGCGCCATCATCATGGCCGACTACAACTACAAGGAGCTCGCCCGAATCTCCTTCCAGAACGCCCTCATCACGGAAGTCGGGATGCCCAAGCTCGACGCCGCATCGAGTGCGCCGGGGACCATTACGGTCACCATCGAACCCGAGTCCACGTCGAGGACCTTTCCCAGCAAGCCCAACCAGCTTTCCAAGCCCAGGCAGAAGGCCTGGCTCTGCTCGAACTTCCGGCTCAAGATCGACGGGCTGAGGCTCGCCGCCGATCCGCCGAAGATCGGCCCCGTGATCCTCATCAATCGACCCTCCCCTCCAGGCATCTCGACGCGCTTGGTTTCGATGCTGGTCGACCCAAGCGACCTCTCCTTCTTCACGGACTGGCAATCGGGACTCTACTGCAGCGGGGCGCCTCAGGAGGCGGGCGAGCGCACGTGCACCCTCGAGTACCTCGACCCCGATGGCCTCCCGCTGTTCACGGTGACGCTCAGCGCGGCGGGCGTCTTCAGGCTCACCGCACAGGACGCCCCGCCGGGGGCACCGAAGCCTTACATGGCCGAGCTCTACGTCGAGGGCTGGGACTGGGAGACGGAAATCACGCCTTGAGGGCTGTCACGCCCGGGCAAGACCCGGCAGGCGAGAGGAGTGATCGCGCAGAAAGGGCGGGCCCGCGGGCCCGCCCTCGTTTTCTCGAGCTCCCCGCGCTTCGCGGGAAGCGGCTACCGCCCTCGGCGCTGTTGCCAGGGCGTGATGTAGGGGCTGAGGGGTAGGCGGTCCTCGGCGGGCCGCTCGCGCTCCTCGTGGACCTCGGGCGGGGCCCACTGCTCCACCTTCTTGCGCCCCTCGATGGCGTCGAGCTCGCGGTGGGCCAGCTCGCGGATCTCCTTGCGCAGGCCCTCCTGGGCGATCTGCTCGGTGAACGCCCGCCGGCCCTCCACGAGGTCCTGCACGTAGGCGGCGATCTGCTGGTCCGAGTAGAAGTTCTTCGGGTCGTACTGGGTGATGTCGGCACCTTCGCACTTCACCACGTACTCGGTCCCCAGCCGGCCCTTCTGGTACTCGTTGGTCCCCCGCAGGTCTCCCCGCTGGAGCGCCGCCATGAGGTCGAGGGGCACGCGCTGGACCTTGCGGATGAGCCGCTTCTTCCCCGTCGCCTTATCCACCTCGATGATCTCGCCCATGCCGCCCGTGTTGTACTGGAAGAAGTGCACCTTCCCCGGGTGCTTCTGCACCAGGCCCATGACGATGTCGTAGAAGGCGTTCACCTTGCGGCCCTGGGGCCCGACGATGAAGTCGTCCATCCCCACGATGCGCACCGACTCGCCGGCTTTCTCGGGGACCGTGGCGAAGGAGTGCGTGGACTCGCCCCAGAGGTACGCCAGGACGCCCTGCTCGGGCGTGAGGCGCTGGGCGAAGGGCATGATGGTGCCCCGCCGCGTGATGAAGGCGAAGACCAGGCCGTCGAGGTGGTCCAGGTCGGGCAGGTCGATGGAGTCCGCGCAGATGGAGACGAGCTTCCCGCCCCGCTTGACCTTGAGCTGGCGGCGGTCCAGGACGCCGCGGCCGTTCTCGCCCAGGCGCTCGTCGAGGAAGTTGATCTTCCCGGCGCCGTCCGCCATGACGTTCTCGAGGAGCGCCGACTTGTGGGCGAGCGCGTGGTACATGGCCTCCTGCAGGCCCGGGTCCACGTCGGTCTTGACGTAGAAGCCTTCCTCGGTGCCGAGGGCGGAGCCGTCGCGCTTGAGGATGACGATGTCGTCCTGGGAGACCCACGTGCCCTCGCCCTGGTCGGGGTCGAGCCCGAGCTGGTGGCAGGACCACGTGGACTTGCCCGTGGCCGTGAGGCCGAACATGAAGACGCCGTAGGTCTTGAGCTTGCCCGAGGCGCGGTCGCGGGCCCGCACCACCTTGGTCCCCGCGTGCAGGCCGAGCATGCCGCGCATATCCGCGCGGTACATGGCCTGCCGCAGGAAGCCCTTCTTGCACTCGCCCGTGTAGTCGCTCCCCATGGCGATGTTGACGTCGAGCTGGGGCAGGGTGAGGATCTGCATCCTCAGCTGGTGCTCCTCGGGGATGTCCACCATGACGAACTCGGGGCCGGGCCTGCCGCGCTTCACGGGGCCCATGGTCATGGCCCACTCGTAGGCGAGGCGGTAGTTCTTGGGGTCCGAGACGCTCACGTAGAGGTTGCAGATGGGGTTGAACTCCTTGTTGTCGCCCATCTGCCGCCGGACGTGGACGAAGGGCTGGGTCTTGAGGAGCTGGAGGACCTTGTGGAGCTGGTCGGGGGCTTTCTCGACGATGGCGAGCTGGCCGGGCGTGGGCCTGGGGAGATGGACCGACTCGTCGCCCAGGTAGACGGTCTTGGCCGCCTGCCGCGAGGAGATGGCCGAGGTCCACAGGACCGACCCGTTGGCCGTCTTCCGCCCGCTCTTCAACGCCTTGCGGCGGAGGTTCCACAGGGTCGGGTGCTCGATGTTGGAGCCCTTGAGCACGTCCTTGAGGTTCTCCGCAAATCGCCTGTAAGTGTCTGGGTCGTAAGGGCCTTTTGTCGCCATGATCCCCTCTCCAAGGCTTTAGCATAGGCGCATGGGGGCATAACGCGCAACGCGGGAGACCCGGGGGCGCTCCCGATTGGGTGAGTTAACCAATCGGAGAGCGGCCCCCCTCCGCTCCTTCCTTGTTGGGCCGGGTGAATTGGCATACCTTTAGAGTCTCACCCGCAGGGGGGATACCAAAAGCGGAGGGTACCGATGGTGTTTCTGCCTTATGTCATAGCCGCGTCCGTCGTCGTCGTCCTGGTGATCCTCGTGATCCTCTGGGCGCGAAACTACCAGAAAGTGGGGCCCAACCAGGTGCTCGTCATCTCGGGGCGCTCCTCCACCGTAACCGAGGCCGGAGGCCAGAAGCGCCAGGTCGGGTACCGCCTCCAGGTGGGCGGGGGCACCTTCGTGTGGCCTATGCTCGAGTCCGCCGAGGTCTTCCCGCTGGAGGTCTTCTCCATCGGCCTGCGCTGCCCCGACGTCCTCACCGCCCAGGGCGTGCTCATCTCCGCCGAGGCCCAGGGCCAGGTCAAGGCGTCCAGCGAGGGCGCCGCCCTCCACCGGGCGGTGGAGAACTTCCTGAGCAAGGGCTCCAGCGGCATCACCTATGTGGCACAGGAGGTCCTCGAGGGCCACATGCGCGGCATCCTCGGCACGCTGGCCGTGGAGGAGATCTACGCCGAGCGCGAGGAGTTCGCCCACAAGGTGCGCGAGGCCGCGGCCAAGGACTTCGACCTCCTGGGTCTCGAGCTCATCTCGTTCTCGCTCAAGGACATCTCCGACGCCGGCGGCTACATCCAGGCCCTCGGCGCCCGGCGCCTGGCGGAGGTGAAGCGGGACGCCGCCATCGCCCAGGCCGAGACCGAGCGCGACGCCGCCATCAACACCGCCATGGCCCGCAAGGAGGGCGACGTGGCCCGCCTCAAGGCCGAGGCCGAGCTCGCGGAGGCCACGCGCGACTTCGAGGTGCGCCGCGCCGACTACCAGGCGGCGGTGAACGTCCAGCGCGCCCAGGCCGACACGGCCTACGACCTCGAGAAGGCCAAGCTCGCCCTCGAGCTCCGCTCCCAGGAGTACCAGGTGCGCCTGGCCGAGAAGGAGATGGCCGCACAGGTGGAGGAGAAGGAGGTCGCCCGCCGCGAGCGCGAGCTGGAGGCCACCGTCAAGCGCCCCGCCGAGGCCATGCTCTACCAGCACAAGCTCGAGGCCGAAGCCGAGGCCTACAGGAAGGAGCTCGAGGCCAAGGGCCGCGCCGCGGGCGTGAAGCTCGAGGGCGCCGCCAATGCCGAGGCCATCGAGGCCCAGGGCGCCGCCGAGGCGGAGGCCATGAAGCAGAAGGCCGAGGCCTACAAGGAGTACACCGACGCGGCCCTCGGCGAGCAGGTCATCAAGATCCTCCCCGAGCTGGCGCGCGCCGTCTCCGAGCCGCTGAGCAAGGTGGACAAGATCGTCATGGTGGGCGACGCCAACGGGGCGCCCAAGATCACGGGCCAGGTGGCGGGCGTCCTCGCCCAGCTGCCCCCCGTCGTCGAGAGCCTCACCGGCCTCAAGCTCCAGGACCTCATCCACAAGCTCAAGCCGGGGGAAGATTAATGATTCACCACGGAGAACACGGAGCACACGGAGAAAGGATTTAGGCCCTTCTGACAAGCCTTGATCCTTTTCTTCCTCCGTGCTCTCCGTGCCCTCCGTGGTGAGTTCTTTTGGGGTTTTAGATGCTATCTGACCGAGTGAACCTGATCGCGCTGTCGCCGACGCTGAGGATCTCGGCGCGGGCGGGGCAGATGCGCGCCGAGGGCATCGACGTCGTGGACTTCTCCGCGGGGGAGCCCGACTTCCCCACGCCCGAGCCCATCAAGCGCGCGGCGAAGGCGGCCATCGACGCCAACTTCACGAAGTACGTGGCCAACGACGGCATCCCCGAGCTCAAGGCCGCCATCGCCGAGAAGCTCCTTAAGGACAACGGCCTCAAGTACGACCTCAACGAGATCATCGTCTCCACGGGCGCCAAGCACTCGCTCCTCAACATCGCCCTGAGCCTCTTCGGCCCCGGCGACGACGTGCTCATCCCGTCGCCCTGCTGGGTTTCCTACCCGGACCAGGTGCGCATGGCGGGCGCCAACCCGATCCTCGTGGAGACCCAGGAGGCCAACAACTTTCGGCTCCAGGCCAAGGACCTCGCCCAGGCCATCACGCCCAATACCAAGGCGCTCATCCTGAACTACCCCTGCAACCCCACGGGGGCCATGTATTCGAAGGAGGAGCTCCAGGCCCTCGCGGACGTGTGCGTGCGAGAGCAGATCACGGTCATCTCCGACGAGATCTACGAAAAGCTCCTCTACGACGGGTCGCGCTTCACCTCCATCGCCTCCCTGGGCGACAAGATCAGGAAGCTCACCGTGGTCGTGAACGGCTTCTCCAAGGCGTACTCCATGACGGGGTGGCGCCTGGGCTACGCCGCGGGCTCCCGCGAGCTCATCGCCGCGTGCTCCAAGATCCAGTCCCACTCCACGAGCAACGCCACCTCCTTCGTCCAGAAGGCCGCGGTGGAGGCGCTCAAGTCCTGCGCCCTCGACGTGGAGCGCATGCGCGCCGAGTTCGAGCGGCGGCGTAACTTCGTGGTCTACAAGCTCAACGCCATGCACGGCGTCTCGTGCGTCTCGCCCCAGGGCGCCTTCTACGCCATGCCCAACGTGCGCCCGCACCTGAGCAAGGAGTTCCAGGGCGCGCCCATCCGGAATACCTACGGCCTCGCGTACTACCTCCTCAAGGAGGCCCACGTGGCCGCGGTGCCGGGCGAGGCCTTCGAGGCCCCCGAGCACCTGCGCCTGAGCTTCGCCACCTCCATGGAGCGCCTCGAGGAGGGCATGCGCCGCATCGAGCGGGCCCTCATGAAGCTCGAGGAGCCGCGCAGCGTGAGGCCCAAGGCCCTCAACAACGTGGTCACCAAGATCTCGAGCTACGTGGAGACGCGGTCGGCGCCGGGCCTCGACGGCCGCAACGAGCTCCTGGCGGAGGCCGAGACTCACCTGCCGCCCGACGCCTACTTCGAGTGGAACGCGGCGGTGGGCGGCGCGGTGGTGCAGCTGCGCACGAACTCGCCGCACCTCGCGGACTTCTTCCAGGAGAACTTCTACCCCGCGCCGCTCGAGAGCGACCTCGAGCCCCACGGCGTCATCTACGCGGTGAAGGACGCGCCGGGCCGCGAGCCGTCCGCCTACTACCACGCGGAGACCGCCACGGCCTTCGCCTTCAACACGGCCTACTACGGCCAGGTGCGCTCCCTCGCCCTCATCATCGCCGCGGCCCAGGCGTCCCGCGCCTCGGGCGCCCTCATGGCCCACTGCGCTGCGCTCGACGTGAACGGCAAGGGCGTCCTCGTGTGGGGCCAGCCCGGAGCCGGCAGGACGCCCGTCCTCGGCGCCGCACTCTCCCGCGAGGGCGTGCGCCTGGTGGCTTCCGACACGGTCCTGCTCCGCCTCGGCTCGGCCCAGCCCGTGGCCGACCTGCCCGAGCGCAAGCTCTACCTCAAGGCCAAGTGGGGCAAGCACTTCCCCGAGGTGGAGAAGCTCCTGGACCGCTGCAAGCTCGAGAACATCGTGACCTCGCGCGACCAGTGCCACCTCGAGTGGTGCCCGCAGGGCGACCACTGCCCGCTCGACACGGGCGCGCCCGCGTGCCTCCTCGCCTCCGACCACGGCCGCGTCATGCTCGACCCCTACTGGCTCGGCGGCGCGAAGCGCCACGTGCGGCGGACGGCCCCGCGCCTCTGCGTCCTCCTCGCGAAAGACCCCGTCCTGCCCTCCGTGCAGGAGCTCTCCGCGGGCGACGCCGCGCGCCAGCTCGCCGTGGGTCACATGCCCGGTCTCTCGGGGACCCGCCCCGTACCCTTCCTGGACCCGCACCGCGGCTTCTTCGCGGGGCCCGCGGCGGACGCGGTCAGGACCCAGTACGAGCGGCTCTTCTCGGGGACGCGCTGCGTCCTCCTCAACACGGCCGTCGGCTCACCCGAGGCCCAGGCCAAGCGCCTCCTGGAGCTCGTGCCCTAGGCGCCCGACGACCACCACCGCGACACGACGACTTTCCCGGGGGGGAATGGGATGTCCCTGTTAAAGCGGATCTTCGAGCATTTCCTGAAGCGCGACCAGGCGACGGCCGGGGGCGGCCCCAAGGCCATCGAGAAGCAGGTCGCGCAGGGCAAGCTGCCAGCCCGTGAGCGCATCACGGCCATCCTCGACCCCGGCACCTTCCACGAGTACGACCTCTTCGTGGAGCACAAGTGCCAGGACTTCGGCATGGACAAGAAGTCCCTGCCGGGGGACGGCGTGGTGACGGGCACGGGGAAAATCCTCGGACACCCGGTGTGCATCTACGCCCAGGACTTCACGGTGGCGGGCGGCTCCCTCGGCCTCGCCCACGCCCGCAAGATCACGAAGATCATGGACCACGCCGTGAAGCTGGGGATCCCCCTGATCGGCATCAACGACTCGGGCGGCGCGCGGATCCAGGAGGGCGTGAACTCCCTCGCGGGGTACGGCGAGATCTTCTACCGCAACACCCTCGCCTCGGGCGTCATCCCGCAGATCTCCATCATCCTCGGCCCCTGCGCGGGCGGTGCGGTGTACTCGCCGGCGCTCACGGATTTCGTCTTCGTCGTGGACCGCATCTCCAAGATGTTCATCACCGGCCCCGAGGTCATCAAGACCGTCCTCGGCGAGGAGGTGACCATGGAGGAGCTCGGCGGCGCGCGCGTCCAGGCGGAGATCTCGGGAAACGCCCACTTCTACTCCGAGAGCGAGCTCGAGTGCTTCGAGCAGGTCAAGAAGCTCGTGACCTTCATCCCCTGGAACAACAAGAAGACCGCGGACCCGTTCCCGGCCCGCTTCCCCAAGGCGGGCGCGGACGTCATGACCATCATCCCCGCCGAGCCCACCAAGCCCTACGACGTGCGGGACGTGATCCGCGCCGTGTGCGACGACTCGGACTTCTTCGAGATCCAGGCGCTCTGGGCCTCCAACATCGTCGTGGGTTTCGCGCGGCTCGAGGGGCAGTCCATCGGCGTGGTGGCCAACCAGCCCAAGGTCCTGGCGGGCGTCCTGGACGTGGACAGCAGCGACAAGGCCGCGCGGTTCATCCGGTTCTGCGACGCCTTCAACATCCCCCTCGTGACCTTCGTGGACCTGCCCGGCTACCTGCCCGGCGTGGACCAGGAGCACGCGGGGGTCATCCGCCACGGCGCCAAGATCCTCTACGCGTACAGCGAGGCCACCGTGCCCAAGATCACGGTCATCCTGCGAAAGGCCTACGGCGGCGGGTACATCGCCATGTGCAGCCGCCACCTCGGCGCGGACTTCGTCTTCGCCTGGCCCACGGCGGAGATCGCGGTCATGGGCCCCGAGGGCGCGGCCAACATCATCTTCAAGGCCGAGATCGCCGCGGCGAAGGACCCCGACGCGTTCCGAAAGCAGAAGGTGGCCGAGTACACGGAGAAGTTCGCGTCGCCCTACATCGCGGCGGCCAACGGCCACGTGGACGCGGTCATCAGCCCCAACGAGACGCGCGACTTCCTCGTGCACGCCATCGAGATCTCCCAGCAGAAGACCGAGACGCGGCCCCCGCGGAAGCACGGGATACCGCCGTTCTGAGGAATGGAGCTGGAGAGCTGGAGAGCTGGAGAGCTGGGGAGCTGGAGAAGGAAAGGGAATCTGCGCGGTGAGGGCCATGGGCGAACGCAGGACGCTGATCATCGACGACACGGCGTACGAGACGCGGGTGACGCGCAAGTTCGCCAGGCGCCAGCCTTACGCGCCCAAGGACCTCAGGCGCGTGGCGGCCTTCATCCCTGGCGTCATCCGGGCCGTCCACGTGGCCTCCGGCGACCGCGTCCGCAAGGGCCAGGGCCTCCTCGTCCTTGAGGCCATGAAGATGCAGAACGACGTGGCCGCCCCCGAGGAGGCCGTCGTCAAGGCCGTCCACGTGTCCCCCGGCGACACCGTCTCCAAGGGCCAGCTCCTCCTCGAATTCGAATAAGAGAGCCGTCAGCTATCTGCTGTCGGCTGTCAGCGAACCCCTTCTTTAGGGCCTGTTCACACTGGGCTCGCACATGGACTCGCCTGCGCAGCGAAGCGAAGAAGGCGGCGTCCCGACGCCGTTGGGCCTATTGCGCGAAAGGTGAGCGGGCGGGGGCCGACACGTACTGGCGTACTTGGGGCGCCCCCGACCGCGAAACCTGACAAAGCAAGAGGTCCGACGCCGTCGGCGCACCATAGGGGGGGTGGGGTCATCAGCATAGGCGAGGGCGGCGGGCCGGGAGGCCAGCGACTGGCGAGGGCAGGGTGGCACAGAAGGCGCGCCTTCGGGAGCCGACCTGCCCAAGCCAGTCCGCCGAAGTCCGAAGGACGAGGCCGCCCCGAGTAGGATGCTCGCCCTACTTCCCCGCAGGCTGCTCCAACCGCGCCAGCAGGGCCTCAAACCCGGGATCCTTCCGGATGTTCGCGAGGTCCGGATCGTTCTTCATCAGCTTGGCGTCCTTGAATCCGAGGTCCACGGCCTTCCCCAGCAGGGCGAGCGCCTCCTTCCGCTGGTTGAGGCGCGAGTAGGCGCACGCCGCGTCGTAGGGCGGCAGCGGGTCATGCGGGTCCGCCTTGGAGGCCAGCTCCAGGAGCGCCGCGGCGCTCTTGTAGTTTCCCCGCTGGAGGGACATGACCCCGCTGGCCGTGAGGTCCTGCGCCGAGACCGTGAGCGCGTAGCGCGCCCGCGCGCCGTCGTAGCCCTCCGCCTGGCCCATCTTCTCGAGGGCCGCGAACTCCTTCTGGTAGTCCTCGAGGTTCTCGCAGTGCCTCAGGCGGTCGAGCGCCGCCTCGAGCTTCGCCTCCGTCTCGAGCATGGCCTTGACCCGCGGGTCCTGCGCGAGGGCCGTGGCCGCCTCGGTCCCCCGCTCCGCGCCGGGGATGCCCGCGAAGAAGGCTCCCGTCTGGCGGTACTTCCACAGGGCCGAGAGGAGCGCCCCCGAGGACTTCAGCGAATCGGCCGAGGCGAGGCGCGCCTTCACGAGCCCCTCCTGCCAGGCCGGGTCGCCCGCCACTTGGCCCTTCCTCATGGCGCAGACCTGGAAGAACTCGACCCCTTCGCGCAGGAGCTCGGGGGGAGCCCACCGGTGAGGCCCCGGGAAGACCTCGACCCAGTGCGTCGTGCCGCCCCTCGCCATGTCCCGGTCGCCCTGGCAGAGCTCGAAGAGGTTGAAGTCCTCCGTCCCGACCGTCGCGTAGACCGCGAAGGGCAGGGACCTCGGGAGGCTCCGGTCGCCGGGCACGAAGGCTCCGCAGCAGAGGACGCCCGCGAAGGCCTTGGGGTGGTCGAGGGCCATCCGGATCGAGGCGCGGGCGCCACCCGAGAATCCCGCGGCGTAGCACCGCGTCTCGTCCACGGCGTACCTCGCCTTCGCCTCCTTCCAGAGGGCGTTCTGCGCGTCCACGATGGGCTGGAGGGGACCGTTCCTCGACTCCCACGAGCCCATCAAGATGTAGCCATAGGCCTCCGCGGCCTTCTCCAAGAGGTGCACGGGGCGCTCCCCGGCGCCTCCGGGGTCGAAGCAGACGATCACGGGCCACTTGCGTTCGGGCGTGTAGGTAGAGGGCAGGTAGAGCGCGTAGGCGTGGGAAACGTCCCCCGCACACACCACGCGGGCCACCACCTGGCCGCGGGGCAGCTCAGGAGCAGGAACTTGCGCCCAGGCGCCGAGAGCCAGGAACGTGCACGCCACGGCGACGGCGTTCGGGGAGATTCTCATGGAGGCCTCCACAGGTATAGTGTACGATGCGGTGGGGGCGTCGGTTACGGCGCCCCCGCTTCTGACGAGGGGAGCACCATGAAGAAGATCCGCGCAGGCGTCCTGGGCGCCACGGGCACCGTGGGACAGCAGATCGTCCGAACCCTCCAGGGGCACCCCTGGTTCGACCTCACCGCCCTCTCGGCCTCGGGCCGCTCCGAGGGCAAGACCTACGCCGAGGCGTGCCGCTGGCTCCTGGGCGCCGACATGCCCGCGGGCACCGCGTCGCTCCGCGTGGAGAGCTGCGAGCCAGGGCTCGACTGCGAGGTGGTCTTCTCCGGGCTGCCCTCCGACGTGGCCGGACCGGTGGAGCTCGCCTTCGCCCAGGCGGGCTACGCAGTCTCGAGCAACGCCGCCGCCCACCGGATGGCTCCCGACGTGCCCCTCCTCATCCCCGAGGTGAACGCCGGCCACGTGGCCCTCGTAGAGCGCCAGCGGCGGGAGCGCGGCTGGCCGAGGGGTTGCGTCGTCACCAACCCCAACTGCTCCTCGACCCAGCTCGCTCTCGCGCTCAAGCCCCTCCACGACGCCTTCGGCCTGAAGCGCGTGAGTGTCACGACGCTGCAGGCGCTCTCGGGCGCGGGCTACCCGGGCGTGCCCTCCCTCGAGGCCCTCGACAACGTCATCCCCTTCATCGGCGGCGAGGAGGAGAAGCTCGAGGCCGAGCCGTGCAAGCTCCTGGGCGCGCTCGAGGGCGATGAGGTCTGCATGGCGCCCGTCGCCTTCAGCGCCCAATGCCACCGGGTGGGCGTGCGCGACGGACACATGGAGGCGGTCTCCGTCGAGTTCGTGCGCGAGGGCGTCACCCCGGAGGACGCCGTCTCAGCCTTCGAGGCCTTCCGCGGCGAAGTCGCTGGCCTGGACCTGCCCAGCGCGCCCGAACGCCCCATCCGCGTCCGGACCGAGAGGGATCGTCCCCAGCCCGTCCTCGACCGCGACGAGGGGAGCGGCATGACCGTCGTGGTGGGGAGGATTCGGCCTTGCCCGGTCCTGGGCCTGAAATTCGAACTCCTCGGGCACAACACGGTTCGCGGCGCCGCGGGCGCCGCGATCATGAACGCCGAGCTCCTCGTCGCGAAGGGCTACCTGAGCGCCTGACGGGCCGCGTTTCTCACCAGCCCCTCGCGGGGCGCCATTCGTCCACCACCTCGCCGCCGCGCAGCACGTGGTAGCGGTCGAAACACGCCGCCGAGAGGCACGAGTGGTTCGGGACGACGCGCACCTTCGTGCCCACGGCCAGCCGATCGAAGAAGGCGAGATCGGTCAAGGTCGCCTCGCCGTGCTCCTGGGAGAGCGCCTCGAGGCGGACGCCCGCGAGAGGCGATCCCGCGAGGTCGCAGACCACGCCGAACCCGCACCGCGGCTCCACGTGCACCGGCCCGGGGTCCTTCGACAGGGCGAGCGCGCCCGCGTTGAGCACGACCTGACCCCGGCCGGGATAGCTGCCGATCACCGTGGCCATCACCGTGAAGGCGAGGGCGTCTCCGATCCCGCAGCTCCCGATGGCGGCCTGGAAGGCGTCGAAGAAGGCGTAGTTGCCCGGGCGGATCTCGGTCACACCGTCGTAGTGCCCCGCCGCCGTGCACGCGGGCGTGGAGCCCACGCTCACCTCCGCAACGGCGACGCCGGCCTCGGTCAACCTTCCGGCGCAGGTGGCCATGACGACGCGCTCGTGCTCGGCCACTGCGGCGGCCTCCGCCCGGTTCCGGCACGCGTAGGCCTGGCCCGAGTGCGTGAGAATCCCGAGGAACTCCACATGAGGCGACGACGCGGCGGCGCGAGCGAGGGCCACGCCCTCCTCCCCCTCCGGGTCCACGCCGGCGCGGTGGTAGCCGCAGTCCACTTTGAGATAGAGCGGGAAGCGCACGTCGTGCGCCGCCCCCGAGGCTTCGACTGCGCCAAGCGCCTCGAAGGAGTCGATGAGGAGGTTGAGCCTCGTCCCCCCGGCCACGAGCTCGGAGGCTTCCGGCAGGACGTCGAAGGGCACCGGAACGGCGTAGGTGAGATCTCCGAACCCCGCCCCCGCGAAGGCCCTCGCCTCGGCCAACGTGGAGACGGTGACGGGGCCGGGAGAGCCGCCGTGCTGCAGGCGCCCTATCTCCACACACTTGTGCGTCTTCACGTGGGGCCGCAACCTCACACCGAGCCTCCCGGCCCGTGTCCGCATGGCGTCGCAGTTCCGCGTCAGGACCGCGAGGTCCACCACGGCGCAGGGCGTCCTGAGGTCCTGGAGGCGCACGGGCTCACCCGGCGGGGAGGAAGTAGAAGACCATGGCGAGGATGGCGTAGACGGAGAGGAGCTGGACGCCCTCGAGCCAATGGGATTCGCCGTCGCTCGTGACCTGCCCCGCGATGGCCACGGAGACCACGACGGCCAGGATCTCGGGGAGCGTGAAGACGAGGTCCATGGGCTTGGGGCCGAGCACGAGGCTGGCGAGGACGAGCACGGGCGCCACGAAGAGCGCGATCTGAATGCTGCTCCCCACGGCGATGCCGATGCTCAGGTCCATCCGGTTCCGCACGGCCGCGAGGAGCGCCGTGCTGTGCTCGGCGGCGTTGCCGATGATGGCCACCACGATGACGCCCACGAAGACTCCCGTCATCCCGAAGGCCTTCGCCGCGGGCTCCACGGCGCCCACGAGGATCTCGCTCACCCACGCCACGAGGCCCGTGGCCCCGGCGAGCACCAGGAGGGACTTCCCGAGGCTCCACGGCGCGGCGTGCGCCTCCCGCTCCTCGAGCTCGCCGAGTTCGGCGGCGGGGCCCGTGAAGAAGTGGCGGTGGGTCCTGAGGGAGAAGAGGAGGCTCAGGGCGTAGGTGACGAGGAGGACGACGGAAATCTCCAGGCTCAACCCCGTCTCGTGGAGGAGCGCCTCTCTCCCTCCGAGGTGGTGGTAGGCCGCCGGCACCACCAGGGCGATGGCGGCGAGGGTGAGCATGGAGGCCTGGCTCCTGGCCCCGGGGGCGCTGAACCTCTGGACCTTGTGCCTCACGCCGCCGGCCACCATGGCGCCGCCCAGGACGAGGAGGATGTTGCCGATGATGGACCCCGTGAGGGAGGCCTTCACCACGTCGTGGAGCCCGCGCTGGAGGGCTGCGAGCGCGATGATGAGCTCGGCCGCGTTCCCGAAGGTGGCGTTGAGGAGGCCCCCCACGCCCTCGCCCGTGCGCTCGGCCAGGTGCTCCGTGGCGCGGCCCATCCACCCCGCGAGAGGGACGATCCCCAGGCTCGCCGCCACGAAGGTCAGCGCCTGGGACTCGTGAGCGAAATGCTCGAGGAGGACCGCCACGGGGACGAAGACGAGGAGCCAGTCGAGACGCGGTTTGAGCAGGCCTTTCATGGCTTCTTCTCCGAGGAGCTACGGGCCCTCAGGCACAGGAGCGTGATGTCGTCGCCCGCGGGTTCGCCGGCCAAGTGCTTGTCCACCGCGGCAAAGAGGGCGGAGGCCACGTCGGCGGTGGGTCTCAGGCCCTTCACGACGCGCTCCACCCGGTCGATGCCGAACTCCCCCCGGGCCGTGCCCTCCCCGGCCTCGTTCACGCCGTCCGTGTAGGCGAGGAGGAGGTCCCCTGAGGCGAGCTTGCAGGCACCCGCCGCGTACGCCATCCCCGGCAGCAGCCCGATGGGCGGGCCCGTGGCGCCGAGGCGCTCCACGCGGCCGCCGTGCCGAAGCATGGCGGGGGGATGCCCGGCGTTGACCCATCGCAGTTCCCTCGTCTCGGGAGACCACTCGGCCACCACGAGCGTCGCGTACTTCCGTCCCTTGGCGAGGATGTGGAGGAGCTCGTTGCCCTCGGCCACCACCCCCTCGACGGGCTGGCCGTCGTTGCGCCGGCTCCAGAGGTACGCCTGGACGTTGGAGGCGATGAGGGCCGAGGAGACCCCCTTGCCCGACACGTCCGCGAGCACCAGCCACCAGGTGCCGCGGGAGGTGGGGATGCAGTCGAAGTAGTCGCCGCCCACCTCGAAGGAGGGGCGGAAGAGCGCCGACACTTCGAGCCCGGGCACGGCGGAGAGGTTCTCGGGCTGGAGGGTGCGCTGGATCTGCGCGGCGAGCTTCATCTCCTCGGCGGTACGCTCCCTCGCCACGATCTCGCGATGGAGCTTGGCGGTGGTCAGCGCGAGCGCGAAGGTCGTCCCGAGCTCGGCCAGGAAGGTCACATCCTCCCGGCCGAAACCCCCGCGCTTCTTGTTGAGGAGCTGGAGGACCGCCACGAGCGTTCCCTCGCGGTCCCGGACGGGGACGGTCAGGAGGGAGCGGGTCTTGAATCCGGTGGCCCGGTCCACGGCCTGGTCGAAGCGCGGGTCTCCGTAAGGGTTTGCCAGGAGGAGCGCGCGCCCCGTTGCGGCGACGGTGCCCACGACGCCCTCGCCCACGCCGACGGTGATGGCGCCCGCTTCGAGGCCCTCCGCGACGAGGGACGTCAGCGTCCGCCCGCCCGGGTCGAGGAGGAACAGGCTCCCGCGCTCGGCCCCGATGAGCCGCACCGCAACCACCACCACGTGCTGCGCGAGGCGCGGCAGGTCCAGCTCGGAATTGACGAGGAGGGACGCGTCGACGACGGCACGGAGTCTCCGCACACGCTTCTCGAGGCGGAGGTCCCTCTCCGTCTTGCGGGGCAGGGTCCGACTCATCGCCGGCGTCCCCTGGGAAGCGCGGCGCCGAGACGCTCGAGCGCCTGCTTCGCCGCCGCCTGCTCCGCGGCCTTCCGCGTGGCGCCCTCGCCTCGCCCGGCTTCCCGCCCGTCGAGGAGGACGGCGCAGGTGAAGCCCGCCGCCGAGGTCTCGCTGCGGTATTCGGGGAGGGGCGCGCCCACGGCCTGGCGTCGCTCCTGGAGGGCGGTCTTGGCGTCCGCCGCGAGGACGTCGAGCCCGCGCCGGCGGATCTCGTCCTTCCAGAGCGCCTTCGTCAGCCGGGCGCAGGCCTTGATGCCGCCGTCGAGGTAGAGCGCGCCGACGCACGCCTCGAGCGCGCTCGCGAGGATGCGGTCCTTCCCCGCGCCCCGGTCCCGCGCCTCGCCCGCACCCAGGCGGACGCAGCCGGGCACGCCGAGCTCGCGCGCCGTGGCGGCCTGCACCGCCTCGCTCGCCCAGTAGGCCCGCAGTTTGCTCAGCGTGCCCTCCTCGGCGTTGGGGAAGAGGTCGAAAATCAGGTCTGCGAGCTGCAGGTGGAGGACGGCGTCGCCCAGGAACTCGAGGCGCTCGTAGGAGGCGAGGCGCCCCAGGCCCTCCTCCACCGCGGCGGAGGGGTGGGTCAGGGCCTGACGCAGGAGCGAGGGATCCCGGTAGAAGTGGCCGAGGTTGGACTGCAGGGCGTCGAGGGCCTGGGCGTCGCCGCGTTTCGATTCTGCCATCGCGCCTGCCGCCGCCTAGGGGACGATCTCGCGGGCCGCCTCGTTCACGGTGGCCGCCGAGACGGGGCGCTCCTCCCGGCCGAAGGCCTGCAGGAGCGCGTTGGTGCAGAGGTTATTGATGACGCGGGGCACGCCGCCCGTGTGCTCGTGGACGGCCTGGAGCGCGGCCTTCGTGAAGACCGGTCCGTCGGCGGCGCCCGCGATCTCCAGGCGGTAGTTGACGTACGCCGCGGTCTCTTCGGGGCCCAGGGCGTCGAGGTGGTACCACATGCCCACGCGCTGCCTCAGCGCGCGGTAGGCGGGGTGCGCCAGGCGCGTGCGGAGCTCGGGCTGGCCGATGAGGAGGATGGCGATGAGGTTGGTGTCGTCGAGCTGGAAGTTGGAGAGGAGCCTCAGCTCGTCGAAGGTGGGCTTGCCCGGGATGAGCTGGGCCTCGTCCACGATGAGGACCACGCCGCGCCCCGCCTGGTGGAGCTCGAGGAGGCGGTCGCTGAGAGCGTCCACGAGGTCCGCGCGGTAGTGCCCCGGGGTCAGGTCGAGCCTGAGCGCGAGCTCCCGCAGGAGCTGGGTCGGCGAGAGGCGCGGGTTCACGATGAGGACGAAGTCGTCCCGCTCGTTCTGGTCCATGAGCGCCCGGGAGAGGGTCGTCTTCCCCGAGCCGATCTCGCCCGTGAGGACGGCGATCTCGCGCTCCTCGACGGCGTACTGGAGGCGCGCGAGGGCCTCCTCGTACTGGGGCGCCATGTAGAGGAACCGGGGGTCGGGGGTCTTGGCGAAGGGGCGCTCGCGCAGCCCGTAAAAGGCCTTGTACATCGTCTCACCCTCGCGAGCGGTGAGCAGTGAGCGGTGAGCGGATGGACAAAGTTTCTGAGCCGGCGGGTGCAGCGGGCGCGTGAGGTGCCGGACGAGAGATCGCACGCCTTGCGACCAGTTGCCTGCTCACGGCTGACGGCTCACGGCTCACGGCATTCCTCACACCCTGACGGCCTCCTGCGCGCCGAAGAGGCTCACGGTGTCGATCACGAGGATGACCTGGTTCTCGCCCACCTCGGTGGCCCCGGCCACGCCGGGCACCCTGCCGAACTTGTCGCCGATGGGATGGACCACGGTCTCCTGTTCGCCGAGGAGGTCGTCCACCACGATCCCCGCGACCTTCTCGCCCCGCCGCGCCACGACCACGAAGAGGCGTCCGTACTCGCGGGGCTGGTCGCGCTTGAGGCCGAAGCGCTCCTCGAGGCGCAGGAGGGGCAGGGTGACGCCGCGGAGGTTGAAGACCTCCCGCTGGTCCACGCGCTGGATCTCCTCCTCCGTTGCGCGGAAGGTCTCCACGACGGAGGAGATGGGCACGGCGAAGGACTGGTCGCAGCAGCCCACGATGAGCGACTGGATGATGGCGAGGGTGATGGGCAACGTCACCTGGAAGGTCGTGCCCTTGGCCGGCTCGGACCACACCGCGATGGAGCCCTTCAGGGCGTCCATGGAGGCCTTCACGGCGTCCAGGCCCACGCCCCGTCCCGAGACCTCCGTCACCTTCTCGGCCGAGCTGAAGCCGGGCAGGAAGATGAGGTCCATGGCCTCCTCGGGGGAGAGCGCCTTGGCGGCGTCCACGAGGCCCTTGCGCACACCGGCCTGGCGGATCTTCTCGAGCTGGAGGCCGCGCCCGTCGTCCGTGACCTCGATGATGATCGAGTTGCCCTTCTGGTAGGCGCTGATGGCGAGCGTGCCCTCGTCGGGCTTGCCGTGGGCCCGGCGCTCCTCCGGCGGCTCGAGGCCGTGGTCGATGGAGTTCCGGATGAGGTGGATGAGGGGCGGGACGAGCTGGTCCATCATCATCTTGTCCAGCTCCGTCTCGCCGCCGTAGAGCTCCACGCGGATGCTCTTGCCCGCCTGGCGGGCGAGCCGCCGCGCGGTGCGGTTGAGCTTGTTGAAGATCTGGCCGATGGGCACGAGGCGGATGTCGATGATGGCGCGCTGGAGATCGCCCAGCTTCTTGTCCATGGAGCGCACGTGCTTGAAGAGGTCCACCGCGAGCTCGCGCTCGCCGTCCACGGCCTCCATGCGCCCGGCGATCTTCTCCAGGCTCGCCTTGACGAGGTTCAGCTCGCCCACGATGCCCATGACCGTGTCGAGCTTCTCGATGTCCACCTTGACGGTGTTGCTGAGGCCGCGGGCGTCCTCCGCCTCCATCTCGGCGGACTCGGCCTCGTCCGCGGGCGCGGGAGCCTCCGCCTGGGGCGCGGCCGCCGAGGGCTCGGCCCGGGGGAGGAGGTCCTCCACCGTGCCGCCCGTCTCCGCGACGAGGGCCGCGATCTCCTCGAGGGACTTGCGCGTGCCGAAGAGGAGGCGGAAGTGGATGCCCCCCGTGGCCGCGGCGTCGATGACGGGCAGGGTGGAGATCACCTCGCCCGAGTCGCTGAGCTGCTCCGTGAGCGCCCGCAGGCGCTGGTCGAAGTCCGAGAAGTCGAACCCCACCTGGACGGCGAAGATGTGGTTCTCCTCCTCGATGTTGTCCTGGAGGCGGTGCTCCTCGTACTCGGTGAGGGACTTGCGCGTGGCCTCGTCGAGCTTGAGCGCGGCCGCGCCCTTCGGCGCCTCGGCGGGAGCGGGCGCCTCGCCGGCGATGCGCGCCAGGAGCGGCCCGATGTCGGTGCGTTCTTCGCCCTGGCCCGCCTCGCTCACCAGCGCCCTGAGGGCCACCCGGCAGTCGTTGAGGAGCCCGAAGCGCTCGGCGTCGAGCTTGGCCTTGCCCAGGCGGACCTTGTCGAGGAGGCTCTCGAGGTCGTGGCTGAGCGTGGCGATGCGCTCCAGGTTGAACATGGAGGCCACGCCCTTGAGAGAGTGCATCTCGCGGAAGATCTTGTTCAGGCGGTCGGGGCGCACCTTGCCCGAAGTCTCGAAGTTCTCCTGCGCGCGCTCCAGGTCCTCGGCGAGGGACTCGAGGATCTCCTCGGCCTCCACCACGAAATCCTTGAGCTGCCTCGCGCGCTCCTTGTCCACCATGGGGTCTCCCGGGTCACCGCCGCCCGCGCCACCCGATGGGCGTCCCGGCGGCCTCAGGGGTTACGGCAGGTGTTGCTGCACCAGGTTCACCAGATCGCCGTCGCTGAAGGGCTTGACGAGGTAGCCGTTGGCGCCGATGGCCAGGCCCCGCTTGCGGTCCTCCTCCCCGGCCTCGGTGGTGATGATGAGGATGGGGACGCCCTTGTAGACGGGGTGCTGGCGGAGGAAGGAGATGAGCTCCAGCCCGTTGATGTCGGGCATGTTGATGTCCGTGATGATGAGCTGAAAATCGTTGTCGGGGATGAGCTTGAGGGCGGCGAAGCCGTTCTCGGCCTCGAAGACGTCCACGTCGAGGTGCTGGTCCAGCGCCGTGGACACGAGGTTCCGCATGGCGTTGTTGTCCTCGACCAGGAGGATCTTCGTCTTCATGGCTCACCCGTCTTCAATTATCGGGGCGCCGGAGCGGAGGTGTCAATGGGAAAGGGCGGCGCGATCGGGCGATCGCTCCCACAAGGGCATCTAGGATGGTCGTGGGAGCCGTCGCCTGACGGCGACCGGGTTCGCTCCCTACGGCGCGAACTCGGCCGTGACGGCCTTCGGGATGAGGCCGGCGGCGAAGGACTCGTCGAGGAGGCGCTGGACGGCCTCGCGGCCCATGGCGCCATAGGAGCGCGTCCAGTCGTTCACGTACATGCCCACGAAGGTGTCGGCCTCCTCGCGGCTGAGGCCCCGCCCGAACTGGAGCGCGTAGTCCAGGGCCGCCTCGCGATGGGCCAGGCCGTGCTCGATGCTCGCGCTGAGCAGGCGGCTCGTCTGCGCCAGGAGCGCCGGGCCGAGGTCCTTCCGGATGGCGTTGCCGCCCAGCGGCAGGGGCAGGCCCGTCCGCTCCTTCCACCAGACGCCCGTGTCCACCACGAGGTGCAGGCCCTCGCGGGCGTAGGTGAGCTGGCCCTCGTGGATGATGAGGCCGGCGGAGACCTCGCCCGCCTTGACCGCGGGGAGGATGGCGTCGAAGTCCATCACGACGGGCTCGAAGCCCGGCTCCACGAGCTGGAGCGCGAGGAAGGCCGTGGTCATCCGGCCCGGAATCGCCACCTTCATGCCCTTGAGCGCGGACGGCGGCATGGGCTCCCGGGCGATGACCATGGGCCCGTAGCCGTCGCCGAAAGAGGCTCCGTGCGGGAGGAGGAGATACTTGTCCGCGAGGTAGGCGTAGGCGTGGAAGGAGATGGCGGTGACCTCCAGCTCGCCGTTCATGGCGCGCTCGTTGAGGCTCTGGATGTCGCCCATCTCGTGGACGAAGGTGATGCCCTCCGTGTCGATGCATCCCTTCGCGAGGGCGTAGAACATGAAGGCGTCGTCGCTGTCGGGGCTGTGCGCCAGGCGGATCACGGGGGACATGCGGACCTCCTTGCAACGTAAGAGGATAGCAGGGCCGACGGACCCCGGCAAGGCGCCGTGGCCCGTGCCCCGCGCCTCTGCTAAGATGGCGGCATGATCGGAACCCCGCGGATGAACCCCGTGCTCAGGAAGCTCATGCTCACGCTCGGGCTCCTGGGCCTGGTGTACGCGGGCGGCGTGGCGGGCTACATGGCCGTCGAGGGGTGGGGCTTCGAGGACGCCACCTTCATGACCATCATCACCGTGGCGGGCGTGGGGTACGGCGAGGTGCACCCGCTCTCCTCGCCCGGACGGTGGTTCACGGTGGTCCTCATCATGTGCGGCGTCAGCGTCATCGTCTACGGGGTGTCCACCCTCACGGCCTTCATCGTCGAGGGCGAACTGGGGGACTTCCTCCGGAGGACCAAGATGGAGAAGCAGATCTCCCGGATGTCGGGCCACCACATCCTCTGCGGCGCCGGCCGCGTGGGCGTGTGCATCCTCGCCGAGCTCGTCAAGACGGGCCACGAGGTGGTGGTGATCGAGCAGGACGAGGGGAAGGTGAAGGAGTGGCGGGAGCGCCACCCCCAGGCCCTCGTGATGAGGGGCGACGCCACGAACGACGCGGTTCTCGAGTCGGCGGGCATCCGCCGCGCGGGAGGCCTCCTCGCCTCCCTCAGCGCCGACAAGGACAACCTCTTCATCGTCCTCTCTGCCCGGGCCCTCAACCCCGACCTCCGCATCGTCGCCCGCGCCGACGAGGAGAGCGCGAAAGACAAGCTCCTGAGGGCGGGCGCCGACAGCGTCGTCTTTCCCCACCTCATCGGCGGCATGCGGATGGCGTCGGAGATGGTCCGGCCCAACGTCGTGAGCTTCCTCGACACCATGCTGCGCGAGAAGGACGGCACCCTCCGCGTGGAGGAGGTCCGGATCCAGGAACGGTCGCGCCTCGTGGGCACGCGCCTGGGCGAGGCGGACCTCTTCGCCAAGACGGGGGCCCTGCTCATGGCCATCCGGCACGCGGACCGGCGCTTCGAGTTCAACCCGCCCCGCGAGCACGAGCTGCGGGCCGGCGACACCCTCGTGGTCATGGGGGATCGCGCGCAGATCGCCTCGCTCAGAGGCGAGGCCGAGGCCTGAGGCCAGGGCAAGTCGCCCTTGTCCGCCTCGCGCCCTCTCCACCGGAAACAAATCGGGCCTGCACCCGTTTTTCTTTGCTAACATGGCACGGAACGGCGAGCTGAGGAGGGGGGGATGAGCGACCCAACGAACAAGCGGGCGGACCTTTCGGCGCTTCGGATCGACCCTTCGGACCGGAACGCCGGGGGAGGCGGACGGAAGCGCTGGCGATGGCTGGGCCTGGCGGCCGTTGTCCTCGGCCTCCTCGTGGTCTTCGGCCTCATGGGCAAGAAGACCGAGGTGCAGGTGGCCACGGCCCGTCCCATCAGCGGCACCGAGGGCCTCACGGTCCTGAATGCCAGCGGGTACGTCACGCCCAGGCGGCGCGCCACCGTGGCCGCCAAAATCACGGGGCGCGTCAAGGAGATGCTCGTCGAAGAGGGCATGGCCGTCCAGGAGGGGCAGGTCCTCGCGCGCCTGGACGATTCGGACGCCCAGGCCGCCTATGCCGCGGCCAGGGCCGACCGAGACTCGGCCAAGGCGGCTATCCCCGGCGTCCAGGCCAACCTCAAGGACGCGGAGGCGACCCTCAAGCGGACCCAGGAGCTCCAGAAAGCCGGGTTCATCGACCAGCAGGCCCTGGACAACGCCCAGGCCAGCCGCGACTCCCTCAAGGCCCAACTCGCCGTGGCCAAGGCCCAGGCCAAGTCGGCCGAGGCGAGGATGGCGGTGGCCCAGCGGGACATCGAGAACTGCACCGTCCGCGCGCCCTTCGCGGGGATCGCCGTCTCCAAGGACGCCCAGCCGGGCGAGATGGTCTCTCCCATCTCGGCGGGCGGCGGCTTCACGCGGACGGGCATCTCCACCGTCGTGGACATGGCCTCCCTCGAGATCGAGGTGGACGTCAACGAGTCTTACATCGCCAAGGTCTCTCCGGGCCAGAGGGTGGAGGCCATCCTCGACGCCTACCCCGACTGGAAGATCCCGGCCTCGGTCCGGACCATCATCCCCACGGCGGACCGACAGAAGGCCACGGTGAAGGTCCGTATCAGCTTCGACAAGCTCGACCCCAAGATCCTCCCCGACATGGGTGTCAAGGTGGCGTTCCTCCAGGGCGAGCGGCCCGCCGGCGCCACCGTTCCCAAGTGCCTCGTGCCCCGTGAGGCGGTCCGCGAGGAGGGCGGCGCCAAGCGCGTTCTGGTGTTCAAGGACGACAAGCTGCAGGCGCGCACCGTCTTCGCAGGGGAGGTCCACGGCACCGAGGTGGAGATCCTCAACGGCGTGGAACCGGGAGAGCAGGTCGTCGTGGCAGGCCCCAAGGGACTCAAGGACGGGCAGAAGGCCGTGGCGAAGAAGGGGTGAGGAGGCGAGGAGGTGAGGAAGCAAGGAAGTGAGGACGGGAAGACGTCCCTCACACACGGTGCAGGCAGGGCCGCATTGCCATCCTTTGGCCTTCCTACCCTTCTAACTTCCTAACTTCCTAACTTCCTAACTTCCTAACTTCCTAACTTCCTAACTTCCCCAGAGGGCTCCTCCGATGGTGCGAGTGGACGGCAACGGGGACGACAGCGCGCTCATCCGCGTGCGCAACCTCGACAAGACCTACCAGCGCGGCGGCCAGGAGGTGGACGTCCTCCAGGGCCTGAACCTGGACGTGGCCGAGGGCGAGTTCGTGGCCTTCATGGGGCCCTCGGGCTCGGGCAAGACGACCCTCCTCAACCTCCTCGGCGGCTTGGACCTCCCCACCCGGGGCAGCGTGACCGTGGCTGGGGACGAGATCACGCACCTGAGCGGCTCCAAGCTGGCCACGTGGCGGGCGCGGCACGTGGGGTTCGTCTTCCAGATGTACAACCTCATGCCCGTGTTGACGGCGTTCCAGAACGTTGAGCTCCCCCTCCTCCTCACGAGCCTCAGCAAGGCCCAGCGGCGCGAGCACGTGGAGACGGCGCTGGGGCTCGTGGGCCTTGCGGAGCGGATGGACCACTACCCCCGCCAGCTCTCGGGCGGGCAAGAGCAGCGCGTCTCCATCGCCCGCGCCATCGTGGCGGACCCGACGTTCCTCCTCTGCGACGAGCCGACGGGCGACCTGGACCGGAAGAGCGCCGACGAGGTCCTGGACCTCCTGGGCCGCCTCTCCGGCGAGTTCGGGAAGACGGTCCTCATGGTCACCCACGACCCCCGCGCCGCCGAGCGCGCCGGCGTCGTCCTCCACCTCGAGAAGGGCGTCCTCGTCGAGGGGCGGAGGGCCTGAGCCGTGCGCCCGTTCATCTTTCACCAGTCCCCCAGCTCCCCAGCTCTCCAGCTCCGGTTCTCGAAAGCACTGCGCATCGAACAGCGCGATAGGGCCTTGCCGTGAAGTACTTCCGGCTGGTGTGGTCCAACCTGCTGCGCAAGAAGGTCAGGACGACGCTGACCATCGGCTCCTTCGCGGTGGCGCTCTTCCTCTTCGGCCTCCTGGCCACGATCCAGACGGCCTTCAATCAGGGCGTCGACGTGGCCGGCGTGGACCGGCTCGTGGTGCGGAACAAGATCTCCCTCATCATGCCCCTTCCCTACTCTTACAAAGACCGCATGCTCCAGCTCCCTGGGGTTCGGGGTGTGACCTTCGCGTCCTGGTTCGGCGGGTACTACCAGGACGAGCGGAACTTCTTCCCGCAGTTCGCTCTCGAGAAGGAGTCCTGGCGAGAGATCTACCCGGAGTACAGAGTGCCCCCCGAGCAGTGGGCGGCCTTCCTCGCCGACAAGCAGGGATGCATCGTGGGGCGCCAGACGGCGCAGAAGTTCGGCTTCAAGGTGGGCGACCGGGTCCCCATCGTGGCGTCCATCTTCGGGGGGGTGTGGGAGTTCAACGTCAGCGGCATCTACGACGGCACGCGCACGGAGGACGACACGACCCAGTTCTGGTTTCGATCCGACTACCTCGAGGAGCGGCGGACGTGGGGCAAGGGCCTCGTGGGATGGTACGTGGTGCGCGTGGACAACCCCGACGACGCCGCGATGGTGGCGCGCGAGATCGATGACCGCTTCGCCAACTCGTCGTGGGAGACGAAGGCTGAAACGGAGCGCGCCTTCGCCGCGGGCTTCGTGAAGCAGGTGGGCAACATCCAGCTCCTCATCATGGTCATCGGAAGCGTGGTCTTCTTCACGCTCCTCCTCGTGACGGGCAACACGCTCGCCATGTCCGTGCGGGAGCGCACGAACGAGCTCGCCGTCCTGAAGACCATCGGCTTCTCAGACGCCGCGGTGCTCTGGCTGGTCCTCGCGGAGGCGCTCGCGTACTCCGTGCAGGGCGGGTTCCTGGGCCTCCTCGCGGCCAAGCTTTTCACCCTCCACGGGGACCCCACCGGAGGGATGCTGCCCTTCTTCTACCTCTCGCCCGCCTACATGGCCCTGGGGCTCCTCCTGGCCGTCGCCGTGGGCGTGGCCGCGGGGATCCTCCCCGCCCTCCTCGCCATGCGCCTGCGCATCGTCGATGCGCTGAGGAGGGTATGAAGATGGATATCGGATGTGGGATTTGGGATTTCGGAAAGGGCGACGGAACCCGCGGATCAGGGGTTCGGGGTTTCGTTTCCCACATCCCACATCCCACATCCCACATCTCCCCCGAAGGCCTACGCCTATGAGCATCCCCCTGATCTACAACGTACGGAGCGTGCGGGCGCGGTGGGCGTCTAACCTCGTGGCGGTGCTCGGCATCGCGGGGGTGGTGGCGGTCTTCGTCGCCATGCTCGCCATGGCGAGGGGCTTCCAGCGGACCCTGGTGGAGTCGGGCTCGCCCATGAACGCCATCATCATGCGCGGCGGTGCCACGACCGAGATGGAGAGCGCGCTCACGCTCGAACAGCTCAAGGTCATCACCGACTCCCCAGCCGTGGCGCGCGATGCCCGCGGCCGGCCCCTGGCCAGCGGCGAGGTCGTGGTGGTCACGGCCTTCCACCACAAGGCGAGCAACTCCGACGCCCTCGCGCAGGTCCGGGGCGTGTCCGGCCAGTCCCTCAAGGTCCACGAGGGGGTCCACATCCTCCAGGGGCGCTTCCTCCGGCCCGGGATGGCCGAACTCGTGGCGGGGAAGAACGCCTCCTCCATGTACACGGGCTTCGACCTCGGCGACACCCCGACCTTCGGGGGACGCACGTGGAACGTCGTGGGCATCATGGACAGCGGGGGAAGCGCCTACGACTCAGAGGTCTGGGCCGACACCGTGGTTCTGAACCAGACCTACAAACGCCCCGATGACCTCTTCTCCTCCATCACCGTGCGCCTCACCTCGCCCTCGGTCCTCTCCACGCTGAAGGACGCCCTGGGAAAGGACCCGCGCCTCACGGTCTCGACGGAGCGCGAGGTGGACTACTACGCCAAGCAGTCGCGCATGGTCTCCACCATGATCCGCGTGCTGGGGTTCCTCGTGGCCTTCATCATGGGCGTGGGCGCGGTCTTCGGCGCGTTCAATACCATGTACTCCGCGGTCTCGGCGCGTTCTCGGGAGATCGCCACCCTTCGGGCGCTGGGGTTCAGCTCGGGGAGCGTGGTCTGGGCGTTCATCGTCGAGTCGCTCTTCCTCGCGATCGTCGGCGGCCTCCTCGGCTGCATCCTCGTCCTGCCCATGAACGGCCTCACCACGAGCACCGTCAACTGGCAGACCTTCTCCCAGCTCGCCTTCGCCTTCCGCGTCACGCCGGACCTGCTCATCAAGGGCCTCCTCTTCGCCCTCTTCATGGGCTTCTGGGGCGGACTCCTCCCCAGCATCCGCGCCGCCCGCCTCCCCGTCGCCACCGCCCTGCGCGAGCTGTGACGGGACCGAGTCGACGCGTCCACGAGCCAGAGAGTCCGTGAAGAAAGAAGGGCCCGGCATCCGCCGGGCCTCTTCTGTGTCGACAGCTGAGAGCCGATTGCCGGGAGCCGCTCTTATTCTTCCGCCATGAAGGGGTACGCGAAGTGCGCCGGCGGCACGAAGGTCTCCTTCACCGCGCGCATGGTGGTCCAGCGGATGAGGTTGAGGTAGGAGCCCGCCTTGTCGTTGGTGCCCGAGGCGCGGCCGCCGCCGAAGGGCTGCTGGCTCACCACGGCGCCCGTGGGCTTGTCGTTGATGTAGAAGTTGCCCGCGGCGTTGCGGAGGCGGTTGAAGACCTTCACGATGGCCTTGCGGTCCCGGGCGAACACGGCGCCGGTGAGGGCGTAGGGGCTCGTGGTGTCGCAGAGCTCGAGGGCCTCGTCGAGCTTGGCGTCGTCGTAGACGTACAGCGTCAGGACGGGCCCGAAGATCTCCTCCTCCATGAGCTTGAACTTGGGGTTCGTGGTCTGCACGACGGTGGGCTGGATGAAGTAGCCCACGCTGTCGTCGCAGCCGCCGCCGCAGAGGATCTCCGCCTCGGGAGAGGCCTTGGCGAAATCGATGTAGGCCTTGTGGTCCCGGAAGGCGCCCTTGTCGATGACCGCCGTGACGAAGTTCGTGAAGTCCGTGGGCGCGCCCATCTTGATCTCGGCGATCTGGCCGAGGAGGTGCTCCTTGACCTGGGGCCAGAGGCTTTTCGGAATATAGGCGCGAGACGCCGCCGAGCACTTCTGCCCCTGGAACTCGAAGGCGCCGCGGACCATGGCCGTAGCGAGGGCCACGGGCTCGGCGCTCGGGTGCGCGAAGATGAAGTCCTTCCCGCCCGTCTCGCCGACGATGCGGGGGTAGCCCTTGTACTTCGCGATGTTGCCCCCGATGGTCTTCCACATGCCGTGGAACACTGACGTGGAGCCGGTGAAGTGCACGCCCGCGAAGTGCGGGCTGGCGAGGACGGGGTCGCCCACGTTGCCGCCGCTTCCCGGCACGAAGTTGATGACGCCGTCGGGCACGCCCGCGGCCTGGAGGACTTTCAGGATGTGGTAGGCCGAGAAGACCGCCGAGGAGGCGGGCTTCCAGAGCACCGTGTTGCCCATCATGGCGGGCGAGGTCGGGAGGTTGCCCGCGATGGAGGTGAAGTTGAAGGGCGTGACGGCGAAGACGAAGCCCTCGAGGGCGCGGTACTCTGCGTAGTCCCAGATGCCCTTGGCGCTGTCGGGCTGCTGCTGGTAGACGAACTGCATGTAGTAGGGGTTGAAGCGGTAGAAGTCGATGAGCTCGCACGCCGAGTCGATCTCCGCCTGGAAGGCCGTCTTGGACTGGTTGAGCATGGTGGCCGCGTTGGCGCTGTGGCGCATGGGACCGGCGAGGAGCTCGGCGGCCTTCAGGAAGATGGCCGCGCGGGACTCCCAGGGCATCTCGGACCAGTCGTGCCAGGCCGCCTGGGAGGCGGCGATGGCCATCTCCACTTCCTTCTGGCCCGCCTGGTGGTACGTGGCGAGGACGTGCTCGTGGTCGTGCGGGCACACGGCCTTGGCGGTGTTGCCCGAGCGCACCTCCTTGCCGCCGATGATGAGGGGGATCTCGATCTCTTCCGAGAGCTGCCGCCGGAGCTCGGCCTTCAGGGCGGCCTTCTCCGGGGAGCCGGGGCCGTAGGGCAGGACCGGCTCGGTCTGCGGTTTGGGGACGGTGATGAGGTTATTGGCCATGAGGATTCCTCCGAATTGGGGTGCCCGGCCGACGGTCCCGCCGGGTAAGGTAGTCTAGAGAAAGGGGAAAGGGGCCGCAAGGCATTTCGTTCCGCCTGCGGCGACTGGGTTAAAACGCCCTTTTGGTTGGCAACGCTACTGAAATGCGCAAAGGGGGGCGCGAGGTCTGGGGTTTAGCCCGCGAAGGCCTTCTTTCGGGTGTCTTTCACTTAGAGAGAACGCGCCGTGCGACGGGCTTCGCCCGCGCTAAGGCGCAACCCACCCAGAGGAGTTCAGCGAAGCGACCGGAGGGAGCGGAGCGTCAAGAGGGGGGCGGAGCCTCCCTCTTGAGAGAACGCGCCGTGCGACGGGCTTCGCCCGCGCTAAGGCGCAACCCACCCAGAGGAGTTCAGCGAAGCGACCGGAGGGAGCGGAGCGTCAAGAGGGGGGCGGAGCCTCCCTCTTGAGAGAACGCGCCGTGCGACTGGCTTTGCCAGCGCTGAGGCGCACCCACCCCCGAGGAGTTCAGCGACGCGAAGCGGAGCGCCAAGAGGGGGGCGGAGCCTCCCTCTTGGATATCGAAACGCCAAGAGGGGGGTGCGATACCCCCCTCTTGGAGACATTCGGTGGTGGGCGATACTGGATTCGAACCAGTGACTCCTACCGTGTGAGGATAGTACTCTCCCGCTGAGTTAATCGCCCACGGGCCTTATATCATAGGAAATCCGGGCCTCCGGTGTCAAGGACCGACGGCGTCTGGCGACGATCTCTGCGACGGCGGGATGCTCGGCGTCACCCTCGCCGGTCCCATCCCCACAGGGCCTTTGGTCCAGAGTCCTTGACTGGATTCCCTGGCTCTCCGGCTCTCCGGCTCGCTCGCTGAAAGATGCGGCCCCAATGACACGGATGTGCTAGCTTAACGGCATGAGCGGACGGACCATCAGCCTGGTGGGGTTCATGGGGAGCGGGAAGAGCACGGTGGGGCGCATCCTCGCCCTGCGGCTCCACTGCCCCTTCAAGGACACCGACTCGCTCATCGTGGATTTGGAGGGGGCCTCCATCGCCAAGATCTTCGCCGAGAAGGGGGAGCCCTACTTCCGCGAGCTCGAGCGCAGGGTCATCCTCTCCACGCCCGAGGAGGGCGAGCGGGTCCTCGCCGTGGGCGGCGGCGGGTTCAACGAGGGGACCATCAACTTCCTGAACCACCTCGGTCCCACGATCCACCTGGACATGACCTTCGAGGAGGCCAAGCGGCGCATCGGCCGGGACCCGAAGAGGCCACTCGCGAAGGGCCCCGACCTCTTCGGCCTCTTCATCAAGCGGAGGCGGTGGTACGCCCGCGCCAACCACCGGGTCTGGACCGAGGGCTCCACGGTGGACGAAGTGGTTGACGCGATCCTGCGCCTGATATAGTGTGAAGGGCCATCGGGGGGCGCTTTGGCCAAGACCCGCTACCTCATCCTCTCCGACCTCCACTCCAACGAGGAGGCCCTCTCGGCCGTGCTCCGGTCCGTGGCCCGGCGTTCCTACGACGGCGTCCTGTGCATGGGCGACCTCGTGGGCTACGGCGCCAGCCCCAACCGGGTGGTCACCCGCCTCCGCAAGATGAAGAACCTCGTCGCCGTGCGGGGCAACCACGACAAGGTCTGCTCCGGCATCGAGGACGGCCGCAACTTCAACGCCGCCGCCCGCCAGGCCGCGCTCTGGACGCTCTCCAGGCTGCGCCCGGAGAACAGGGCCTTCCTCGAATCTCTGCCGAAGGGGCCGCGCGAGGTAGCCGACGGCCTCTGGATCGCCCACGGCTCGATCCCCGACGAGGACGCCTACCTCTTCTCCGACTTCGACGCCTACCAGGTCTTCCAGGGCCACCCGTTCCGGGTCTGCTTCTGCGGGCACACGCACTTCCCCCTCGCCTTCAAGCACTCGGAGGGTGGCGTGGAGCTCATCCCCCTCAAGGGCGACACCGTCGAGCTGACCCTCGACCCCGCTTCGCGGTACCTCATCAACCCGGGCTCCGTGGGCCAGCCGAGGGACCGGAACCCCAAGGCGTCCTTCGCCGAGTACACGCCGGAGACGGGGCGCCTCACGGTGCGGCGCGTGGAGTACGACGTGGCCGCCGCCGCGGGCCGCATCCGCAAGGCCGGCCTCCCCGAACCCCTCGCCAACCGCCTGGCCCTCGGCGCATGATCGTCGGCGTCAACACCCACCACCCCTGCGCCGGGACCGATTTCCACATCCAGATCGAGGACCTCGACGAGTCCTCCGAGCTGGACGCGAGGGTCTACGTCTCCGGGCGCGTGGTCTTCAACAAGAGAGTGTCCTACGCCGCGGCGGTGATGGGGCTGGGCAATTCCAAGCACGTCGAGGCCGCCGTCCAGGAGGAGCTCCAGAAGCTCCTCTCCCTCCTCAAGGCCGCCATCGACCGAGGGAAGATCACGGCGTAGCTCCCTCCCCCATGCGGGCCATCCTGCTGTCCAGCGACCGAGCTGAAGAGCTGGTGAGCTGGAGAAGTCAAAGGATTGACCCTTCTCTCACTGGCTCGCTGACTCTCTGGCTCGTCTACTTGGAGTGTTCGAGGATGCGCTCGACGCGTTCGGCGAGGTGGTCGTACTGGAAGGGTTTGGGGATGTAGTCCACGGCTCCGCGCTGGAGGCCGAAGATCTTGTCGCGCAGGTCCGTGCGGACCGAGAAGATGGCCACGGGGATATCCCGCGTCACCTCGTCCTCCTTGAGGAGGCGCAGGACCTCCCAGCCGTCCATGCGGGGCATGTTGAGGTCCAGCAGGATGAGATCGGGGCGCAGCGTCCGGGCGACCGTCAGGCCCTCCTCGCCCGAGACGGTCTTGGCCACGAGGAAACCCGTGTCGGACAGGATGGCGTCCACCATGTCCAAAAGGTCGGGGTTGTCGTCGATCACCAGGACCGTGCGCTTCATGCTCTTCCCAAGGATTGTCTACGTTCAATATGAAGCGGAGGATTGCGGGTGTCAAGGCTGTCGCGCCCGCCGCGGGACGGGTCAGGGGCCGAGGCTCGCCAGGAAGGACGTCCAGGCCTGGTTGCCGGACCACCGGGCGAAGCCGGGGTCCTTCGCGGGATCGGGCAGGCGCGGCTCCGTGGCGGCCATCTGATCCCGGAGCGAGTAGGCCCGCTTGAGGGCCTCCTGGGCCTCTCCCATCTCGCCTGCGGCGGTGTAGATGAGGGCCAGTTGGTAGAAGAGTGAGGCCGAGTAGGGCTCGGCGGCGTCGGCGGTCTTGAGGGCGAGGATGGCGTCGTTGTATTTCCCGTTCGCGAGCAGGTCCTTGGCCGACGCCTTGGCCGCGCGGCTGATCATCGGTTTGCTGAGGACCGCGTGCGGGGACACGTTCAGCTCGAGGGCCTTTCGATAGGCGGCCGCGGCCGCGGCCGTCTTCCCCTGCAGCTCGAGGGCTCCTCCCAGGAGGAACCAGCCCTTCACCATCGCGGGCTCCGCCTCGAGCGCGGCGGTGAGGAGCTCCGCGGCGCCTGCGGCGTCCCCCGAGGCGAGCTTCCGGGCCCCCTCGCGCCCCAGGCTCATGC
This sequence comes from Acidobacteriota bacterium, assembly GCA_037440125.1. Taxonomy (GTDB): domain Bacteria; phylum Acidobacteriota; class UBA4820; order UBA4820; family DSQY01; genus JAKAJA01. Next base: position 31,511 of record JBBIUU010000012.1, read on the forward strand.
CGGGACCGTCGTTGGGCTGGGGATTCTGGCTCGCGATGAGGACGGCGTAGAAGACGGGGTCGCCCCAGAGCGTCTTGAGGTCTTCATCGGCCACCGGGTCCGGCAATGTGGGCCCGAAGTCCGACCGCGCGTCGAGAGTCAGCGCTTTCCAGAGCGCCGGGAGCGCCGTCTTGCTGTCCCCCGACATGGCGCAGACGCACGCCTGGTTGTAGAAGAAGCCCGGATAGTCGGGGTCTTTGGCCACGGCGTCGGCGTAGGTGGCCTTCGCCTTGTCGTACTGCTTCATGTTGGAGTAGGCCAGCCCGAGGACGTCGGTGCACTCGCGCCGCTGCTTGCGCACGAGGCCGGGCGTCACCGCGTCGAGCCTGAGGGCGGTCTCCATCGCCTCGGCTGCCGCGAAGTACTTGGAGAGGGACATCTCCACGACGCCCAGGTAGTAGAAAGCGAGGGCGTTCTTCGGCGCGAGGGTCGTGGCCTTCCGGATGAGAGGCTCGGCCTGTTCGGGCTGCTTCTCCCTCATGAGCGCGTCCGCCTGCCTCAGCAGGATCGGGGCCCGGTCGGGATCGGATTCCTGGGCGGACGTGACCACGGCCAGGGCCGCACAGAGGGCCAGGACGGGAAGGAAGCGGCGTTTCATCGGAAGTCCTTTCCTGATGTGGGCGGGAGGGTCGCGGGTCCGGCGCACGGGGGCGCCGGTCTCAGTTCAGGTACCCCATTAGCTGCTTGGATTTCTTGCTCTGCTTCAGCTTTCTCAGAGCGTGTGTCTCGATCTGTCGGATGCGCTCCCGGCTGAGGCCCAGGAGGTCGCCCACCTCCTTGAGAGTGTGCGGCTCCTTGCCGTCGAGGCCGAACCGCAGGACGAGGACCTGGCGCTCCTTCTCGTCCAGGTCTCCCAGCATCCCCATGAGGAGCTTCTTGAAGGACTCCTCCATGAGGTTCTGGTCCACGGGAGGCATGGTGAACTGCTCGATCTTGTCCAGGAGCTGGAAGTCGGAGTCGTCGTCCAGGCTCGACTCGAGGGGCAGGTCCTCGTTCTCGGCCTGCATGAGGATCTCGACGTTGGCGCGCGGCACGTCGAGCTCCTCGGCCACCTCGCTCGGCGTGGGCGCACGCTCGAGGACGGGCGTCATGGCGGCGATGGTCTTGTGGATGTTGTAGAGGAGGTTGGCCTGCTTCTGCGGGATGCGGAAGGGGCCGCCCTGCTCGCTGAGCGCGTGGATGATGGCCTGCCGGATCCACCATACGGCGTAGGTGATGAACTTCACGCCCTTGTCGGGCCTGAAGCGCTTGGCCGCCTCGATGAGGCCTATGTTCCCCTCGTTGATCAGGTCCTGGAAGCTCAGGCCCCAGCCGCGGTACTTCTTGGAGAAGGACACGACGAAGCGGAGGTTCGACTCCACGAGGGTCTGGAGGGCCTCGCGGTCGCCCGACTGGATGCGGGCGCCGAGCTCCTTCTCCTGGTCGGGCGTGAGGAGCGGGAACCTGGAGATCTCGCGCAAATAGCGCTTGAGGAGGGCCGACTCTTCCCCGCTGATGGGGCTACTTCTCGGGCTCATCGGCGCCTTCCAGCTGGTCGAGGAGCTCTTTCAGGTGGTCCCTCGGAATCGTCGCGAGGGCCCGCTGCTTCACCTCGTCGCGCGTCACGCCCTGCTTGCGGAGCTGCTGGATGAAGAAGTCGGTGAAGGCGTTGATCTCGTCCTGCATGCGGTTCATCTTGTCGCGCATGTTGAGGACGATCTCCACGCCCGCGAGGTTCACGCCGAGTTCGCGCGTCAGGTTCAAGATGACGCGGAGCCGCTCCAGGTCGTCGTCCGTGTAGAGGCGCGTGTTGCCCTCGGTGCGGGAGGGCTGGAGGAGGCCGTCGCGCTCGTAGAGCCTGAGCGTCTGCGGGTGGATGCCGAATCGCTCCGACACCGCGGAGATCATGTAGTAGCGTCGGCCCTCGCTCTTGGGCGGTCGTCGCGGCATGTCCTCATCCTTTGGTCTCGGCAGTGTAGCCCCTGGGGTTCTCGGGGTTCAAGCGCTCGAACTCGTGCAGGAGCTGCTTGCTCTTCTCGTCCACCACCTGCGGGACCGCCACGGTGGTCTCGACCAGGAGGTCGCCGGGCTGCGCGCCGCGCAGGGACGGCATGCCCCGACCCTTCAGACGGAAGACCTGTCCGCTCGAGGTGCCGGGCGGGATCTTGAGGCGCGCGCCTCCCGAGAGCGTGGGGACCTCCACGCGCGCGCCGAGCGCCGCCTCGGGGAAGGTAATGGGCACCTTCACATTGAGGTTCGGCCCCTCGCGGGCGAAGACGGGGTCGGGCAGGATGTGGGTTTCGATGTAGAGGTCGCCCTGCGGCCCGCCCCTGCGGCCCGCCTGGCCCTTGCCCTTGAGGCGCACGCGGGAGCCCGTGTCCACGCCCGCGGGGATCGTCACGTCCACGGTGTCGGAGGCCTCCTTCACGCCGGAGCCGCCGCACGCGGTGCACGTCTCGCCGGGGTCCTGCCCCGTCCCGCCGCAGGCCTCGCACGTCCGCTGGAAGGAGAACGGCCCTCGAGCCACGCCCACATGGCCCGTGCCGGAGCACCGGGGGCAGGGCCGCCGCTTGGCGGAGGCGACGCGGCCCTCGCCGTTGCAGCGCGAGCAGGGAACCGTGTGCGCGACGGCGAGCCGCGTCCTGGTCCCGGTGAAGGCCTCCTGGAGCGAGAGCGTGATGGGATAGATGAGGTCTTCGCCGCGGGCGGGCCCCGTGGGCTGGGGCCCGCGGGCGGCCTGCGTGAAGGTCTCGAAGAGGTCCTCGAAACCGCCGGCGGAAGCCGGCCCGGCGCCGAAGTCGAATCCCTCGAAGTGGATGCCGGGGTCGCGCGGCGGCTCGGCGCCCGTCGTGCCGTAGGCGTCGTACTGCTTCTTCTTCTCGGGGTTCGAGAGGACCGCGTACGCTTCGTTGATCTCCTTGAAGCGCTCTTCGGCGGACTTGTCGCCGGGGTTGAGGTCGGGATGGAGCTGGCGGGCCAGGCGCTTGTACGCCTTCTTCACCTCCGAGGCGGAAGCCCCCTTGGTGAGTTCGAGGACCTGGTAGAGGTCGCGCTTGGGCATGGTCCTCCCCGCTCACTTCACCTTGACGGAGCGACGCTCGCGCTTGGAGATCCTGACCGAGAGGACGCCGTCCTGCAGGCGCGCCTCCACGTGCGCAGGGTCGAGGGCTTCGGGGAAGGAGAACTCCCTTCCAAAGGGCCCCACGTAGCGCTCCATCCGCTGCACGCTCTCGCGCGTCAGCTCCATGAGGGGCTTCCGCTCCCCCGCCACCCGGAGCACGTTGTCCTCGCAGACCAGGTCCACGTCGGAGATGGCCACGCCTGGGAGCTCGAGCTCCACGTGGTAGTGGCCCGCGTCCTCGTAGACGTCTGCGGCGGGGACCCACGCGTAGTCGGGGGCCGCGTGGTGCTGGCGGTCGGGCTGGAGCATCTCCTCGAAGAGCTGGTTCATCTTCCTCTGGAGTTGGACCAGTTCCCTCAGCGATTCGGCCTTGGCGCCCATGCCCGCCTCCACGCGCTCATGATTCGTCGGGTGGAGGGCGCGCGGCCCTCCACCCGTTCAAAGTAGCATCGCGTCTCGATTATTTCACGTCCTCGAACTCGGCATCGATGACCTCGCCGTCCTTCTTCGCGCCGCCCGGGCCGGGGTCCGCGGGGCCGGCCTGCGGGCCGGCGCCGGGCTGCTGGCCCTCGGCCGTGCGCGCCTGAGCGTACATCGCCTCGGCGAGCTTGTGGGTGGACTGGTTCAGGCCGTCGATGGCCTTGCGGATCGTCTCCGTGCTGCCCGAGTCCTTCGCCTTCTTGAGCTCCTCGATGGCCTCGCGCACCTTCTGCGCATCGGCCTCGGAGATCTTTCCGGCGCTGTCCTGGAGGAGCTTCTCCGTGCCGTAGATGAGCTGGTCGGCCTGGTTCTTCGCCTCCACCTCCTCCTTGCGCCGCACGTCGTCCTGCTTGTGGGACTCGGCGTCGCGCACCATCTTGTCCACATCGTCCTTGGTGAGGCCCGAGCTGGCGGTGATGGTGATGCTCTGCTCCTTGGCCGTGGCCGTGTCCTTCGCGTGGACGTTCAGGATGCCGTTGGCGTCGATGTCGAAGGAGACCTCGATCTGCGGGATGCCGCGGGGCGACGGGGGGAGCCCCTTCAGGTGGAAGGTTCCGAGGATCTTGTTGTCCCGCGCCATGGGCCGCTCGCCCTGGAAGATGACGATCTCCACCTCCGGCTGGTTGTCCGCCGCGGTGGTGAAGGTCTCCTTCCGCTTGGCCGGGATCGTGGTGTTGCGCGGGATGAGGGGCGTGGCCACGCCGCCGAGGGTCTCCACCCCGAGCGTGAGGGGCGTGACGTCGAGCAGGAGGATGTCCTTCACGTCGCCGCCGAGGACGCCGCCCTGGATGGCCGCGCCGATGGCCACGACCTCGTCGGGGTTCACGCCCTTGTGGGGCTCCTTCCCGAAGAAGTTCTGGACCATCTGCTGGATCTTGGGGATGCGGGTGGAGCCGCCCACGAGCACGGCCTCCTGGATCTGGGCCGGCGTGAGCTTGGCGTCGTTGAGGGCCGCCTTGCAGGGCTCCATGGTGCGCTGGAACACGGGGCCTGCGAGGGCCTCGTACTGTGCGCGGGTGAGCTTGAGCTGGAGGTGCTTGGGCCCGCTGGCGTCGGCCGTGATGAAGGGGAGGTTGATCTCCGTCTCGAGGGTCTGGCTCAGCTCGATCTTGGCGCGCTCGCAGGACTCCTTGAGGCGCTGGAGCGCCATGGGGTCCTTGCTGAGGTCGATGCCGTTCTCTTTCTTGAAGGTGTCCACGACCCAGTCGATGAGGAGCTTGTCGATGTCGTCGCCGCCCAGGTGGGTGTCGCCGTTGGTGGACTTCACCTCGATGACGCCCTCGCCGACCTCCAGGACGGAGATGTCGAAGGTGCCGCCGCCGAAGTCGTAGACGGCGATGGTCTCTTCCTTCTTCTTGTCGAGGCCGTACGCGAGCGCCGCCGCCGTGGGCTCGTTGATGATGCGGTTCACCTCGAGACCGGCGATGCGCCCCGCGTCCTTCGTGGCCTGGCGCTGGCTGTCGTTGAAGTAGGCGGGCACGGTGATGACCGCCTGGCCGACCTTCTCGCCCAGGTAGGCCTCGGCGGCCTCCTTGAGCTTGCGCAGGATCATGGCCGAGACCTCGGGCGGCGAGTACCGCTTGCCGCGGACCTCGACCCACGCGTCGCCGTTCTCGGCGGGTACGACCTTGTAGGGGACCGTCTCCATCTCCTTGCCCACCTCGTTGTAGCGGCGGCCCATGAAGCGCTTGATGGAGAAGACGGTGTTCTGGGGGTTGGTGATGGCCTGGCGCTTCGCCACCTTGCCCACCAGGATCTCGCCCTTGTCGGTGAAGCCGACGACGGACGGGGTCGTACGGTCGCCCTCCTGGTTGGGGATGACGACAGGCTGTCCCGATTCCATAACGGACACCACGGAGTTCGTCGTGCCCAGATCGATTCCGATGATCTTACCCATATGAATGTGCCTCCTCTCAGGTTTCTTGCAGCCCACTTTTCGGCTGAGCAAGGATTTAATATAATACTTGAGTCTATCATTGTCAAGTATCTTGCTCGTCACCGATGAAGCCCGGGCGACCTCTCCCAAGTCTTTGCAAATGAAACGTTTCCTTGCTATCCTGCGGGCGGAGGTGGGATGTCGCTGTCCTTCGAAGTCCTCCTTTCGGAGCCATCGGGAGGGCGCCGCGGGCGCCTGAGGACGCCTCATGGCGAGGTGGCCACGCCGGCCTTCATGCCGGTGGGCACCCGCGCCTCGGTCAAGGGCATGCCTCCCTTCCTGCTGAAGGAGGCGGGAGCCTCCATCGTCCTCTCCAACACCTTCCACCTCGCCCTGAGGCCCGGGAGCGCCCTGATCCGGGAGAAGGGCGGCCTGCACCGTTTCATGGGCTGGGAGGGCCCCATCCTGACCGATTCGGGTGGGTTCCAGGTCTTTTCCCTCACGGGCCTGCGGAAGGTGACCGAGGAGGGCATCGCGTTCCGTTCGCCGGTGGACGGCGCGGAGCTCTTTCTGAGCCCCGAGCGCGCCATCGCGATCCAGGAGGACCTGGGCGTAGACATCGCCATGGCCCTGGACGAGCTCGTGCCGGGGGACGCGCCCAGGAAGGCCATGGAGGCCGCCGCAGATCGGACGACGCGCTGGGCCCTGCGGTGCAAGGAGGCGCTGGTCCGGGAGGGGACCTCCCTCTTCGGCATCGTCCAGGGCGGGATGGAGGAGGACCTGCGGGCGCGCTCGGCCGCCGACCTCGCCGAGCTCGACCTCCCCGGGTACGCGGCCGGCGGGTTCTCCGTGGGCGAGAAGAAGGAGACCTTCCGGAGGATGGCGGCCTTCACGGCCGCCCTCATGCCCGCGGCCAAACCCAGGTACCTGATGGGCGTGGGCACGCCGCTCGACCTCGTGGAGGCGAGCGGCTGGGGGTACGACCTCTTCGACTGCGTCATGCCGACGCGCAACGCCCGCAACGGAAGCCTCTTCACCTCCTCGGGCCCCGTGACCATCAAGAATGCCGAGCACGTGTCGGACGAATCGCCCCTCGACCCGGCGTGCCCCTGCTGGGGCTGCCGGCACGTCTCCCGCGCGTACCTGAACCACCTCTACCGCGCCGACGACCCCACGGGCCTCGTCCTCAACACGCTCCACAACCTCACGTTCTACCTGGGCCTCATGGCCCGCATCCGGGCGGCCATCGGGGAGGGGACCCTCCCTGCGCTGAGGGACGAAGTCGCGACGGCGTACGCGAAGAAAGGATCGGAGAGCTCAGAGCAGGGAGCGGGGAGACTGAGTGACTAGGTGACTAGGGAACTGGCGACGCGGGGACAGGGGGACAAGCAGACGCGGTGAGCGTGTTCGTTCTTCGCTGTCAAGCCTCCTGTGGGAGCGATCGCCTGATCGCGACGTGGTGTGTTGCCACCACCTGAGATCGCCGTCGGGCGACGGCTCCCACAACGCTATCCACCTTGCCCTCACCCGCCTTCTCTGAGACCATCGGCTGACGGGAGGTGGCGGTGGACGTCCTCAAGCTCATCAAATTCGCCTTCGTCGTGGCGACGCTCCTCTACGCGGTGGTGGCGATCTCGGCCGTCGGAAGGCCCGACTGGGGCCGGCCCCTCCTCCCCGACCAGCCTAATGCACCCCTCTTCTACGGGTTCCTGTTCACGCTCGCCCTCGTGGATTGGGTGGGCGGCTTCCTCGTGGGCGGCCTCGCCGAGATGCCGGCGGCCCTGAGGAACGTGCCCTCCCGCTCGTGGCCGCAGACGAGGCTCGTCATCGCCGCGGCGCTGGTCGAGTCGGGCGCCATCTTCGGCCTCGTCCTGGCCTTCCTCTTCAAGGATTCCCGCGTCGCGCTCGTCGCGTGCGGCATCTCGGCCGCCCTCCTCCTCATGACGCCCGCGTCGGGCGGCTCGCAGGAGCCGGCCTGAGATGGGCCGGTCCAAGAACAAGGTCTACGCCTACTCCGTGGAGGGCCAGCAGGGCATCGCGCACACCTGGACCGAGTGCGAGGCGCGCGTGAAGGGGCGGAGCGCCCGCTACCGGGGATTCGAGACCGAGGCCGCGGCGCGCGCCTGGCTCGCCGCCGGCGCACCCTACGAGCAGCGGGCGGCGAAGAAGCGCGTGGCGCAGGAGGCGCTCCCCAAGGACGCCCTCTATTTCGACTCGGGCACGGGCCGCGGCGAGGGCACGGAGATCGCCGTGACCGACGCCGAGGGCGTGCCGCTGCTGCACCTCGTGCTCGCGGCGCATGACCTGACCCCCAGGGGCACCCATTTCCTCCCGGCCGGCGCCACCAACAACCGCGGCGAGCTCACGGCGTGCCTCCTCGCCATGCGCGCCGCGCGCAAGCTCGGCGTGAAGAAGGTCTGCGGCGACAGCGCCCTCGTCCTCGACTACTGGTCCAGGGGGCACGTCACCCTCCAGAAGCGCCGCGAGGACTTCGACCTCTACAAGCTCGCCCAGCGGACGGCCGCGGAGCGCCTCGCCTTCGAGAAGGAGGGCGGCAGGCTCCTCAAGGTCCCCGGCGCCCTCAACCCCGCCGACCTCGGCTTCCACCGCGAGTGACCCCCGCCTTGTGCGGAACCCTCCCCTGGGGCAGACTGAGGCCATGAACGCGGACGTCCCCGAGGTCAGGCGCGCCTGGGCCACCTGTTTCCGCCATCTCCCCAAGGTGTCGCGGACCTTCGCGCTCGCCATCGACGGCCTGCCCGAACCCTTGCGCAGCGAGGTCTGCGTGGCCTACCTCCTCTGCCGCGTCCTCGATACCGTGGAGGACGCGCCCGGACTCCGCTCCGAGGAACGCTGGGGGCTCATCGAGCCCGTGCTCGGCTCCCTCAAGGGCCGAGCCGAGGTGGGCGGCCCGTGGCTCGCCGAGGTCGAGCGCCTGCTCGCACCCCGCTCGGGGGAGAGCGACCTGGCGCTCCTGCGCGACGGCGCCACCGTGGTGGCGGCCTTCGGCGCATGCCGCCCCTCGGCGCGTTGCGCCATCGCCAGGTGGGTCACGGAGATGGGGAAGGGCATGGTGCTCTGGAGCGCCAAGATGGGCGAAGAGCCGGGCCGGCTCAAGACCCTGCGCACCCTCTCCGAGCTGGACCGGTACTGCTACTACATCGCGGGGACCGTGGGCTACCTCCTCACGGATCTCTTCTTCATCCATTCGTCCCACATCGACCAGGCCCTCTTCTACGAGCTCCAGAACGACGCCGAAGCCTTCGGCCTCGGGCTGCAGAAGGTGAACATCGTCAAGGACCTCGCGGACGACCTGAGGCGCGGGTGGTGCTTCATCCCGACCGACTTCCTGGCCAGCCAGGGGATCACGCCCGAGGCGCTCGCCGATCCGGCCCGGGCCGACGAGGTCTACGCCGCCGTGCGCCCCGTCCTCCTCTCGGCTACGGAGCATCTGGGGTGCGCCTGGAGGTACCTCGAGGCGGTGCCGGTCCGGGAGCGAGAGATCAGGCTCTTTCTGGCCTACAGCCTCTTCTTCGCCCTCGAGACCCTCGCGCTCGTGGCCAACGACCCCGCGGCGCTCACCGCACCCGAGAAGCTCAAGATCGGACGTCTCGACGTGGCCCGCATCGTCTCCGAGTGCCAGATCAAAATCGGGGATCCTCCCGTCATGCGCCGGATGTACGAGAGGACCGTGCGGCCCCTGGCCGACCTGCGCTGACCCCGCCCGAAATCCGGCTGCGCGAGAAGAACCTGCGTCACGAGCACCGACCGTCAGGCTTGCGTCAAGCCCGTCAAGGATTTAGACTTCCTTCCCCGTCCGTGGATTCCGGATGGGCGTATCGAAAGGGGAAGTCCATGTCCGTCCGCAAGTCGTCGTCCTGGTTGGTCCTCGCGCTCCTGCTCGGCCTCGCCCCCACCCTCTTCGCTTCCGGCAGCGGAAGCGGCATCTACGTGGTGCCGCACGACGGGGCGCCCGGAGAGTCGGCCCTGGAGCCCCGTCCCCTCGCCGCGGCGGAAGGCCTCGCTCTCAGGTCCGTCACCTTCGAGGGCGGTCGCACGCTGGGCGTGACCTCCGACGGTGCGGTGTGGACCTGGACCGGCATCGCGGCTCCCCAGCGCATCCCACGGCTGAAGGGCATCGTGGCCCTCTCCGCCGGAGAGCGCCACGTGCTCGCGCTCTGTTCGGACGGCACCGTGTGGGCCTGGGGCGCGAACGGTTCGGGCCAGCTGGGCGACGGCATGCAGCGCGGCCGGACCATCCCCGTCCAGGTCCCCTTCCTCTCGCGCATCAAGACCGTCTCGGCGGGCGGCAGGCACAGCCTCGCCGTCGCCGAAGACGGCACCCTCTGGGCGTGGGGCGCCAACGACCGCGGCCAGCTCGGAGACGGCACGGAGGTCTCCAGCGGCGCGCCCGTGGCCGTGCCCGGAATCTCCCACGTCGTCGCCGCGGCCGCTGGGCCCTCTCACAGCCTGGCCGTCGACGCCTCGGGCACGATCTGGGCGTGGGGGGCCGACGACCTGGGCCAGCTCGGCGACGCGGCTGCGGCGGACCGCTGCACGCCCGCCCCGCTGCACCTGCCCGCGCGCGCGTCGGCCGTCTCCACCGCCGGCGATTCGGGCCTCGCCCTGGCCGCCGACGGCACCGTCTGGGCATGGGGTTCCAATGTCCTGCCGACGGCCGTCTCCGGACCGGGCGGGGTGACCTTCATGATGGGCTCGGCGTACCGCGCCCTGGCCGTCGACGGCGAGGGCGCCCTCTGGGCCTGGGAACCCCCGTCGGCGGTCACCGCGCGTCGCGTCGAGGGGCTACCACCGGTCGCCTCGGCCGCGGCCGGGACCCGGGAGGACTACGTGGTGCTGGCGTGCGGGATCGTGTGCGGCGGCGATGTTCCCGGCACGGGCATGAGCGGCGTTCCCGTGACGCTGAAGGCCAACATCTTCCTGCCGCCCACGTGCAGCGGGACCCCCTCCTTCGACTGGGACTTCGGCGACGGCACGGCCCACGGCACCGAGCAGAACCCTGCGCACACCTACGCCGCCCCGGGGACCTACACCTGGAGCTTCGTCGTCACGAACCCCGGAGCCCCCCTGCCCTGCAGCGATACGGGCACCCTCGAGATCTGCGAGTTCACGTGCGACGCGCAGGCCTCCACCTCCGCGGGGCTCCCTCCCCTCCCGGTCCAGTTCACCGCCTCCGCCACCATCGTGGGCACCTGCGCGGACCCCGTGGTCTACGCCTGGGACTTCGGCGACGGAGCCACCTCCTCCGAGCAGAACCCCCTCCACACCTACACGGGCGAGGGCGTCTTCACCTGGACCATGAACGCCACCTCGGGAGCGCTCTCCTGCACCAAGAGCGGCCAGATCCTCGTGCCGTGCTCGACCCTCGTCTGCACCGCGTCCGCGCCCGCTTCCAGCCAGCCTGGGAGGCTCCTGCAGTTCACCGGTGGGGTCACGCCCGCGACCTGCCCCGAGCCCATCGTCGTCTCGTGGGACTTCGGCGACGGATCCGCGCACGCCAGCACCCTGAGCGCGACCCACACCTACGACGCCGTGGGGACCTACAACTGGACCTTCACCGCGGTCTCGGGCCAGGCCGCCCAATGCTCCAAGACCGGGACCGTCGGCGTGGTGAACCCGCCCGTGATCACCTCCATGAAGAAGGTGGCTCCGCCCTTCAAGATCGTCGTCCTCGGGAGCAACCTCCAGAGCGGCGTCAAGGTCTTCATCGACGGCGTCGAGTGGACGAGCGTGGCCTGGAAGAACACGGGGAAGATCCAGCTGACGGGCGGCGCGAGCCTCAAGGCCGCGGTGCCCAAGGGCGCCACCAAGACCTTCCGCTTCCTCAATCTCGACGGTGGGGAGACCTCCACCCCCTGGGGATACTGAACCGCCGAGCATCGCCGAGCTCCCCCTCCCGGGCTGTTGCCAACGGCGGCCCGGGAGGTTACTCTCTCTGACATGAATTGGGCATGCCCGGGCGTTCCCGCAGAACCCCGGTAGCCACGCCCCCGGCGAAGAACGAGAGGATTTCGGTGGATGCCCGCGGGGGGGCGTGCCGGACGGCCGAGGCCGTCTGTCTTCCCCGAATCCAATGCGTCGTCGGCATCGCCATGAAATGCCCGGGGGCTCTCCCCGGTTCTATAGGTGATGCCGGCCTCCGAAGGGCCGGCGCAGGTTGCCATCCGCTCGATGAATGGGAGGCCAGCATGAAGGTTCGGCATGGTTCGGGTCGCCGACGCGCGGAGAGCGTCGCCCTCGCCTGCGCGGCCGTCGTCGTCCTCGCCGCGTGGGCGCTCGCGGGTTCGGCCGCCGTGCGGCGGATGAGCCTGGATGAGTGCGCGTTCCAGGCCGACGAGGTCTTCGTGGGGCGCGTCGTTGCGGTGTCCACCCGATGGGGCGACACCGGCAAGATGATCTGGACCGACTACCTGTTCCAGGTGGAGGACACCTGGAAGGGCAAGGCCGAGGGCTACAAGACGGTGAGCGTGGCCGGCGGCACCGTAGGCCGGAAGACCATCCTCCTGTCGCACGTCCCCTCCTTCGACCTCCACGCCACCTACGTGGTGTTCGCCTACGCCGGGGAGCGCCTGGTGGCCGAGGGCGTGGTCGGGGTGGAGCAGGGCCTCTTCCGCGAGGTGCCCGAGGAGAAGACCGGGCAGAGCGTCCTCATCGACGCCTTCGGGTACCTCGTGGAGCGCGACCCGTCGGGCCGGATGGTCCGCGGGCGCCTCACGACCCCCGTGGACGGCGGCCAGCGCGCGCACGTGCTGACCCCCGCCGAACTTAAGGTCCAGCAGCGACGTTTCGAGGCCGAGATGGCCCACGCGCCCCTCGAGGCGCCGGTCGTCCGCGACGCTTACGGGAACGTCCTCCATACCCCGACGCCGCCTCCCGTGGAAGCCATGCGCCGCACCCCGCCCGAGGCCGGGACGCCCATGACCCGCGAGGACCTCAAGGCGTACACCCTCTCGGTCCTCGCTCAGAGCCCGCCGCCGCAGGCGTGCAGCACGGAAGGGAGAACGCCGTGAGCCGCCGCGCCCTCCTCCCCGCGCTCGCCCTGCTCCTCGCCGCGCCCTTCGCGGCCCTGGCCCAGGCCAGCGCCCCCTCGGGCTGGGTCAACAACCAGGAAGGGTGCTGGTGCGGCTACCAGACCAGCCTCGTGCGGACCTACAAGGTCGTGGGCAAGAGCAGCGTCCTCGCCGACCGCCAGGCGGGCGCCGACGCCATCGACTACTGGAACCGCTACTGCACGCTCTTCAACGTGACGGTGGACTCGGGCAACGGCCTGGGCGGACAGAACGGCACCAACGAGCTCAACGTGTTCATCAACTCCACCGACTCTCAGAACATCTACGGCTTCACCATGGCCGGCAGCCTCTACGGCCGGGCCGTCATGTTCCCCAACGCCAGCTTCGGCAGCTTCAACGAGTGCAAGGATTTCAGCGGCTCCGGGTGCGGCGCCTTCAACGAGACCGACGTGGTCGTGAACCTCGGCTTCCAGAGCGGGTGGACGAACGACTGGTTCGCCGACGGAGGCAGCCCCGCGCTCGTCCAGACCACGGCGCTCCACGAGGTGGGCCACACCCTGGGCTTCCACCACGTGTTCACGCTCCCCGCCTTCGGGGACAGCTTCTCCTCGATGAACTACATCAACGACGACTCGGGGAAGTTCGTCACGCGGATGGACGCCAAGACGCTCCGCGCCGAGTACAGCACGCGCGCGAACAACCTCACGGACATCGCCATCTACCCCTTCACGTTCGGGAACGGCCAGTACGCGGAGACCTACGCCGCGGCGAGCGCCTCGAACCTCAACGCGGGCGACAGCTTCACCATCGACCACTGGCTGATCCAGAACGTGGGGAACCAGGCCGCCTCCAACGTCGTGGTGACCTTCTACCTCGTGCCCGCCGGGACGCGGTCCTACCCCCAGCCGAGCGATATGGTGCTCGGGACGGCCACCTTCACCTCGGCGCCCGTGGACGCCGAAGGCGACCAGAGCGGGACGCCCTTCACGGTTCCTGGGTTCGTGCCCTCCGGGACCTACAACATCGGCGCCATCGTCACCGTCAACGGCAGCGAGGACTCCACCTACACCCCGGGCAAGCCCAACAACAACCGCTTCCTCCTCGGCCACGGGACGCGCAGTACGGTGACGATCAACAACCCGAACCCGACGCCGCAGGGGATCTCCATGCAGAGCAAGGCCGTGACCGACGCGTGCACGGGCGCGGGCTCGGGCGGCGGCGACGGGATCGCCGACCCGGGCGAGACCCTCTCCATCGCGGTCACCGCCAAGAGCACCTACGGAACCTCCGCCACGGGCGTGACCGGCACGCTCGGCACCACCGCCTCCGGGGTCACCGTGACCCAGGCCAGCTCGAGCTTCGGCACCCTCGGGGCCGGGGGCACGGCGACCGGATCCCCGGCCTTCCAGGTGAGCCTGAGCCCCTCCCTCGCCTGCGGCACCCAGGTCACCTTCACCCTGTCCTTCTCCAGCTCCCTCGGCAACTCGTCGGAGACCTTCAGCCTCACCGTGGGGCAGGTCTCGCCCGGGCCGACGGTCACCCTCCTGAACGAGGCCTTCGAGGGGGCGAGTTTCCCGCCCGCGGGTTGGACCCTCACGAATTCCGGCACCGACGGGGTCTGGGAAAACCTCAACCACAATGGGCTGTGCTACACGGGCGCCTCGTACCCCTACACCAACCAGACGGGCGGGACGGGCCTCTGCGCCGACGCCAACAGCGACTGTTGGGGCTACGGCATGGACGCGGGGATGATCACGCCCGCCTTCAGCCTCTCCGACCCCACGTACCTCTCGGCCCAGCTCCAGTTCAAGTCCGACTTCCGGGACTCGGCGGGCGGCGACCAGGGATGGGTGGACGTGACGACCGACGGGAGCACGTGGAGCAACCTCCTCTACTTCGACCACCAGGACTACCGAGGACCCGACACCCGCACGCTCGATCTCACGCCTTACCTGGGCCAGTCCTCCGTGAAGGTGCGCTTCCGCTACCTGGCGCCCGGGTGGGACTGGTGGTGGATGGTGGATGACGTGGCGATCGCCGCGACGAAGGCCGGCAACTGTTCTGCGCACACGTGCTCGCCGCCACCCTGCACGTTGACCTGCACGGCCACCGTCCCCGCCACCGGGGCGGCCACGCAGGCCGTGCCGTTCGCATCCACCGCCACGCCGAGCAACTGCACGGGTTCGCCGACCTTCTCGTGGACCTTCGGCGACGGCATGGGCTCCACCCTGCAGAACCCCAACCACACCTACGCGAGCGCGGGAACCTACCCGTGGGCGCTCACCGTGACCCTCGGCGACGCCACGTGCTCGAAGTCGGGCTCCATCACGATCGCGCCCGCGCCCACCTGCACGGTGTCCTGCTCGGCCTCCGTGCCCGGAACCGGCTCCACCGGACAGTCCCTGTCCTTCACCGCCACGGCGGCGCCCTCGGCGGGCTGCTCGGGGTCGCCCTCCTTCGGCTGGACCTTCGGGGACGGCACGGGCACCAGCCTGCAGAACCCGACGCACGCTTACTCCTCCCCGGGAACCTACACGTGGAACCTGATCGTGAGCCTGCAGGGCTCGACGTGCACCCAGTCGGGCACGGTCGTGGTCACCCAACCTTGCGTCCTGACCTGCACGGCGACGGTGCCCGCCTCCTCGAGCCCAGGCACCTCGGTGCCCTTCGCCGCGACGGCAGCGGCCGACCACTGCACCGGTACGGCGACCTTCGCGTGGACCTTCGGCGACGGCGGGACCTCGAACGCCCAGAACCCGTCGCACACCTACGCGAGCGCCGGCGTCTACACCTGGGGGCTCACGGTCACCCAGGGCGGGAGCACGTGCACGAAGGGCGGCACGCTTACCGTAGTCACCCCGCCCTCGATCGCACTCATCAAGAAGGTCGCACCGCCCTTCAAGCTCGTGGTCACGGGCACCAACCTGCAGAACGGCATCAAGGTCTACCTCAACGGCGTCCAGTGGGCGAGTGTGGTGTGGAAGAACCCCGGCAAGATCCAGCTCACGGGAGCAGGTCTGAAGGCCGCCGTGCCCAAGGGCGTGACCACGACCTTCCGCTTCCTCAACCCCGACGGCGGCGAGGCCACCGTGACGTGGAGCTGGTAGCCGGAGGGAATGGTTCCCACGGGCGTGCGTTGGGGTGGGTGAGGAGCACCGACCTTGGCCGAGCGCCAGAAAGGGACACCGCCATGCGCTTGATGATGAGGGTCAGCATTCCCAACGATCCGGTCAGCGACCCGGTCAAGGACGGTAGGTTACCGAAGACCGTGATGGCCTTCGTGAAGAAGATGAAGCCGGAGGCGTGCTATTTCACCACCTATTTTGGAGAGAGGACGGCCTTCTTCGTTCTCGACATGAAGGACTCGAGCCTCATGCCCACGGCGGCCGAGCCCTTCTTCACGGACCTCGGCGCGGGCGTGGACTTTTCGCCCGTCATGAACCTGGAGGAGATGAGGGCCGGTATACAGAAGGCGCTCAAGTAGCTCTCGGATTCGCGCAACGAAAGGAAAGGGGGCCCTCGGTCGGCCCCCTTTTGCGTGGCGCCCCGAATCGCGCCAGGCCGCATCGCACATGACCACGACCCACCACGCAGAGGAGAAACCCGTGAGCAGACAGGTCTTCATCAACCTCCCGGTCGCCGACCTCCCGAAGTCGATGGCCTTCTTTGAGGCGTTGGGCTTCGCGCACGACCCGAAGTTCACCGATGGCACGGGCGCGTGCATCAAGGTCAGCGACACGATCTTTGTCATGTTGACGACGCACACCCGGTTTCGCGACTTCACGCCCAGGGAGATCTGCGATACGAGCAAGGCCGTCGAAGTCCTGCTCTCGCTCAGTTGCGAGAGCCGAGAACAGGTCGACGAGCTCGTCGCCAGAGCGCTCGCCGCAGGCGGCTCGACCTACGACAAGCCGGAGGATTTCGGCTTCATGTACACGCACAGCTTCGTCGACCTGGACGGCCACGGATGGGGTCTTCTGCACATGAGCGCCCTGCCGGCGCAGGAGTGACTCGTTCGACACCAGGCCGAGGACGCACTGCCTGACACGAGACCAAGCGCTAGCCGTGGATGGCCCGTCTGTCCACCGCGAGGGCGGCTTCCTTGAGGATCTCGCTCAGCGTGGCATGGGCATGGGTCGCGCCGGTGGCGCTCCCCCTGGGGGGCTCTGCCGCCCCCCTCGGGCGCCTGCCTGCGGCAGGCTGTCACCCCCTGCCCTCGCGAAGGCGGCCCTCCGCTCGGGGGAACCTCCCCGTTCCCCCAAGCAGGCGGCTGGGTGCCCCCTCGCTGGTCGCGTTGCCTGCGCCACGGCCCTGGATGCAAGGCGTCGCGACGCCGTCGATG
>JBBIUU010000013.1:0-34553 GCA_037440125.1 Acidobacteriota bacterium
CGTGCGCCTCGTGGCGGCCACGAACCGGGACCTCGGCCGGGCCGTGGCCGAGGGCAGATTCCGGGACGACCTCTACTTCCGCCTCGCCGTCTTCCCCATCACGCTCCCCCCGCTGCGCGACCGGCGCGAGGACATCCCCCTCCTGGCGTGGGCCTTCATCGGCCGGCGCCAGCGGGCCCTCGGCAGGGCGGTGGAGCGCATCCCCCGCCGGGCCATGGAGGCCCTGATGGCCTACTCTTGGCCCGGAAACGTCCGGGAGTTGGAGAACGTCATCGAACGCGCGCTGATCCTTTCGCCCGCCGATACGCTGATGCTCGACGACGCCTTCCCGAGGACGTCCGGCGCGGCCTCCGCGCCGTCCCAGCGGATGGACGACATGGCCCGAGAGCACATCGTGAGGGTGCTCGATCGATGCGGCGGGAGGGTGGGCGGCCCCGAGGGCGCGGGCGAGGTTCTCGGCGTCCACCCGAACACCCTCCGCTCGCGCATGAAAAAGCTGGGCATCGTCGGTCCCGGCCGGGCCCGACGGACGAGGCCTCCGCGATAGACCATCCTCGAGCCCCTCACCTAAGGCCACCGGCGCAACCCTTCGCCGAGCTGCGGCCCCACCTCTGGATCAGAGGCGCGGACATCCCTCTCTGCGCCCTCCGGGAATCGCCGCCGTCCACCCGCTGTTCACCACCTCCTGACCACCCTTCGACAGGAGGAATACCCATGGCCGACGTGACCTTCAAGCGCTTCGAAGACCTGGACGGATACAACGAGAACTTCAAGTACGCGGCCAAGGGCCTCGGCGTGACGGCCTGGGGCATGAACATCCTCAAGATGCCCGCCGGCTTTCAGGACTACCCGGAGCACGACCACGTGAAGGACGGCCAGGAGGAGGTCTACGTGGTCCTCCAGGGGAGCGCCAAGCTGTTGGCGGGGGAGGAATCCTGGGACCTGATGCCCGGCACGCTCGCCCGGGTGGGGCCGCAGCAGAAGCGGAAGCTCGTGCCCGGGCCGTCGGGCGCCACGATCCTCGCCCTCGGGGGCACCCCCGGAAAGGCCTACGAGAGGCCCGATTGGATGAAGGGCTGAGCGGGCGGGTGGGATTCGTGACGTGAGCCTGCCGGACTAGCGCAAGGAGAACGACCCGTGCGACCCAAGCGAACCGCGTCGTTGGTCTCGGCGTCCCTGCTGGTGAGTGCACTGGCCCTCGGCGTCGCGTTGCGCCCCGGGGCGCAGTCCGCGCCTCAGCCCCAGGCCCGCGAGGAGAGCGAGCTGAAGGTGGACACCCCCGTGGTGCTCAAGGAGGCCAAGGTGGTGTTCAACATGGATCACGCGGCCTTCGTCGGCGATGTGCCCGTGGGGCTCAATTTCATGCGCCTGATGCTGGGCCGCTTCCGCGAGATGGGAACCCGGGCGACGCTGGTCGCGGTGTTCCACGGCGAGGCGGGCTATCTGGCGCTCAACGACGAAGCCTACGACGCCTGCCGCGGCGTCACGACGGGCAATCCTAACAAGGAGCTCATCGCCGCGCTGCAGAAACAGGGGGTGGGGATGGAGGTCTGCGTCGTGACGATGAAGGTCAACCACTGGACGAACCGGGATCTCCTGCCGGGCGTCAAAGTGAACGGCGGCGGCGTGCTGCGCATCGTCCAGCTCGTCCAGGAGGGGTTCGTCCAGATCCAGCCCTGACACTCCTCCCGGGCGCGGTGCCCGCCTCAGTGGCTGGGCAGGCAAGAGTGCCTGTCCCGTCCAGACCAAGGTCAAAGAAATCGCACCACGGAGAGCACGGAGAGCACGGAGAAGAGAAGAAGCTCTGAGTCTTGGAAGGATGTACGACCCTTCTTTGAGGGGGAATGGTTTCTATTCTCTCTCCGTGTGCTCCGTGGTGAAATTTCCTGGATTTTCTTTCTTTGGGGTGCAGGAACTCCTGTCTGCGTGCCCCCTCGCTCAATCCTCAAAAAGCCTGACGTCCAGGCCGCGACATCGCTCCCATAAATCGCGCACCCCTCCGCGGCGCTCCTCGCGTCGGTCCACGGCGTCGCGGATGGCGGCGTCGTAGGCCTCGAGGGCCCGCGTCACGACGGGGTCCACGACCTCCTCGGGATCGCCGTCGTAGTAGGGCGGGATCTTGGTGAAGTCGAGCAGGTCGTTGTCAGGGATCTTCCAATGGACCTGCCGCTGGAGAATCTCGGGCAGGGTGTACGTGCGCTTGCAGATGAGCCCGACGAGGGGCGGCGCGATGCCGTCGCCGTCCTTGATGTACTGGCGCAGGCGGGCCGTCGCGGCGGGGCATAGCTCGGGGTCGTCGAGCCATGGCTCGCAGTAGGCCACGGCGGCTGACACCACCTCTTCGGGCGCACCCTCGGCCAGATTCAAGAGCGCCCCCAGCGCGGCGCCCTTGGCGGCCTTGCTCAACAGCCCGTCGATGAAGGCCCTCCTGACGAGAAGCTCCTCGAGATCGGAGACTTCCTCGGCGTAGGGTCGCTTCGAAAGGTAGGCCACGAGCTCGGGCCGCTCGAAGGCGCAGTCGTCGATGAATCCCAGGAGCGCGTAGGGGTCCTTGAACACGTACCCGCCCTCGCCGCTGCGCAGGACGTAGAGCACCCACCCCATGGGCACGGGCGAGAGGTAGAAGAGCCGGTAGAGCATGATCTGGGCGACGACGGGATGCTCGTCGTAGTTCCGCTCGATGATGGTGTGAGCCGCCCACAGGGCGTTTGCCGCGTACTCCGTGGCGCCGGCCCGTGCCGCCGCGTCGGCTGCGTCGAGGAGGAGCCTCATGCCCCGGGCGTTCCCGAGCCCGATCACGTGGAGCATCTCCACCGGGCCGCGCGTGTCGAGGGCGAAGGGTTCGCAGGCCTCGAGGATGGGGGCGAAGAGGCGCTCGTCCTCCTGGCAGAGCAGCTTCCCCACGCAGTCGCAGATGGGCCCCGCCAGCCCCACGTCGCCCTCTTTCGCCACGGCGAGGAGCCAGGGGAGGAAGTAGACGGTGGTGGGGTTGATGAAGCACCAGTCCTCGAACTTCAGGGCGTAGGCCACCCTCCGATCGACATCGGTCTCGTTCAGGATGCGCCAGACGAGCTGCTCGGTCTGGACGTCCCAGCGGTAGCTCGTGTCGCCGCGGAACTGCTTCTCGAAGTCGACCCGCGTCCGGCGCTCGGGCGGCCTGCGTTCCTCGGCCTCGGGGCGCACCATCCGACGCTCGACCTTGCACTGCATGCCGCACGAGGCGCACCTGAGAATGTCGTGGGCGAGGTCCCCCTCGAAGGCATCGCCGCATCCCGGGCACGTGACCTTCTCGGCCTCTTCTTCGCCGAGCGCGATCGCGAGCCAGTGCGCATCGGAGGTGTCCGCGTCTCGGGCGTCGAGCTCCTCGAGCTTCAGGTCGCCGTCGACGGTCCGGAGCCTGCGCTCCACGCCGGACTGGGTACCGCAGAACCCGCACGTCACGAGGCGCCCCTCGCCGCGAAGGTCGAGCGCCGCGCCGCACGTGGGACACAGGCCGCGCCGGGACCGGGCGAGGATGCCGGGAAGGAGCTCGCTCATGGAGACATGGTACATCGGAAGGCGGAAGGCGAGAGGCGGAAGGCGAGAGGGAAAATTCAGAATTCGGAAAGCGGAATTCGGAAACGAAGGCGAAAGGCGAAAGGCGGAAGGCGAAGGGAGAAAGATAAGGAACACGGCCGATTGCGGACGCGCTTCGCTTGCCGGAACGACGGGGCGGTGGATGGGTAAGACCCTCGATGGCAGTCATTCTGGCGACCGCAGGGAGTCCAGAATCGGGTCGGCGACGCGCCTCCGCTCTCTCCGCGTCCCCATGTCACCAAGTCCTGCCGAGAGACGTCCGCAGGCCCGTATGACTCGTCCCCACGGTATACTAGCTGCGTTGCAGGGGGACCGATGGGAAGCAAGAAGCACGCGGGGAAGGGAGCGATGGAAGCACCGGGACGGCCTACGGCTTCTCTGGCGCCCCCGCCTCCCGAGCCCGGCCCCTCGCCTGCCGCGCCTTCCGAGAAGAAGCCCACGGGATTGGGCATGCTCCTCCTCCACATGCACCCCAAGACGGTGCCGGAGGAGGCGCTCAAGCTCGAGCGCACCTTCGGCCTGGGCGGGATGGCGGTCCTCCTCTTCCTCGTCCTCGTGGCCACCGGCCTGCTCCTCCTCTTCGCGTACGATCCCTCGCCGGAGCGGGCCTATGCCTCGATCGTGGGCCTCGAGTCGCAGGTGCCCTTCGGCGCCTTCGTCCGCGCCATCCACCACTGGGCCGCCAACGGCCTCATCGTCGTCGGGTTCCTCCACCTGCTCCGGGTCTTCTTCACGGGGGCCTTCCGCCCGCCCCGGGGGTTCAACTGGGTCCTCGGCCTGGCGCTCCTGGCCCTCGTGGCGGCCTCGAACTTCACGGGCTACCTTCTGCCCTGGGACCAGCTCTCGTACTGGGCCGTGACCATCGGGACGGGCATGCTCGCCTACGTGCCCCTCGTGGGCGAGGGTTTGCAGGGGCTCCTCCGGGGCGGCGCAGAGGTCGGCGCCAAGACGCTCTCCATCTTCTTCGTCCTGCACATCGCCGTCCTGCCCATCCTCGTGCTCCTCCTCACGGCCTTCCACTTCTGGCTCGTGCGCAAGGCGGGCGGCGTCATCCTGCCCCCTGCAGCGGGCGGTCCCGGCGCGCGGCGCGTGCTCGTCCCCGTGAAACCCAACCTCGTGGCGCGCGAGGGTGCGGCGGCGCTCGTCCTCCTCGCCCTCCTGCTGATCGTCGCGGCGGCTCTGCCCGCCCCGCTCGAGGAGCAGGCCAACGCCGGGATGAGCCCCAACCCGGCCAAGGCGCCGTGGTACTTCATGGGCGCGCAGGAGCTCCTCGTCCACCTGCACCCCACCTTCGCCGTCTTCGTCGTGCCCCTTCTCTCCTTCTTGCTCCTGTTGGCGCTCCCTTATCTCAGGTACGGGGTGCCTGCCAAGGGGGAGTGGTTCCAGTCGGAGCGCGGGAGGCGCACGGCCCTTCTGGCGGCCCTCGCGGCGCTGGCCCTCACGCCCGCGTACGTGGTCGCGAGCGAGTTCCTCCTCCACTGGCAGAAGCTCCTGCCCTTCCTGCCGCAGGCGGCGAGCAACGGGCTGGTGCCCACGCTGCTGTGGGTCGGCGTCGCGTTCGGGATCTACCGGCTCGCGGGAAAGCTCTGCGGTGCGGACCGCGCGGAGGCCGTTCAGGCACTCTTCGCGTTCCTCGCCACGGCCTTCCTCGTCCTCACCGTGACGGGCGTCTTCTTCCGCGGCGAGGGCATGCACCTCGCCTGGCCGTGAGGGGGAGAGAAGATCTCACCACGGAGGCACGGAGAGCACGGAGAAGGGATAAGGAAGAGCAAGCAACCTCTTAGTAAGGTCAAAAGAACAAGTAAGAGCATGGCGATTGGCGGACGACGGCTTGAATGAGGACACGAAAGCTACAGAAGTGCTCTTAATAAGAATGGTTCTCTTGCTTTTCTCCGTGTCCTCCGTGTCTCCGTGGTGAATTGATTCTTCTTCTTTTGGTGATTGATGGACGGCAACGAGCATCAGACTCAGACGCGGCGGGAGTTCCTGGGCACGGCCTGGAAGTGGCTCGGCGTGGCCGTGGCCGCGGAGTTCGCCGTGGTGCTGGGCGCCTACCTCTGGCCGCGGAAGGGGACCGGCGAGGGCTCGAAGGGCGCCCTCGTGGTGGCGGGGCCCGTGGCCGATTTCACGCCGAACTCCGTGACGCCGTTCCCGCAGGGGCGCTTCTACCTAGTGCGCCTTGCGGACGGCGGCTTTCTCGCGCTCTCGAGCAAGTGCTCCCACCTGGGCTGCACGGTGCCCTGGAACGAGCAGACCAAGACCTTCCCGTGCCCGTGCCACGCGTCGGTCTTCGAGATGGACGGCGAAGTGCGCAACCCGCCCGCGCCCAGGCCTCTCGACCTCCATCCGATCACCATCGAGGGCGGCGTCGTCAAGGTCGACACCGGCAAGCGCATCCAGCGCCAGAAATTCGAGCCCTCGCAGGTGGTGTACCTCTAAAGAGGAGGTTCACCACGGAGACACGGAGAGCACGGAGAAAAGATAAAGACAAAGAAAGTGCCATTTTCGAAGAGACAGGGAAACTGAAGGCAGAGAAGGACGAGAAGTAAAACGGAGAAAGAGCCCGGGCACCTTGTTCCGCCTTTCATAAGAATTGTCTTTTGACTTTCTCCGTGTCCTCCGTGCCTCCGTGGTGAGTATCTTTTGAGGTTTTGATGGAAGAGAGACTGGACGGGCTTCGGAGGTGGCGGCTGGCGGGTGTGGCGGCGACGGCGGCGATCGCGCTGTCGGTGCCGCTCTACCTGGCCGTCCACGCCCTACGCGGGCCCCGCTTGACGGCGCCGCCCGAAGCGCTCTACGTGGGGAGCCAGTCCTGCGCGCCGTGCCACAAGCCCGAGTTCGAGAAGTGGACGGGCTCCCACCACGCCCTGGCCATGCTGCCCCCGCGGCCCGACACGATGCTCGGCAATTTTGCGGACGCGACGTTCGAGGACGCCGGCGTGGTCTCTCGCTTCACGACGCGGGGCGGCAAGTACTTCGTGACCACGGAGGGCCCCGACGGCAAGGCGCACGAGTACGAGGTGGCCTACGCCTTCGGCTGGTTCCCCCTCCAGCAGTATCTGATCGCGTTTCCGGGCGGTCGCCTCCAGTGCCTCACGGTGGCATGGGACGTGCCGAAGAAACGGTGGTTCTCCCTCTACCCGGGCCAGAGGATCGCGACCACCGACTGGCTCCACTGGACGCGCCCCGCGGCCAATTGGAACACGATGTGCTCCGAGTGCCACTCCACGGCCGTCCGGAAGCGCTACGACATGGCCACGGACACCTTCCAGACCACGTGGTCCGAGATCGCCGTGGGCTGCGAGTCGTGCCACGGCCCCGGCTCGATCCACGACGCGTGGGCGAAGAAGCCCGCCATGGCGAGGGCTCCCCTGCCCGATGCGGGCTTCCCGGTGAAGACCAAGGACATGTCCCAGCGCGAGGTGGTGAGCCTATGCATGCCCTGCCACGCGCGGCGCAGCGAGCTCAAGGACCTGGGCGTCCTGGGCGGCGAGCCCCTCGACACCATGCTCCCCGTGACGCTCGCCGAGGGGCTCTACTCCCCCGACGGGCAGATCCTCGACGAGGACTACGAATACCACTCCTTCCTCCAGAGCAAGATGTTCGAGAAGGGCGTGAAGTGCAGCGACTGCCACGACGTGCACGCCGCCAAACGCTACAAGGAGGGGAACGACCTTTGCCTCAAGTGCCACCGGGCCGACACCTACGACGCGCCGAGCCACCACTTCCACAAGAAGACAGTGGACGGCAAGCCGAGCGCCGGAGCGTTGTGCGTGTCGTGCCACATGCCCGGCCGGAACTACATGGTGGTCCACTTCCGGCGCGACCACAGCCTGCGCGCGCCGCGCCCCGACCTCTCGGACGCGCTAGGCACGCCCAACGCGTGCACCCAATCCGGCTGCCACGACGACAAGCCCCTCAGCTGGTCTGTGAGCGCCTACAACAAGTGGTACGGCGAGAAGCGAAAGCCGCACTGGGGGACGGTCATCGCCGCGGCGCGCGCGCGCCGGCCCGACGCGAGGGCGGAGCTCCTCCAGCTCGCGTCGGACCCGCTGCGACCTGCGGTCGTGAGGGCCACGGCCCTCGACCTCCTCTGGGCCTACCCGGGGCCGGACACGGAGGCGGTCTACCAGAAGGCGCTCATGGACGAGGACGCCCTCATCCGGCGCACCGCCGTGAGCCGGACCGACCTGCCCGACCCCAAGGCCTTCGCGAAGCGCCTCGCGCCCATGCTGAAAGACCCCGTGCTCGCGGTCCGCATCGAGGCCGCGTCGCGCCTCTCCGAGGTGCCGCCCGGGGTGCTCACGGAGCTCCAGGCCAAAGACCTCAAGGCGGCCACGGAGGAGCTCATGCAGAGCTTGGCCTTCGCCGCCGACATGCCCTCGGGGCGCTACAATCTGGGCATTCAGGCGCAGAACAAGGGCGACCTCCCCGAGGCCGAGAAGCAGTATCGGAAGGCGCTCGAGTTCGACGGCGAGTTCTACCTCGCGAGGGTGAACTTGGCGCTCCTCCTCAACCGGCTCGGGCGCAACGCCGAGGCGGAGGCGTTGCTCCGACAGGCTCTCGTGGCGCGTCCGAAGGATCCCGCCATCGCCTTCAACCTGGGCCTCCTCCTCGCCGAGGAGGGGAAGGACAAAGACGCCCAGGCGGCCCTCCGGAGCGCCCTCGACGCCGATCCCGCCTTCGCCCCGGCGGCGTACAACCTCGCGGTCCTCGTCGGGAAGGAGAAGCCCGCCGAAGCCCTCGCGCTGAGCAGGAGGGCCGCGGAAGCAGCTCCCTCCGAGCCCAAGTACGCCTGGACCTACGCCTACTACCAAGCCCAGACCCGCGACGCCGCTGGCGCCGAGCGGACCCTCGAGGGGCTCCTGAAATCCCATCCCGGCTACGGCGAGGGGTACCTCCTCCTCGCGCAGCTCTACGCGGGACAGGGCAAGGCCGAGCAGGCGCGGGACCTCCTGACTGGGGCGCTCTCAGCGCCCGAGCTCTCCGGCGAAGACCGCCAGCGAATCGAGGCCGCCCTCGGCGGGGTGGAAGCCAGGTAGTAGCCCGCCCTGTCGCGACGCGACGACGGAACCGCACGAATAATCTGGGGTTCCCCGCCGTTAAAGTTCACTTGCGTCCCTGAATCCACGAGGAGCCCGATGATGGAACGAACGGCGGATCGACGAGCGGACCTTACCACACCGGGAGCGAGAGCGGTGATCTTGGCGGCGGCGGTGCTCGCGGCGGCCCTCGCGCCTGTGGCAGCGCTTGCCCAGGGCACGGCCAAACCCACCACGCCCTCCAAGAAGCCCAACATCGTGTACATCGTGGCCGACGACCTGGGGTCGAAGGACGTGGGCTTCCACGGCTCCGACATCAAGACGCCCAACCTGGACAAGCTCGCCGCGGGCGGCGTGAAGCTCGAGCAGTTCTACGCCCAGCCCATGTGCACCCCCACGCGGGCGTGCCTCATGACGGGCCGCTACCCCTTCCGGTACGGCCTTCAGACCCTCGTCATCGCGTCGAACCATACCTACGGTCTCCCCACCGACGAGTGGCTCCTCCCGCAGGCGCTGAAGGAGGCGGGGTACACGACGGCGATCATCGGCAAGTGGCACCTCGGGCACGCCGACCCCAAGTACTGGCCGCGCCAGCGCGGGTTCGACGTCCAGTACGGGCCCCTCATCGGCGAGATCGACTACTTCACGCACGAGCAGCACGGCGTGCTGGACTGGTACGCCGACAACAAGCCCCTCAAGGAGGAGGGCTACTCCACCACGCTCATCGGCAACGCGGCGGTGAAGCTCATCGAAGGGCAGGACCCGAAGACACCCCTCTACCTCTACCTGACCTTCAACGCGCCCCACTCGCCCTACCAGGCGCCGCAGGAGTATCTGGACCGCTACAAGGAGATCGCCGACCCGAGCCGGAGGGCCTACGCCGCCCAGGTCACGGCCATGGACGACCAGATCGGGCGCGTGGTGGCGGCGATTGACAAGAAGGGCCTGCGGGACGACACCCTCATCGTGTTCCAGAGCGACAACGGGGGTACGCGGAACGCCATGTTCGCCGGCGAGGGGGACATGTCCAAGATCGTCATCCCCTGCGACAACGGCCCGTACCGGGAGGGGAAGGGCACGCTCTACGAGGGGGGCACGCGCGTCGTGGCCCTCGCCAACTGGCCGGGGCATATCAAGCCAGGGACCGTGGAAGGGATCATCCACGTGGTGGACGTGTACCCGACGCTCGCGGGTCTCGCCGGCGCCTCCACCGCCAAGTGCAAGCCCCTCGACGGCGTGGACCAGTGGGCCACGATCAGCCAGGGCAAGCCCTCGCCGCGCACCGAGGTGGTCTACAACATCGAGCCGTTCCGCGCGGGCATCCGCGAGGGGGACTGGAAGCTCATCTGGCGGGCGCTCATCCCCTCGTCCGTGGAGCTCTACAACATCGCGCAGGACCCGTCGGAGAAGAAGAACCTCGCCGCCGAGTACCCCGAGAAGGTGGCCGCCCTCCAGAAGCGGGCCAACGAGCTGGCCGCGGCGGGCGCGAAGCCGCTCTTCCTCCTGACCGAGTTCGAGGCGGTCAAGAAGCGCATGGGCCTGCCGCCCGCACTGCCCGGCGAGGAACTCAGCTTCGACGAGGAGCCGTAAGGCGTGTTGGGGTGATGGGGTGATCCAAGCTCTGGGGTGAGTTGTAGGAGGCCTCTCCAGAGGCCGATCACCTTCTTGCCGACCGCTGTGCGTTGAGGAAAGGGATCGCGGTCAGGAGACCGCTCCTACAAGAGAAGCTTTTCGCCGCCCCGGTCCGCCCCCATTTCCCAAATCCCACATCCGATATCCTAGATCTGTCTGCCCTACTCCCCGCGCTCACTGTGGGCGGGCAGGCCCAGGCCCTGGCGGTCGCCGACGAGGGCCTCGGAGCGGTCGGTGGAGTCCTGGTAGGAGCGGTCCACCGTGGTGTCGAGCTTGGCCAGAACGGCGCGCACCGCGCGCTTGCGGCTCTCGGGCACGGTGGCCAGGAGGGTGTTCAGGGCCTCGCGCATCCTGCGCATGACCTGGATCGACGTGGCGCCGCAGGCCCGGATCTCCTCGAACCCGAGGCGCAGGAAGTCCTCCCAAGATGGGACCGGAAAGACGAGGCGCAGGGTGCCGCCAGCATCCTTCACGCGGCCTACGTCGAGCCGGCATTGCCCGAGGCGCCGCAGGTGGTCGTCGATCTGGTCGAGGGCCTGGACCGCGGTGGTGGGGTCGTTGATGGCGGGGGAGAGCGCCTTGATGGCCACGTCCACGAGGAGACGCAGGGCGTACTTGGGGTCCTGCTCGAAGGTCCGCTCCTTCGTCAGGAGGATGGCGGACCCCAGTTTCCCGTCGGGCATGGGCGAGGGCCCCGAGACGCGGGCCAGGACGTCGCCCTCCATGATCGTGCTGCCCACCGCGAACCGGAGGACCACGACGCCGCTCGCAGCCCTCGCGTTCTCGACCAGCGCGGGGATGTCGAAGGCCGCCACGACGCGCGGTGGCCCCGAGTGCCTGTACTCCTGGATCCACGGCCCCGCGGGCTTGGGCTCCTGGGCCGGCACGGAGCCGCCCTCCGCCGGGAGGGGAGCGTATATCTGCGCGATGATCTCCCGCCCTCGGTCGCCGATATAGGCCAGGACTTCGCTGATCTGGAGCATGCCGATGCGGTGCACCAGGCCGGCGAAGGCGAAGACGCTCACGACGAGGAGCGCGATGACGACGAGCGCGGAGACGAGGGGGACGCGGCCGTTCCCTTCGCGATCGATCCAGGCCGTCGCGCAGATGGCGTAGAGGAAGGTGGCGGTGAAGATGCCCGTGGCGTGGGTCACCAGGGGGTCCCGCGCGAACCACTGGACGAGCCGGGGCGAGTAGGCCGCGCTGCTGAACTGCACCATCACGAAGGAGAGAGAAAAAACAATCCCAGTGAGAGCGAGCATCCCCGAGGCGATGGCGCCGCACACCGTGAGGGCCGCCGAGGGGCTCAGGCCGATCGTCAGGTGGGGGAGATAGGCGGCCTCCATGCGCGGCAGGCCGAAGCCCAGAAGAAACGTGCCGACGACGTAGGCCAGGATGATCACCCAGGAATCGAGCGGCCCCCGCCTGAACCGCTTCGATCTCGGCGTCGCGCGTCCCATCGTTCTCCCTCCCTGCGGCCCTGCGCGGGCCTTGCCCTAGGATGCCACGCGGCGGATGGGAGAGGGAAGCCCGCAGGGCTATAATATATTCGTTAACCGCAGTGGTATGCCCGAGGGACGGTGTCGTCCTCGGATGAGGAGGGGAGCATTCATGCCGACCGAAGGCGAGGAGCTTCGCGCACGACTGAGAACGCCGAGGGCCGCAGCCGTAGCGGGGCTGGGCTTCTCGATACTCATGGCGGCGAGCATGATCCTGATGAGGCTCTCGGTCCCCGCCGACCCCACGGGTCCCGCGACCGAGATCCTCTCGCACGCCAAGACCATCCTCCTCGCCCTCAACCTCGTCCCCTTCGCGGGAATCTCCTTCCTCTGGTTCATCGCGGTGATGAGGGACCGGATCGGCGACTCGGAGGACCGGTTCTTCGTCACGGTCTTCCTGGGCAGCGGATACATCTTCATCGCGACCCTCTTCATGACCGCGGCCGTCGCGGGAGCCATGATGACCGTCCTCGCGAGCACCTACTCGAACGCCGTCGGCGCCGGTGTCTACCTCTTCGGACGCGCGCAGATGTACCAGGCGGCGAACATCTACGCGGTCAAGATGGCGGGCGTCTTCATGATCACCGCCTCGACGGTGGCCATGAAGACCAGGATGTTTCCGCGATGGCTCGGCCTGGTCGGCTACGCGCTGGCCCAGGTCCTCCTGTGGAGCATCGGGCTCGTGGAGTGGATCTCCATGCTCTTCCCGGGGTGGGTCTTCGTCATCAGCCTCTACATCCTGGCCGACAACTACAGGAAGAAGCCGGAGGTGGCGTCATGACAACCCTCAGCCCGAGCCGGGTCCTGCTCTCCACGGCCGTGGTCGCTGGACTTGCCCTGCTCTCCGGCACGACGGCGCGCGCCGACGAGGCGGGCGTCAGTTTCTGGGCGTGCGGCCAGTACGCGAGCTTCGCGGCACAACCCTACGACCCTGGGTTCAACCTTGCGGTGACCTACTACTCCTACAGCGGGAGCGGAAACCGGTCCTTCGGCATGTTCAACGGCCGGGATCTCCTCGTCGGTGTGAACTCGGACTTCAACTCCCTCTGGCTCACGCCCACGTACACGCCTCGCGCCAAGCTCTTCGGCGGGACGCTGTCCTTCTCGTTGACGGGGCTCTTCGGCTACAACCGCCAGTCGGGCAGCATCCAGGTCGAGCCCACGGGCCTCTTCGTGGCGCGCGGCGAGAGCCTCACCAGCGGCGGGGACCTCTATCCGATGGTCTCCTGCGCCTGGAGCAGGGGGAAGAGCAGCTGGATGACCTACGTCATGGCCGACGTGCCCTGCGGGTCCTACAACCCGGACCGTTACGCCGAGATCGGCCTGGGACACTGGGCTGCCGACCTGGGCGGCGCGTACACCTACTTCGACGAGGCCTCGGGCCTGGAGTTCTCTGCCACGCTCGGGCTCACCTACAACTGGAAGAACCCCGACACCGAGTACCAGAGCGGCATCGACGCGCACCTCGACCTCGGCGCCTCGAAGACGCTCTCCAACGGGACCCTGGTGGGCCTGGTGGGCTACGTCTACCGACAGCTCACGGCGGACGGCGGCGCGGGCGCCGTGTGGGGGCCCTTCTACTCCAGCGCCACCTCCATCGGGGCGCAGGTGGGGCGCACCTTCACCCTCGGGGGGACCCCCGTGAACGTGAACGTGCGCGGGTACTACGACTTCCAGGCCGACCACCGCGCCCAGAGCACCACGGTGTATATCGTGGCGTCGATCCCTCTCGGGAAGAGGAAGCATTGAAGCTCTGCCCTTGAGACACGATGGTTTGGCGCGCAGGAAGAAAGGGGGCGGGCCCCATGGCGAGGCCGAAGGCACCGCCGGCGACACGGGCGAAGAGGGCAGGGAGCAGGCGTGCCGCTCGGAGCGGGACCCTCGTGGAGAGGATCGCCGAGGAGCTCCGCGAGCGCATCATCGACGGGACGCTGGCTCCCGGAGAGCACCTCCAGCAGGCGGCGCTCGCCCGCAGGATGGGGGTGAGCTCGATCCCCTTCCGCGAAGCCATCCGGGCGCTGGAGTTGCAGGGCTTCGTGGAGCTCGTCCCCTTCAAGGGGGCACGGGTCAAGGGGTTGACGTTCGAGGAGATCTCCGAACGGGCCGAGATCGCCTGCG
This sequence comes from Acidobacteriota bacterium, assembly GCA_037440125.1. GTDB lineage: Bacteria > Acidobacteriota > UBA4820 > UBA4820 > DSQY01 > JAKAJA01. Next base: position 13,868 of record JBBIUU010000013.1, read on the forward strand.
CGCTCGAGTGCCTCGCCATCGCGCTCGCCCTCCCCGACCTCAGCGCGAGGGACCTCGACCGGGCCGACGAGCTCGCCGGACGCCTCTATCCGGCACCCGACGTCAGGACGTGGTTCGAAAGGATCAACACCCTCCTCCACCTCATCTGCGGCGCCGAGCGGCGGCCGCACCTCTTCAGGCTGATTCTGAGAAACCGCACCGCGGCGAGGCGCTACACCGAACTGCTCGTGAGGAAGACCCTCGAGGACAAGGCGTGGGAGCGGGACTGGGCCTCGGGGCATTTCCGCCGCCTCGTGGAGCTCATGCGCGCGGGGGACATCGAGGGCATCCGGGAGCTCGAGCGGTTCCGCTTCGACGGCTACGTCGGACAGCTCTCGCCCTGGCTGAAGGCGGAGGCGCCGCCCGCGACGGAACCGCGCGGCTCTCGAGCGAAGGAGCCACAGGCCAGGGCTCGCGTCACGGCGCGGAGAGGCGGAAGCAAGAGGACCCTCGTGAGCCTGCGCGCGGAGCGGGGGGGGGCGGCGCCTCGAGCCCGAAGACGGGTAAGAAAGTGACGAAAGAAAGATGACCGTTCCGACGGTGGCGTTCGCGGCGCGGGCCGCGGCGCGGGAGAGCACCGCGATGGCAGAAGCTAGAGCATTCCCACCCCGGCCGGGGGCGGGGCCTCAATGGTTCCTGATTGCGGCGCTATGGGCGTCGGCCTGCCTCGCGATGGTTCCGGGCACGACGAACGCGCAGGACGCGGCCGAGGTGGAGCGCCTCAAAGCCGCGGTGGCCCAGATGCAGCAGGCGCTCGCGCAGATGCGGGACGAACTCCAGGCTCGCGAGTCCCAGATCAAGGCGCAGGGCGCGGCGCTCGAGGCGTTGAACGCGCGCATCGCGGAACTCGAAGCGGCCAAGGGAAGAGGGACCATGCCGGCACAGCCGGTCCAGGCCACGGTGGCCGCGGCGAGGGCGGACGTCCCTGGCAAAGAGGAGGCCTCCCCCGCAGGCGCTGCCGCCGTGAGCCCCGAGCCCGACTACCAGAACTTCTCGGACCATCAAGCCGCGGCGCCCCGGCCGAATTCCGCGCCCATGGCGACTGCCAGGAAGGGCTTCATCCCCATCCCGGGGACCGGCGCGGCGGTCCGGCTCGGCGCCTCGCCGAGGGTGGACGCCGTGGAGAGCCTCCGGAACGATGGGAACCCCAACGAGTTCGTGACCTCGAGCATCCCCGCCCAGGGGCAGTCTGGGTACGACGGCCCCAGCCAGCTCGCTTTCCAGGGCAAGGGCACGCGGCTCGACGTGGACCTCCGGGGAAGCACGCCCGGCGGCTCGGGCTATCGCCTCTACTACGAGAACGATTTCTTCGGCGACTCCTCCTCCCCGGCGATGACCTACCGGCTGAGGCACCTCTACGCGCAGGGCAGGAACTTTCTCGTGGGGCAGACTTACACGGCCTTCATGGACCCCGACGCTGCCCCCGACACGGTGGACTATGAAGGGCCCAACGCGAGGGTGAACGTCCGCCAACCGCAGATCAGGCTCTTCCTCCCCGTGACGCGGGGGCAGCACTTCAGCGTGAGTTTCGAACAGCCCTCGTCGCAGATCGACACGTCGGCCGCGGGTTTCCCCGCGGGCTCCACCCCGTGGAGGCGATGGCCCGACCTCGCGATGAACTATCGCGTCGAAGGCAAAGGCGGGCACCTCCAGGTGGCGCTCCTGGCGCGCGACCTCGCCTTCGAGACGGGCGCGGGCGACGTGCGCACGGCCTTCGGGTGGGGGGCCAGCGTCTCCGGCGTGATCCGCGCCTCGGAGACCGACTGGTTCGACCTCCAGGTGGCCTACGGCGAGGGCATGGCGCGCTACGTCAAGGACACGGCCGGCCTGAACCTCGATGCGGCGCTCGACGCGCAGGGCCGGCTCGAGGCGATTCCCCTTTTCGCGCCGATGCTCGGCTACACTCACCGCTGGAACCCCGACTGGCGCTCCACGCTGAGCTACGGCTACGTCCGCGTGAGCCCCCCGGAGAGCCTCGGCGGGTCGGCCCTGCGGGAGACCCAGTACGCCAGCGCGAACCTCATGTGGAGACCCCTGCGCGGCGCCTGGGTCGGCCTGGAAGCCCTGTGGGGCCAGAAGGTCACGATGGACGGCGCGCGGGGGACCGGGAACCGGGTCAGCTTCGTCGTCAAGTACGACTTTCCCCGGTAGGGAACGGGAGCGGGCGCAGGCCGCCAACCTTTCGGGAAGAATGAGAGCGAGAGCCTCATGGATGGAAATCTGAGTGCGGTGGTGAACGGCTCGTGGAGCGACTTCAAGCACGCGTGGCGCGGCCTCGCGCTCACGGACCTGGTCTACAAACTCGTCGCCGTCGCGGTCCTGTCGCCCCTGACCGCGCTCTTCCTGCGCTGGCTCATGACGAGGACCCACACGCAGGTCCTCACGGACGCCGACATCGCGCTCTTTTTCATCAACACGCCCGAAGGCATCGTGGCGCTCTTCATCGGCGGCGCGCTCATCCTCACCATCACGATCCTAGAGGTGGCCTGCCTCATGGGGATCGGCTTCGCCGGGAAGGAGGGCGCGCGGCTTGGCATGGCTCGGGCTCTGGCTTTCGGGGCGATGAAGGCGCAGGCGGTTCTCCGCCTGGCGTTCCACCTCGTGTGGCGGGTCCTCCTCGGATCGGTGCCCTTCGTCCTGGCCGTCGGGGCCACCTACTGGTTCATGCTCGCCGGGCACGACATCAACTTCTACCTCGCCCGCAAACCGCCCGTCTTCTGGACCGCGCTCTCCCTCGCGGGCCTCGTTCTAGGGGGCCTCGCGGCCGTCCTCCTGTGGATGGTCTGCCGTTGGGCCTTCGCCCTCCCCATGGTCCTCTTCGAAGACGTGAGCCCCCGGAGCGCCCTCCAGGAGAGCGCCAGACGGTCGGTGGGACGCCGGCGGCCCATCGCGCTGGCGCTCTTCCTGTGGGGGGCCGCCGCGCTGATCCTGGCCTACGTCCCCACGGGCCTCGTGAAGGCTCTCGGCAGGGGCGTCGCGCCCTTTTTCTCGGGCTCCGTGGGCCTGCTCCTCCTCTTCATGGTCGTGCTCGCGCTCCTCTGGGGCTTCATGGCGCTCGCGGCCGGAATCCTCAGCACCTCGGCCATTGCCCTCCTCCTCAACCGCCTCTACCACCACCTCGGCGAGCCCCTGTCGCCGCAGGCGCCCGCGGGCATGACGGAGGGGCGCGACCCGCGGCTGTCGCGGCGCGCGGCGGTGTGGATCGTCGTAGCCGCCGTCGTCGCCGCCGTCGGGGTGGTTCTGATGGCCTTCTTCCTGACGCACAACTTTCAGCCCGTCCTGGTCCTCGCCCACCGGGGGGCGTCGCTCGAGGCGCCTGAGAACACGCTCTCGTCCTTCCGCAAGGCCATCGAAGAGAAGGCCGACTACGTCGAGCTGGATGTGCAGGAGTCGAAGGACGGGGTGGTGATGGTCGTTCACGACAGCGACCTCATGAAGGTGGCGGGCTCTCCCTTGAAGATCTGGGAGTCCACCGCGGAACAACTCCGCGCCGTGGATCTTGGCAGCCGGATGGGCCCCCAGTTCGCGGGGGAGAGGGTCCCCACGCTCGAGGCGGTCCTCGCCCTCTGCAAGGGCAAGGTCAAGATGGACATCGAGCTCAAACAGTACGGGCACGACGAGCACCTCGAGGAGAAGGTCGTCGCGCTGGTCGAGGCCGCGGGGATGGAGAAGGACTGCATCTTCATGTCCCTCGACGACCACCAGGTCCGCAAGATGAAGGAGCTGAGGCCCAAGTGGCGCTGCGGCGTCCTCGTGGCGAAGGCGCTCGGCGACCTCACCACCCTCAACGCCGACTTCCTGGCGGTGCAGTACAAGGTCGCCACGGCGCGGTTCATGCGGCGCGCCCACCGCGCCGGGCAGGACGTTTTCGTATGGACCGTGGACGACCCGGCCAAGATGTTCGAAGCCATGAGCTTCGGGGTGGACGGGCTCATCACGAACAAGCCGGCGCTGGGCCGGGAGATCATCGAGCGCCGCGAAAGGATGAGCGACGCCCAGCGCCTCCTCGGCGCACTCCTCATCCGGCTCGGGGCCACCACGAAGGAGCTCGCCTCTGAAGATTCGCTGAGGCCGTGAGGTCGAAAGAGCGATAAGGCGGGAGGAAGAGATGGCAAGAGCGCGTGACGCGGCGGTTCTGACGATGATGGTCGTGGCGGCCCTGGGGGCCGGGGCCGCGGCGCCCCCCGGCGGCGCACCCCAGAGAGGCGAGGCGCAGGCGCGCCTCGTGGCCCGGAGCGTCCTGCCCGACATGACCTTCCGGGCGGGATCGCCGCCTACGGGGGCGTTCTTCACCCCGGCGGACCGCGAGGCCGCCAAGGCCAACGGCATCGGCGGCTCCGGGAAAGGCCCCTACTTCGACGAACAGCCCGTCCAGGGCTTCTCGAGCATGATCCCCGCCGACGGGAAGACGTGGTGGGCCCTCGCCGACAACGGGTACGCGTGGCGGCCTAACTCGGGGGACTTCCAGCTCGCGCTCTACCGCATCGACCCGCGGTGGGGTGACCCCGCAGGGCCCAAGGTGCTCGAGACGGTCCTCCTGAGGGACCCCGACCGCCACATCCCGTGGGCGGTTCTCTGCGACCGGGCTCACGGCAAGGCGCTTCCGCCCTTCTCGTTCAACGCCATGCCGCCGGCGCCGGCCGCCTGCGGAGGCGATCCGGCGGCGCGCCTCCTCACGGGTTTCGACCTGGACCCCGAGTCGGTCGTGAAGGCGCCCGACGGGACCCTCTGGATCAGTGAGGAGTTCGGCCCGTCGCTCGTGCACGTGGCCGCCGACGGCAGGGTGCTCGAGGCGCCCGTCCCGTTCCCCGGGGTGCGTTCGCCGCAGTGCCCGGGCCTGGACCTCTCGGACCCGTCACGCCCGGAGAAGCCCAACCTCGCGGCAAGCCGCGGCCCCGAGGGGCTGGCCCTCAGCCCCGACGGGTCGACCCTCTACGCGCTCCTCGAGGGCGCTGTGGCCGGGGACGACCCGCAGGACCTCCGGATCTACGTCTTCGACGCGGCGCGGAGGGCCTTCACCGGGTTCCTCCGCTACCGCCTTGAGATGCCGAGCCAGGAAGTGAACCTGGCCATGATCGCGGACGGGGCGGGGAAAAGGTTCTACCCCGGCGAGACGGCGCCGCCGCCGGGCCCCGTCTCCATCGGGGAACTGAAGGCCGTGAACTCCCACCAGATGCTCGTCATCGAGAGGGACAACCTGGGCGACGACCTGCCCGCGCCGAGGTTCAAGAAGGTGTTCCTCATCGACACCGCGGGCGTCCAAGACGGCGGGCACGTCCGGAAGACCCTCCTCCTGGATCTGCTGGCGATCCCCGACCCGGCCGGCGTGGGGGGCGACGGCGACTTCTTCCGCATGCCCTTCTACACCATCGAATCGATCTATCCGGTGGATCAGCGCACGCTGCTCGTGGCGTCGGACAACAACTTCCCCTTCTCCCACGGGAGGGCGCGCAGCAGGAGCGCCGACCGCCGGGGAGCGCTCGCGGCGGACGACACGGAGATGATCCTCGTTCGGCTCGGGGCGCCCCTCGAGGTGGACGCGAGGCTCCTCCCCGCGGGAGGCGGGCGGAGCCCACAGACTTGGAACGATGGCCAAGGGAGATTTCCATGAAGACCAGCAGGGTTTCGAAGCAGGACGTGGTTGGTGAGCTGAACGCGCAGGCCGGGGACAGAAACCAGCGGCACTTCACCTACGCCGAATGCTACGCCATGGGCAAGAGGCTGAGGGAGGCCTGCCCGCGCAGTTCCCATGCGGGCTGGAAAGCGCCGAAAGACCGGCCCGACGCGGTGAGGCTCGTCCTGGATGCGGAGAAGGGCCGGCACGCCGAGCTCCTGCCCCTCCGCCACGGACGCATGGCGCGCTCACCCTTCACGTTCTACCGGGGGGCGGCCCTCACCATGGCCTCGGATCTGGCGATGACGCCCGTCACCGGCATCAGGGTCCAGTGCTGCGGAGACGCGCACCTCTGCAACTTCGGGGGCTTCGCGACCCCCGAGAGGAACGTCATCTTCGCCATCAACGACCTCGACGAGACCCTGCCGGCTCCCTGGGAGTGGGACGTGAAGCGCCTCGCCGCGAGCTTCGTCGTGGCGTGCCGGGACAACGGGCTGAGCGACGCGCAGGCGCGGGACGTGACCCTGACGTGCGTCCGGACCTACCGGGAGTCCATGGCCGAGTTCAGCCAGATGAGGACCCTCGAGCTGTGGTACATGGCGCTGAGGGCCGAGGACCTCGTGGGGACCATCAAGGATCGCGCCATGCGGGAGCGGGGCGTGAAACGCCTCGAGAAGGAGAGGGGCAAGAGCATCGCGGAGGACATCTTCCCAAAGCTGGCCGAACACAAAGGGGACACCCCCGTCATCAAGGACCAGCTCCCCACGATCTTCCACGCCCCGGGTCACACCCCGGGCGAGGTCCACCGCGCGGTCACCGAGACCCTCACGGGGTATCGCGACACCCTCTCGCATTCGGCCCGGACGCTCCTGGACCGGTACGAGCTGGTGGACGCCGCCCTCAAGGTCGTGGGGATCGGGAGCGTGGGCACCTCCTGCTGGGTCCTGCTCTACCTGGCCAGCGAAGGGGACCCCCTCTTCCTGCAGGTCAAGGAGGCGCGCGCCTCGGTCCTCGAGCGGTACGCCGGGGCGAGCGAGTTCCCCAACCACGGCCAGCGCGTGGTGAACGGCTACCGGCTCATGCAGCCCGCGAGCGACGTCTTCCTCGGTTGGTGCCGCGGCCCCCGGCGCGATTTCTTCGTCCGCCAGCTGAGGGACATCAAGATCAGCCTCCGCGTGGAGACCTTCGGCGCGAAGGAGATGGACCTCTATGCCACGTGGTGCGGCCGGGCCCTCGCGCTCTCGCACGCGCGGGCGGGAAAACGGGCGCTCCTGGCCGGGTACATGGGCAAGAGCGACGCCTTCGACAAGGCCGTCGCCGACTTTTCGAAGGCTTACGCGGACCAGAACGAAAAGGACCACGCGGCGCTCAAGCGCGCCATCCGCAGCGGCAAGGTGAAGGCCCAGGCCGAGGAGGTGGAGTAGGGATGGAACGATCATTCTTCAGTCGACGGGCGTTCGTCCTCGTCGCGGTTCTCGCATCGCTGGCGGTGGGAATCCCGTCGCTGGCCCAGGACATCGAGCCGCGGGCTTACTCCAACGCGCCCGTGGGGGTCAACTTCGTGATCGCGGGCTACGCCTTCACCGACGGCGGGGTGTCCTTCGACCCCACCCTTCCGGTAGAGGACCCCGAGCTCAGGACCTCGAACCTGCTGGTCGCCTACGCCCGAGTCCTCGACCTCGGGGGGAAGACGGCGAAGTTCGACGTGGTGCTCCCCTACACGTGGCTCTCCGGCTCCGCGGTCTATGCCGGGAAGCCGGTGGAGAGGGTCGTATCCGGGTTCGGAGACTCGCGCCTCAGGCTCTCGTGGAACCTCGTCGGCTCGCCGGCCCTCGGTCTGAAGGATTTCGCGTCCTACCACCAGGACCTGATCGTCGGGGCGAGCCTCCAGGTCACGGTGCCAGCGAGCCAGTACGACCCCACGCGCCTGGTGAACATCGGGACGCACCGGTGGTCCTTCAAGCCCGAGGTCGGCATCTCGAAGGCCCTGGGGCGTTGGACGCTCGAGGCCCAGGCTGCCGCCACCTTCTTCACGACCAACCACGAATTCTACGGCGGACACACGCGTTCGCAGGATCCCCTATACTCGCTCCAGGGGCACGTCATCTACAGCTTCAAGGGCGGCCTGTGGGGGTCCCTCGACGCGACCTACTTCTGGGGCGGACAGACGACCCTCGAAGGCCTGCTCAAGGAGGACCGCCAGGAGAACTGGCGCGTGGGCGGGATCCTCGCCATCCCCGTGGACCGGAAAAACTCGCTCAAGATCAGCGTGAGCAACGGCGTGTCCGCGCGCACAGGGAACAGCTACTTCCTGGCCGCCCTCGCCTGGCAGCACCGCTGGGGTGGAGGCCTGTAAGACTCGTCGAGGCGAAGGAGGGTCCGATGGAGCAGTCCAAGGGGGACCTGGCGAAGACGGTCATCTCGATCATGGCCCTGTGCAGCCTCATCACCGCCGTGTTCTGGATTGTGCGCCCCTTCCTGGCGGCGACGATCTGGGCCACCTTCATCGCGGTGTCCACGTGGCCCCTCCTTCTCAGGGTGCAGAAGACCCTCTGGGGCAAGCGCGGTCTCGCGGTCGCTGTCATGACCCTCGCGTTGCTCCTCGTGGCCCTCCTGCCCTTCCTCGGCGCGGTGGCGACCCTCATCAACAACGGGGACGCCATCGCAAACTTCGCCAAGGCCCTCCCCGCCTACCACCTCCCGCCGCCCCCCGGTTTCCTCGAGAAGGTCCCGGTCGTGGGCGCGAAGGCCGCCACGGGTTGGGAGAAGCTCGCCGAGGGCGGGATGCAGGGGCTCATGGACAAAGTGTCGCCCTACGCCATGAAGGTGGCGCAGTGGTTCGCCGCCAAGGTCGGCAGCATGGGCGTGCTCTTCGTGCAGTTCCTCCTCACCGTCGTCATCACGGCGGTCCTCTACGCTTCGGGCGAGAACGCCGCCGCGACCGTGAGAGCCTTCCTCCACCGGCTCCTCGGGCAGCGCGGGGACGACCTGGTCCCCCTCATCGCCGGCGCCATCCGCGGGGTCGCCATGGGGGTCGTGGTCACCGCCCTGGCCCAGGCGTTCTTCGGCGGCATCGGCCTCGCCATCGCGGGCGTCCCCTTCGCGGGCCCGCTGACGGCCGCCATGCTCATTCTCTGCATCGCGCAGGTGGGGCCGGGCCTCGTGCTCATCCCCGCCGTCATCTGGGCGTTCTATTCGCTGGGCACGGGCTGGGGGATCTTCCTCCTCTTCTGGTCTCTAGTGGCCATGACCATGGACAACTTCCTCAAGCCGGTCCTCATCAAGAGCGGCGCTCCCATCCCGCTCCTCGTGGTCTTCGCGGGGGTCCTGGGCGGGCTCATGACGCTGGGGCTGGTGGGCATATTCGTCGGCCCCGTGGTGCTGGCCGTGGCCCGCGCGCTCTTCCTCGCTTGGCTCGAATGGGACGGCGGCATGGCGCCGCCGCCGGGTGGGGAGGCCTGACCGCCCCGCGCGTCACCAACCGAAATCGAGGCCGAGGGCGAGGACGCTCTGCGGGAACCGGCGGGAGCCGTCGGCATTCCTGCTCGTGTCGAAGCGGAACTCCCCGCTGAAGGTGATGTTCCTGTGGGGTGTGAAGGCCACGGTGAAAAGGCCGTAGTTGGTCCTGTACTGCCCGGTGTAGGCCCCCGTGGGCTGCAGGTAGTTGTACCCCCACTCCAGGCCCCACCGCTCGTTGATGGCGTAGATGACCGCCACCTCGAAGCCGTGCGCGTCGAACCAGACGCCCTGGTCGTCTCTCTGGTTCTGCCTCGTATCGGAGTAGTCGGCGGCGGCGTACCACCGCCCCCGCTGGAAACGGATCCCCGCGACGAAGGCCTTGTCGCCCAGCTTGGACTCTATCCCTACGGGCTGGGGCACACCGTCGCGGACCTCCTGGTAGGCGGCCCCGACGGTCCAGCATTTCCCGAGGTCGAAGCGCAGGCTCCCCCCCACCGTGTCGTACCATCTCGCGTCGCCCGACTCGCTGTTGCGGTGCTGGCTCTGGAAGCCCAGGTGGAACCATCCCTTGTCGAGACGGTATTGGACGGCCGTAGAGGCCCTGCCCGTGCCCGCCACGCCGCCGTCGGCCACGCCGAAGGCCCCCGAGGCGTCGGCGCCGTAAGTGTAGAACTGGTCGGTCCATCCGGCGATGTCGTAGTAGGTGCTGTAGACCTTGCCCACGGTGATACTGCCCCACGGCGTGGAGAAACCGCCGTAGCCGATCCTCGTGTAGAGGGCCTCCTGGCCCTGGCCCTGGGGCGGGCCGTGCGCGGGGTAGACCAGGACGTAGTTCTGCTTGGTCATGTTGATGCCGGCCTCGTAGCGCGCGAAGACGGCGAACCCGTCGGCGAAGGCGTAGCTCAGGTTCAGGCCGAGGCGAGAGGTGGACTGGCCGACCTCCGAGTAGCCCTTGGAGGAGGCACCGAACCGCGGCTTGAGGATGCCGTAGAACACGGGCATGTACGGCTTGGCCCACGGATTGATGGAAGGCTTCTCGGTGAGGGGCCCCTCGACCTGCAGGCGGGGAGTTGCGCCCGCCTGGGCGGAGGCCGCCTCGACCTGGGGCGTGGGAACCGGTGCGGGGGACGGCGAAGCGGCGGCCTGGACGGCCGGGGCCGGAGCGGGCGCCGGCACGGGTTGGTTCCGGCGCTGTTCCAGGGCGGTGATGCGCTCGTTGGTCTGGGCGAGGAGCGCCTTGACGGCGGCGACCTCGGAGGGGTCCACCGGCCTGCCCTCGGCCTCGAGGGCGTCCAGGCGCTTGAGCTGGTCCAGGAGCGACTGGCGGAGCTGCTGGATCTCGGACGACGGCGCGGGCGCAGGCGGCTGCTGGGCTCGCGGCGCCAGCGCGGACAGGCAGGCCAGGGCGCAGAGCGCGACGGCGGCGAACGGTTGTCTCATGGGCCCCCCATGCTCGACTCAAACTATCGCAGAGGCCGGCCGCCCCCTGCAACCCGCGGAACGGTTACCCGCGAGTTCACAGAAGAGGGGCGAAGAGGTACAATAAGCGCTTGAGCCGCCTGCGGAATCGGGCGGCGCGGAGCGCATGAAGCAGGAACTCCTCATCACCCGGGACCGCTGGCAGGTGCAGATCGCCCTTCTCGAGGACGGGCGTCTCGTGGAGCATTTCCTCGAGCCTTCGCACCTCGACGGCTTGGTCGGCAACCTCTACGTGGGCCGGGTCAACCGCATCCTCGCTGGGATGGAGAGCGCCTTCGTGGACGTGGGCCTGGAGCGCGACGGCTTCCTCTACGAGGGCGACATGGGACCCGCGGGCCTCCTCGACGAGGAGGCCGGGGAGTTCATCGACCGCAAGAGCGCCACCGTGAAGAACCTCCACGAGGGCGACCGCATCCTCGTCCAGATCATCAAGGAGCCCATGGGCGCCAAGGGCTCCCGCCTCTCCACCGACCTGGCGCTCCCCGGCCACTACCTCATCTTCATGCCCTTCCTGAACCACGTGGCGGTCTCGCGCAAGATCTCCGGGCCTGAGCGCGGACGCCTGAAGGAGATGCTCCGCTCCCTCAAGCGCGACGCGCCGGGAGGGTTCATCGTCCGCACGGCGGCGGAGGGGGTGACCGAGGAGGAACTCGCGGGGGAGATGCAGGCCCTCTCGGACCTCTGGTCCTTCATCCGACTCAAGGGCCAGCTCGCCACGCCCCCCGCCCTCGTCCACCAGGAGGCGGACCTCGTGGGGCGCGCGGTGAGGGAGATCCTCCTGCGCGGCGAGGGGACCGTCGTCACCGACGACGCGCAGATCGCCGACCGCTGCCGGGAGCTCATGGAGACCCTCGGCCTGAATCCCTCCCGAATCAAGACCTGGACCGACGACTCGGTCCCCATGTTCGACCACTACCACATCCAGCTCGAGCTCGACAAAGCGCTCCGGCCGCGGGTGTGGCTCCCGTCGGGCGGGTGCATCGTCCTCCAGTCCACCGAAGCCCTCGTGGCCATCGACGTGAACTCGGGGCGGTACACCGGAAAGAAGTCCCTCGAGGAGACGGCCTTCACGATCAACATGGAGGCCGTGGAGGAGATCGTCCGTCAGATCCGCCTGCGCAGCCTCGGCGGCATCATCGTCATCGACTTCATCGACATGTCCAAGAAGGCGCACCGCGAGGCGCTCGTGGCCAAGCTCAACGAGGCCCTCAAGACCGACCGGGCCAAGTCGCGCATCCTGAACATCAGCGAGTTCGGCCTCGTGGAGATGACGCGCAAGCGGAGCCACCGCAGCCTGGAGCGCGTGATGACGGGCGTCTGCTCCTGCTGCGAGGGGCGGGGACGCGTTCCCGCCGCATGGCGCGTCGCCCAGCAGGTGGTGCGAACGCTGGAGGGCATCAAGCCGCCGCGGCCCGCCACGGTGACCGCCTCCCCCGACGTCATTCGCTACATGGAGGAGAACCGGGACCGCCTCGGCTTGGGGGATTCGGTGAAGCTCGAGGCCGCCTCCCCGACCAACCCCTCCTCCTTCACCGTCAAGCCGCGCTGACGGCCAAGTGGAAACCCCTCCCAATGAAGCGGTGAGGACTCCAGAACCGTTCGTTCCAGTGGCCTAGGCGTCTCCCCGCCTCACCGTCTCCCTGTGAGCCCCTCCCTCTCCGTTCTCCATCCGCCTCGCGCGCCACGCTCCGTAGAACAGGTAGCCCGCCATGAGGCCGAGGAGGCAGAACACGAAGAGCCCCAGCCACGCCTGGTAGACGTGGTACAGGGAGGCGAAGCGCCCCCACTCTTTGCCCGCCGTGTGGCCCAGGAGCACGAGGAAGATCGCGAACATCGCGTTGCCTCCGGCCGCCGCCAGGGTGACCGGGAGGGGCTTCAAGTTCAGCATCCCCGCCGCCGGGAAGAGCACGCACCGGACGTAGAGGATGAACCGGTTGGCCAGCAGGGGCCAGTAGCCCCACCGTCCCAGGAGCCTCTCGACGCGCTCCATGAGCCTCGCCGTGCGCCCCCTCCGGAGCATCCTCGCGCCGTAGCGCCTGCCCCATTCGTAGGCCACGAAGGCGCCCGCCGTCCCGCCCAGCGTGATGGCTGCGGCCGAGAGCCAGCCCGAGCCACCCTTCAAGCCCACGAGGAAGACGGACGCGAGCATCAGGATGTCCCCCGGCACGGGCGGCGCCGTGTACTTCAGGAAGGAGAGGGCGACAAGGAGGACGTAGAGGTACCAAAGGTGCTCGTGGCCGAGCCAGGAGAGGGGGTCCTGCCAGAGGCCCATCAGCTGAGCTCCGGCTGGAGGGCGAGGAACCGTTCGAAATCGGTGCAGGCCAGGAACTTGTTGAGGCGCACCTCGTCGCCCAGGCGGCGCGACTCCTCGCTCCCGTAGTGGTGGCCAGGCCGGATCACGAGACCGGGGTCGAGGGTGCGCAGCCTCGCCAGGCTCTCGAAGAGCTTCCGGGGGTCGCCGCCCGCGAAGTCGCTGCGGCCCACCCAGTCCACGAAGAGGACGTCCCCCGTGAAGAGGTCGCCTCCGACGATGTAGCACGTGCCGCCCGGCGTGTGGCCCGGCGTGAAGAGGGCCATCACGCCCGGGAGGGGCGAGCCGTCGCCCGGCAGGGGCGTGGCGCCGGGGACGCGCGGCGCTTCGAGGCGGTGCGCCCAGACGCGGGCCCCTGTGGCCTCCGCCAGCTCGGGCAGGGTGGCAACGTGGTCGCCGTGGGTGTGGGTCAGGAGGATCTCGGTGAGACGGAGGCCCTGGCCGGTGCAGAGCTCGAGAATCCGGCGGGCGCCGTAGGAGGGGTCCACGCACCACGCCGTATCCTGCTCGCGGTCCACGATGAGGTAGGAGCGGTTGGCGTCGCCGCCGACGTCCAGGGTGATCAGCTCGCGCATGGGAGGCTCGGTGAGAGATGAAGCCGGGGCGCGGCGGTGCAGGCCGCCACGCCCCGGCTCCGTTCGGTCCTGCCTAGAACGGGATGTCCTCGTCGCTGTACTCGGGCTCCCGCTCGGAGGCGCCGCCGCCGCGATCGCCGCCGCCACGGGGGCCGCCCTCGCCCTTCCCGATCATGACCATGTTGTCGGCCTTGATCTCGGTGACGCTCTTCTCGTTGCCCTCGCGGTCCTTGTAGGTCCGGGTGCGGATGGACCCCTCGATATAGACCTGGCGGCCCTTGTGCAGGTACTCGCCGCAGATTTCGGCGAGCTTGCCCCACACGACGACGCGGTGCCACTCCGTGTGCTCCTGTTTCTGTCCGTCTTTGTCCTTCCAGGTCTCGTTGGTCGCGATCGTGAAGTTCGCGACGGCCGCCCCGCTGGGCGTGTACTTGAGCTCTGGGTCCCGGCCTAGGTTTCCAAGCAGGATCACTTTGTTTACGCTACCCATGAGCCACACTCCTTTCTACCCGATCCTTGGGTGAGCCTATAATACGTAGGGCGCCGGAGGGTGTCAACGGCGCCGCGGGAGCCTCGTTCGATGAGGGTTGTGGGCGGCGAATACAGGGGCCGGAAGCTCGTCGCGCCGGAGGGCGCGGCCACCCGCCCCACGGCGGAGCGGGTCCGCGAGGCGCTCTTCGACATCATCGGGTCGGGTGCCTCGGGGGCGGCCTTCGGGGACCTCTTCGCCGGAACCGGCGCGGTGGGCATCGAAGCCCTGAGCCGGGGCGCCGCCTCGTGTGTCTTCGTGGAGAGCCACGCCAAGGCCCTGCGCTGCCTCCAGCGGAACATCGCCCTGGTGGGTGCCGAAGAGCGCACCCGGGTGCTCGACGTGGCGGCGGCCAAGGCCCTCTCGATCCTCGAGGAGGAGGGGGCGAAGCTGGACATCCTCTTCTGCGACCCGCCGTACGCGGACCCGAGGTGGCCCGACCTCCTCGCGGGGTTGGGCGCGCGCCCGATCCTCGCGCCCGACGGGTGGCTCATGGTGGAGCACGCCGCCAAGACCCCGCCCCTGTGCCCGGCCGGCCTCGCCGTGCGGCGCGCCTACAAGTACGGCGACACGGGGCTTACGGTGTTCGTGAAGGAAGGGTGATCGGGTGAGCGGTAATCGGGTGATCAAGAAACGCGGTGAGCGAGTTGCCCGGTGCCTCAACGTCCGCTCGGCCCTCCTGTCGCTCGGGTCCAGTGCGTCGATGAACGGATTACTCAATCACTTGATGACCTGATCACCTGATCACCTGATTACCTGATTACCTGATCACCTTCATTTCTCCCGAGGGCTCCTCATGCGAGACATCGTCGTCGGCACGGCGGGGCACATCGACCATGGGAAAACCCTCCTCGTGAAGGCGATGACGGGGACCGACGCGGACCGTTGGGAGGAGGAGAAGCAGCGCGGTATCACCCTCGACATCGGCTTCGCGACCCTCGCGCACGAGCGCGCCACCCTCCATTTCGTGGACCTCCCGGGCCACGAGCGTTTCATCAAGAACATGCTCGCGGGCGCCACGGGCGTGGACGTGTGCCTGCTCGTCGTCGCGGCGGACGAGTCGGTCATGCCGCAGACCGTCGAGCACGCGCAGATCGTCCGCCTGCTGGGGGTCGGGCGCGGCGTCGTGGCTCTCAACAAAATCGACCTCGTAGACGGTGAGACGGCGGAGCTGGCCCGGCTGGAGCTCGGCGATTTCCTGCAGGGCCTCGGCATGGAGCATTGGCCCGTGTTGCCCGTGAGCGCGCTCACGGGCGACGGCGTGCCCGCCCTCGTGGAGGCGCTCCTGCGCGAGGCCGAAGCCTGCGAGCGTCCCGGCGGAGGCCGCCCCTTCAGGCTCCCGGTGGACCGAGTCTTCCCCGT
Organism: Acidobacteriota bacterium; assembly: GCA_037440125.1. GTDB lineage: Bacteria > Acidobacteriota > UBA4820 > UBA4820 > DSQY01 > JAKAJA01. The sequence continues at coordinate 29,236 of JBBIUU010000013.1, forward strand.
GAAGGGCTTCGGGACCGTGGTCACGGGGACGTGCGTTGACGGCGCCGTGGCGGTGGGGGACGAGGTGGAGGTCCACCCCGGCAGGGGCAGGAGCCGCGTCCGCGGCCTCCAGGTCTTCGGGGCTCCCGTTCCTTCGGCGGAGGCGGGGCAGCGCGTGGCCGTGAACCTGCCCGACCTGCACCACCAGGACCTGAGGCGCGGGTGCCTCGTGGCGGTGGCGGGCGCGCTCTGGCCCACGCACCTCCTCGACGTTTCGGTCGAGGTGCTGCCCTCCGCCCGCCTTCCCCTCAGGACCGGCACGACGCTCGCGCTCCACGTGCACACCCAGGAGGTGGAGGCGCACCTGCACCTCGAGGGCCCGGCCGCCCTGGGTCCCGGTGAGCGGGGCCTCGCTCAGCTCCGGATGCCCGAACCCGTCATGGCCTGGCCCGGAGACCGCTTCATCCTGCGCCAGCCTGCGCCGGCGGGGACCGTGGCGGGAGGCGAGGTCCTCCTCGTGGCGCAGCGCAAAGCCCGTTGGAAGCGGCCCGTGGACCGGGCCACGGCGGAAGCCCTGCGGCGCGGCGACGGCCTCGCCGCGCTCCTGGTGGAAGCGGGTCCCGCGGGCCTGTCAGCCTCGGACGTCAGCGCGCGTATCGGTCTGGCGGGCGCGGCCCTCGAGGCGGCCGCCTTCGCAGGGGAGCGTTCGGGAAGCCTGGTCCGCTGGGGCCGCGGCGCATGGTGGCTCGCCCCAGGCGAAGCGCAGGCCTGGACGACGCGCTCTGAGGCGTGGCTCAAGTCGAAGCACGGCGGGAAGGGGCCCCTCGAATGGGTGCCGCGCCAGGAGTTCCTGGGCCGGTGGCAGAGAATCCTCCGCCTCGAGAGAGCCGAGGCCCTCCTGACGGCGCTCGAGTCGGCCGGCGCGGTGGAGGTCCGGGGCGACCGCGTGAGGAGCGCGGGCTACGGCGTGAAGCTCACGCCCAAGCAGCGCGAGGCCGTCGCGGCGCTGCGCGTGGAGCTCGGCGGCGATGGCTACCCCATGCGGACGGGGAAGGAGCTCGAGGACGCCTGCGGCCTCGCGGTCCGCGAGGTCCTGCCCATCCTCACGGGGGCCGGGGAGGTCATCCGGTTCGGGGGCGATTTCTTCATGGCAATGGAGACGCGGGAGGCCGTCCGTGCGCTCCTCGCAGACTGGGTTGCCGGGCACGGCCCCACGATCTCGGTGCCCGAGTTCAAGGACGCGCTCGGTTCCACGCGGAAGTACGTCATGCCCCTCCTCGAGCACCTGGACGATCTCAAATGGACGCGCCGCGAAGGCGACGGGCGGAGGATCTTGGTGAGGCGTGAAACGGGAGATGTGAGACGTGAAGAGTGAGAAGCCATCCGATGCCTAGCCCGCGTCCGGGATCGACGCCCCACCTCCGACGTCTATCGTCTAACTTCTAACTTCTTACCTCTAACATCTAACGTCTTACTTCTAACATCTGACGTCTCCCGTCTAACCTCGAACGTTTCACCCCGCCCCCATTTGCCTGCGGGGCACGCACCTGCTAGAATTCCGCTTCACTTAAGGAGTAGGACGATGCCGATCGATCCCAACACGCCTCCCGTCGACATCCTCCGCATGGCGCTCCAGCGCGAGAAGGCGGCCCACGCCTTCTACGTGGAGGCGGCCGCGGTGGCCCAGCACCCCGCCACCAAGGAGACCCTCCTGGCCATGGCGGCCGAGGAAGAGGGCCACATCCGGCACCTCGAGGAGGTCCTCGATCGCGATTTCTATCACGACAACTGATCTGGAGGCCGGCACCCGCCGGCGTCCCGTCACGAGCCGTACCCAGGGAACCCGAACCATGACACCCGCCACCCCGGCCGGAGACGCCCCATGAGGCTACCGTCCGGCCGGCTCTATCTCGACTGCAACGCCACGACGCCGCTCTCCGAGCGCGCTGCCGCCGCGCTGGACCGCGCCGGCAGGGAAGCCTTCGGAAATCCTTCGAGCGCCTACGCCGAAGGCCGGGCGGCCAGGCTCGAGCTCGAGCGGGCACGTGCCCGGGTGGCGGCCCTCGTCGGCTGTGAGCCTGGCGAGGTGGTCTTCACGGGCTCCGCGACGGAGGCGGACCACCTGGCCCTGAGCTCCGCCGTCCGCGCGGTCAGGGGCCGCACGCGGGTCCTGATTTCGGCCATCGAACACCCCGCCGTGTATGACCAGTGGCCGAACCTCGAGGCGTTGGGGTTCCGCGTGGAGGAGGTCCCCGTCGACGTGCGGGGTGTGCTCGACGTCGAGGCTCTGGAGGCCATGCTGGGGCCCGACGTGGCCGCCGTGTGCGTCCTGGCGGCGCACAACGAGACGGGCGTCCTCCAGCCGGTGGATGAGGTGGGCGCGCTCTGCGAGGCGGCCGGCGCGTACTTTCTCTGCGATGCGGTCCAGGCCCTCGGCAAGGTGCCGTCCCCGTGGGGCACGGCGAACCCCCACTACCTGGCAGTGGCCGCGCACAAGCTCTACGGGCCCAAGGGCATCGGCGCCCTCGTCGTGCGAAGGGGTGCGCCGCTCACGCCCGTGCTCGTGGGCGGTGGCCAGGAGGGCGGGAGACGCTCGTCCACGGAGGCGGTGGCCCTGGCGGCGGCCTTCGGAGAGGCGTGCGAGGAGGCCGTGAAGCACCTCCCGTCCATGGGACGCATCGAGGGCTTGAGGGACATGATGGAGGCGACGATCGCTTCCGTTTTCGGCGCGGTCCTCCACGGTGCGGGCGCCCCGCGCCTGCCGAACACCTCCTTCTTCAGCCTGCCCGGGGTTTCGGGGACCGCGGTCGCCGCGGTGCTCGACCGCGGGGGCGTCGCGGTCTCCACGGGGTCCGCGTGCCACAGCGGGAGCGCCGTCGGGGCGCGCGTCCTCAAGGCCATGGGCGTCGCGCCGGAGCTCCTCGGTTCGGTGCTCCGCGTGAGCCTGGGACGGGACACCTCCGAGCGCGATATAATAGATTTCTTAGAACGCCTTCCGATGGCGCTATCGGCCGCCAGAGGAACTTCCTGAAAGGTATCACGCGATGAGCGAAAACATAGAGTCTACCGAACGCGTCTGGGTCCTGGTCTGCAAGGGGGAGGCCTGCAGCCGCAGCGGGAATCCGGACAGGATCCGCGTCGCGCTCAAGCAGGCGGCGAGGGAGCTGCCGGCCAAAGCCGTGAAGGTGTCCTTCGTCTCGTGCTTGGGCATGTGCGGCGAAGGGCCCAACGTTCTGGTGTGCAAGGGCGGGACCGCCTACAAGCGTTGCACGGGCGCCGAGGGCGCTCGGATCATGGACGAAGTGAGGAAGCAGGTTGGAAGAACTGATCCGTAACGCCAATACGCTGAGGGTGCTCGACGCGGTCAGCGACGGCGTCATCATCACCAACCTCGAGCGGAAGATCGTCTTCATCAACGAGACGGCCCGGCGCCTCCTCCGCTACTCGGAGGGGGAGGTGGCGGACGCGCGCTGCAAGAGCATCACGCAGACCTCCGAGTGCGAGTACTCGTGCCCCATGACGCGCGCCCTGCAGACGGGCCAGGACCTGGCGGGCCTCCCCATGTGGTACCGCACCAAGGACGGCCAGCTCCTGAACTGCCGCACGAGCGTCATGCTCCTGCGAGACGCGGCGGGGGCCGTCGTGGGCGGGGTGGAGATCTTCAACGACATCACCCAGATCGCGCGCCTCCAGGAGTCCGCCGAGGAGCGCTTCTCCTTCTCCAACATCATCGGTCACAACCGCAGCATGCAGGAGGTCTTCGACCTCATCCGGATGGTGGCGGAGACCGACTCGACGGTGCTCATCACGGGCGAGAGCGGCACGGGCAAGGAGATGGTGGCGAACGCCATCCACTTCAACTCGACGCGCCGCACGCGCGCCTTCGTGAAGGTCAACTGCGCCGCGCTCAACGAGGGCGTCCTCGAGAGCGAGCTCTTCGGCCACGTGAGGGGCGCCTTCACGGGCGCCATCGCCGACAAGATGGGGCGCTTCGAGCTGGCCCACGGCGGGACCATCTTCCTCGACGAGATCGCCGAGATTCCTCCGGCCACGCAGGTCAAGCTCCTCCGCGTCCTCCAGGAGGGCGAGCTCGAGCGGGTGGGCTCGGCCAAGGGCATCAAGGTGGACGTGCGCGTCGTGGCGGCCACGAACCGCGACCTGGCCGCCGCCCTCGGGGACGGGAGCTTCCGGCAGGACCTCTTCTATCGCCTCAACGTCTTCCGCATCGTCCTGCCGCCCCTCAGGGACCGCAAGGACGACGTCCCGCTCCTCGTGGACTACTTCCTCAAGAAGATCGCCGCCAAGATGCCCTCCAAGAACCTCGACCGCATCGAGGCCGAGGCCCTCGCGCGCCTCATGGACTACCGCTTCCCCGGGAACATCCGCGAGCTCGAAAACCTCGTCGAGCACGCGGCCATCCGCTGCCAGGACGGGATCATCCGCACCCGCGACCTGCCGCTGCCCTCCACCGCGCCCCCCGAGGACGCCGCCGCCGCGCCGCTGTACCAGATCCACTCGCCCCTCGAGACGCTCGAGCGGGACCTCATCCTCAAGACCCTCGACGCCAACGACTGGAGGATCAGCAAGACCGCGCAGAGGCTGGGGATCAGCAGGGTGACGCTGTGGCGGAAGATGAAGGAATACGGCGTCCAGAAGAAGGTTGCCCCGGCACCGTAGACTAGCCCGCCAGATCTCGGACCATAGGCTTTGTCAGACTCGCAAGTCCGGCCTGCGACGTACCGGCATGAGTACGCCTCGGTCGGCCTTGTTCCTCTTCCTCGCCTCTGGCCCGATCCGGGCGGGATGATGGTTCACGGCGTCGCCCGCCAGATCTCGGCCCAAATGCTTTGTCAGGCTCGCCGGTTCAGTCTGCGACGTACGGGACGGGGTACGCCTCGACTGCCCCGGCTCGCCTTCCTCGCCTTTGGGCCGATCCGGGCGGGATGAAGATTCTCGGGGGCGCCCGCCACTGTCTCTTGGTGAGCCTTCTCACGCCGCGGCCTCATCCTCAACGTACCGAATTTGTACGATTCCGGTGAGTCCGCCGCGCCTTCCTCGGCTCTGGCCCGATCCGGTCGGGATGATGGTTCACGGCGTCGCCCTCTGAGTATCCAGTGGCAGGTGCCTTGTGCCAGGCGTCTGGTGTTGGGTTACGGGTGCCCTGCTATCACCATCCGGCGCCCTGCATCTCGCGTCTCGCGTCTCGAGTTTCGCGTCTAACGTCTAACGTCTAGCGTCTAACGTCTAACGTCTAACGTCTCTCCCCTCCCGGCGTAACGAGCCGGTAGGAGAGGGTGACGGAGGCGCCGGCGGCGGGTGCGGCGTAGAGCTGATAGGTC
>JBBIUU010000013.1:34653-35802 GCA_037440125.1 Acidobacteriota bacterium
GTAGGAGAGGGTGACGGAGGCGCCGGCGGCGGGTGCGGCGTAGAGCTGATAGGTCCCCGCGGAGAGCTGGAGGTCCTCGAGGGGCACGGGATCGGAGACGGGGCCCGAGGGCCGAAGGTAGAAGACGAGCACGGTCTGGCCGCCGCTGCGGACGCTGAACCCCTTGATGCGCTCCGCATCCCCCGAGCAGGGCACTCCAGCGCCGAGAGACTCGATGGCGAATCCCTTGGCGACGGAGCCCCCGGGCACGCGGAGACTCGTCGGCGTGGGGGTGCAGCCGGGGGGGCAGGACGCCGACACGGATACACGCCCAGCCTGCGGGCTTGAGGAGCTCGGGGCCAGCCCCAGGAGGAGCGCCGTGCTCGCCAGAAGAATGCAGCGCCACCGTGTCGCCATGGTCGGATTCTAGCACCGGCAGGCGGGGGCGGGTATGGTATCCTCTTGCTGGTCCGGAGCGGACGGAGGCGCCATGTCGGGCAAGGTTTGCCCCGAGTGCGGGGGCGAGGGGTACGTGCTGGAGACGCGGGGCGCCGTGGCCATCGCCGTACCCTGCAAATGCAGGGTCCCCGACCGGGCGACGCGCCTCGTGGCCAAGGCCTGCATCCCCGCCCGCTACTTCAACCGCTACACCTTCGGGAACTACCGGCCCGCCAACGCAAGCCAGGAAGAGGCGCTGACGATCGCCCAGCGGTACGCCGAGGAGTACCCCGCGCTCCCGGCCACCGCCAACGGCATCCTCTTCCAGGGGCCCTGCGGCGTCGGCAAGACGCACCTCGCGGTCTCGATCCTGCAGCAGGTGGTGGTGCAGAAATCGCTGCCCGCCCTCTTCGTGGACCTCAACGACCTCTACCGCGAGATCCGTTCGACCTACGGCCGGACGGGGGCCGAGGAGACCGAGTACGACATCCTCGCGCCGCTCCAGGAGGCGCCGCTCCTCCTCATCGACGAGCTCGGCTGCGTGGCCAGCCCGTGGGCTCAGGACACCCTGCACTACCTCGTGAGCCAGCGCTACAACGAGCAACGGCCCACGCTCCTCACCACGAACTACCTCGACGCCCCGGCGCCCGGCGAGGGATCGCTCGAGGACCGGATCGGTACCCGCACGCGCTCCCGCCTCGCCGAAATGTGCCGCACCGTCCACCTCGACGG
>JBBIUU010000013.1:35902-45884 GCA_037440125.1 Acidobacteriota bacterium
TCGGTGAAGAAGTAGCCGTAGTCGAGGCTGCCCACGAAGTTGTTCTCGCCGGAACCGTTGACGCGGGCCTGGTACCACTGGTTGTTGTAAATGAAGTTCTGGGATTCCTGATAGTTGCCGGTGCTGAACTGGTAGCCGGGGAGAATGGCGAAGTACTGCGTGCCGGCCTGCGCGAAGACGCCGAGGGAACCGAGAACCAGAAGCGCCGCAATCAGAATCTTCTTCATCCTTACACCTCCGTACGTGTTGTTGAGGTACAACCTTTCTCCGACGTATGCAACACATTGTACTACACCCCTAGCAACAACCTAATATCTAGGGGCTACAACTGGAAGGTATACTACTACGAAGCCGGAGTCAAGTCCATAGGACCAAGGTCGGATAGACCGCACCGAAATAGGAGTCCCCCCGCGCTCCCTGCTCTGGTGCCTATCTGACCCGCTCCGCACTCGTCGAGACCTCCGTGAGGGCCAATTCGGCCTCTAAACTACCCTGCACTGGCCCAAGTGGATAAGGCAAGCAAGGAGAATGCCATTCTCTTCCTATACCACCCCGGGGCCCTCGTTCCGCATCATCATACGTGAATCCAGCCGTCGAGTTGCCGGTAGGGCCGGAACCAGCCCCTCCTCCCGCCCTGAACCCGGTTTCAATCCCTTAGCGTGCACGGTTGAGCGTCCGACAGTGAAACGCCTCTCTCTGCAAGTGGGCAAGCCTTAGCTCCCGCCTCCGGCCTTTTCCTTGAGGGCTGCCTTGTCGGGAATCTTGAGCAGCATGCCCTGTTCGGGCTGCTTTTCTGGTCGGAACGTGCCGTTGTACGCCGCCAGGCGGGCGCCTCCGTTGGGCGCGGCCAGGTAGCGGGTGGCGAGCCCGGTCCAAGTGTCGCCGGGTTGGGACGCGACGATCTGGATCCTTGCGGGCCGGGCGGAAGCGAGCTCCCGGTCGGAGACGAAGCGGAGGGTCCTCATCATCTGTTCGAATTCCGGCCTCGCCTGCTGGAAATCGCCGGGGTCGGCGAACCCGTAGATGACGAGGCCCGTCCTGTCCCTGACGACGAAGGCCATGAGGAGCCGCACCGTGCCGCCCTGCGTCTGGACGTCCAGGACGTTGGCGGGGGCCGAGACGCCCGCGGTCCACACCCTGGCGTACTCCACGACCTTGTGCTGGACCTTGAGGTTGGCGAGGTAGCGCTGGGCGTAGTCCTCCGCGGTCCGCGGTTGCTGGAAGACCTTGCCCTCGACGCCGACGACACGCGAGTTCACGGTCCCACCCCCAGCCTTGATCCTGCGGACGAACACCGCCAGGGCGTCCGGGTCATCGGGGCTCAAGTCGGCCTGGTAGGTGCCGGGGAAGTCTAGCCCGATGCGGTACTGCTTGTTGACGTACGTCTCGCCCGAGACGATGGCCTCGCCCTTCGCGTTGCCCAGGGCCATGCCGTTGAGCTGCCTCAGGAACGGGTCGCGCTGGAGGGGCTGGTCGGCCTTCTTCGGGTGTTCCCTGGCATACTGTCCGACGCGGCCGTCCGCGTAGGTCAGCCGTTCGGCCGTCGGCGGGTGGCTGGCCAGGAACTTCTCGAGGGAGCCCGGCTCCCCCTGTTCGATGGACTGGAGCATCTGGAACATCTTGGTGGCGCCGCGAGGGTTGTATCCCGCCGATTCGGCGTAGGTGATGCCGTACTCGTCCGCCTGCGCCTCGAGGTCTCTCGAATAACCCAGGAAGGCCAGATTGAGGGCCATCCCGGCGTACTGCCCCACGCTCTTGGCGAGTTCGGGTTTGAGGATGCCGAGCGCCTGGATGCCCAACTGGGCCACGGCCTGGCGCGACATCTCCTGTGCGCCGTGCCGGAGGGCTACGTGCGCGAGCTCGTGGCCCATGACCGCGGCCAGCTCGTCCTCCGAGTTCATCCGCGCCAGGATGCCCCGCGTGACGTAGACGAACCCGCCGGGCAGGGCGAAGGCGTTGATGACGGGCGTGTCGAGCACCGTGAACTTGTAGGCGATGTCCCTGCGGGCGCACTGGGCCACGAGACGCTGGCCTACCCGGTCCACGTAGGCGTTCAGGGAGGGCAGCTCGCGGTAGACGCCGAACTCCTTCTCCACCGCCGCGGCGGACTCGCGGCCGATCTGGACCTCCTGGTCCTTGCTGATGAGCACCAGGCCGCCCTTCTGGGCGTTGAGGGGGTGGAGCGAGAGAAGCGTGAGGGCGATGGCCATCACGGGCCGGATGGCTTGGGACGACGCGCGCATGGCAGGACCTCCCCGATCGAGTGGGTCGTTGGGAATCAGTCTAACGCCGAGGAGGGCGGGCAGAAAGGTGCCTCGTCCGGGCTGGGGTCGAGACCACGTTTCCCGAGGAAGAAAGGAGGGGCCGGGATCGTGTCCCGGCCCCTCGAGAATCAGCGGGGTGGTGCGCGTGGCGGGTCAGCTCTTGCCCGAGGCCGCCTTGGGCTGCTGCTCCCAGGACTTGACGTGAAGCGTGAGGACGGCGTTGCACTTCGGGCATTTGCCCGGCTTGTCCGACATGTAGGCGCACCCCGCGCACGCGTAGTAGATGTCCGATTTGTTGACGGCCTTGAGGGTCTCGCCGCAGGGGCACTTGCCGGGCTTGTCGAAGGCCGCGTCGCACTTCGGGCAGACGTAGACCATGTCCTGGCCGGCCGCAGGCGTCTGGTCCTTGGCCAGGACGAGGGCGGAGAAGAGGACCAGAAACAAGGAGATCATCGCCGCAGAGAGGGCTTTCTTCATGGGCTTACCTCCTGCCCCAGAAACGCCCCGGGGGGGCGCCTATTCCTGTTCCCGCAGTTCGAATCGAGGCCCCGGTCGCTCCTGATGGACAGGGCCAAGAATCGGTCCGTGCGCGGGTTCGACAGGGTGCCTCCGAAAGGGACTGGTGCGAGGGTGTCTCGTCCTGACGGTGCGGCAGATCCCGGAAGCGCCCGACAGCAAAAGGGGCCGGACCGGGCCCTTCCCACATCCCAAATCCCACATCCCCAATCTGTCTTCTCACCCCGGATACTTGTTATGGATGTACTCCGTGAGGTGGCGGATCGTGTAGTCCTGGTCGCGGGAGAGGAACCGCGTGCAGTCGCCGATGGACACCATGCCGCGGAGCTCCGGGCCCTCCATCACGGGGAGGTGCCGGCACCGGCGCTGGGTCATGACGGCCATGGCCTCGTGGACCGTCGTGTCGGGGGTCACGTAGACGAGGTCGGTGGACATGACCTCGTTGACCGGCGTGGCCTTGGAGTCCTTCCCCGCCAGGAGCACGCGGTGAAGGAGGTCGCGCTCGCTGAAGATCCCCGTCACCTGGCTTCCCGCCATGATGAGGACGGCGCCCACGTGGTGTTTCGCCATGGAGGATGCCGCATCCCACACGGTGGTCTCCGGCGTCACCGAAAAGATCGTGCTGCCCTTCTCCTCCAGAAGCCGCTTCACCTTGTCCATCGGGGCCTCCTCCGCTCTGCCCGCGGTCTCGCGTGGGTGGCTCGCCAGGTCAGCCGGGAACACCGCCATGGTAAAGACGGCACACCACGCCGTCAAGCAGGTGACCTGATTCCATAACGCTTGATGCGCAACGGCATTCCAGCGGGACAAGCGAAAGGCGGAAGGCGGAAGGCGAAAAGACACGATCACCTGATCACCCGATCACCCGATCACCTGATTACCCGATCTTCCGATCTCCCGTTCACCGCTCACATCGGATCGTAGGCCTTGACGAGCTCGATGCGGTACCAGAGGGTCTTGTCGGGCCCCACGAACCCCGACTTGCCCTCCTTCCCGTAGGCGAGTTCGGGCGGGATGATGAGGAGACGCACGCCGCCCTCTCTCATCCCCTTCACGCCGACGCTCCAGCCGTCGATGACCTGGTTGCCCCCGATGATGAAGGATGCGGGCTTGCCTCGGTCGTCGGAGCTGTCGATCTTGGAGCCGTCCACCCAGCCGATGAAGTTCACCGTGACGGTGCCGCCCTGCTTGGCCTCTTTTCCCGTGCCCACCTTGTTGTCCACGTACTTGAGACCGCGCTCGCCCTGGATGACCTGGTCCTTCTCCGTGAGTACGGGAGCCTTGGCGGCCTCCTGGGCGTCGAGGATGGCCTTCTCGATATGCGCCTTCTCCTCCGCGGCCTTCTGCGCCTGGATCTCCTGCTTCGACGGACCGCACGCGGTGAGGGACAGGGCGCAGCTGACGCCGAGAATCAGGAATGCTCTCCTCATGTCTGGCCTCCTACCGCCGCTCGAACGGGATCAAGACTTGACCAGCCACAGCTCCGTCTGGGGCGGGGCGAGGTACCGCGCGCCCTCCGCCGTCACGAGCGTGTCCTCTTCGATGCCCACGGCGCCGAAGCCGGGGACGTTGAGGGAGGGTTCCAGGGTGTAGATCTGATGCTCCGCTACGGGCATGAACGGCGTGTCGCGGTAGCGGGCCCACGCCGGCCCCAGCAAGGCGCCGCCGTCATGCACGTGCCGCCCCACCTGGTGCCCGAGGGCGTGGGGGTATTCGGGGAAGCCCGCGGCGGTGACCATGCCCCTCGAGATGGCGTCGATGTCCACGCCCTTCACGCCGGGCTCGAGCGCCTTCCGGCAGGCCTCGTTGGCGTCGGCAATCACCGCGAAACCCCTGCGCGCGGTCTCGGGCGCCTCGGCCTCGCCGGGCTTGAGGACATACCACGTCCGCTGCATGTCGGAAGCGTAGTCGCGGACCATGACGCCCATGTCGACGTGCACGAGGTCCCCGGGACTGAGGTCGTTGTCAGTGGCCTCCCCGTGGCCCATGCCCGCCCCGCGGTCTCCGGCGAAGACCAGGGTCTCGAAGCTGGGCTCGAGGCCCCGCGCCGCCATGCGCTCGGCGACGAAGTCGTAGATCTGCTTCTCCGTCAGGCCCGGCTTCAGGTACGCGTGGATCTCCTGAAAGATCTCCACCGTGATGTCCACGGCTTCCTGGATGGCCGCGAGCTCGAGCGGGCTCTTCTGCGAGATGAGGGAGCCGATGATGGGCTCGGCGGAGAGGATCTCCACGTCGGGGACGACCTCCTTGAGCATGCCCTCGAGGTGGAGGAAGCGGCCGTGCGGGATGCCGTCGGCGCTCGGGTCGTTGAGCGAGAAGTTCACCGCCACCCGGCGCGGCCTCAGCGCCTTCAGGTAGTTCAGGAAGGGCTCTTTGAAATCCTGGACGAAGGTCACGATCTCGCCGAAGAGCCCCGAAGCCTCGAAGACCTGCTGGTCGAGGCGCCCGCAGATGAGCGTGGGCTTGCCCTCGGGGGTGACGAGGATGGCGCTCTCCCACGTCAAGTGTCCGGGGGAGATGTACGCGAAGGCGCGCTCGGCGCCCGAGCTCGTCTCCTGGACGAAGGTGATCCAGAGGTCGGCGCCCATCTCGCGGACCTTGGTTGCCGCCTGGGCGTGCTTCTGCTTGATGATCTCATTCGAGGCGAGACCTCTGCCTCCCATGGCTTCTCTCCTTTTGAAGTGTGGACCCGCCCCCCGCGGATCGCAGGAAGGCAGTTTAGCACGCTGGCATCGTTCCCAATCGGGCCGTGACGAGGAGGGGAGCGGTCCGCCTCTCCGGCCGCTCCCCCATGTCCGCGATTCGAAGTGCCCCGTCGCGCGCCGGCGCCCGTCGCGGGTCACCAGCCCCAGGACGTGGTGCTTTCGCCGCCGTCGGGGTTAAGGAACCGGAACGTCCTCGTGGAGCCCTTGGGCACGGCAGCCTTGAGGGACGCGCCGCCCTTGAGCTTGATGAGGGCCGTGTTCTTGAAGAACACGTTGGTCCACTCGGTGCCGTCGATGAAGACTCGGATGCCGCTCTTGAAGTTGGTCCCCGCCACGTTGATGCGGAACGGGCTCCCGAGCTTCGTCATGGTCGACACCAGCGGCGGCTGGAGGACCGTGATGCTCCCGCTCTTGGAGCACGTGGCGCCGGCCCCGGATACGGTGAGGGACCAGGTGTAGACGCCCGGCGTCGTGTAGGTGTGCGTGGGGCTCTGGGCCGAGCCGTGGGCGGAGCCGTCTCCGAAGTTCCAGTCGTACGTCGGCTCGGTGGACCCGCAGTAGTACCCCATGGTGGCCGTGCCCGTGAAGATGACCTCGGAGCCTGCCTGTCCCTGGGACGGCACCGTCGCACCGCAGATGATGCTGCACGGGGCCACAGACACGTTGCCGGCGCGGGTGCAGGTCTGGGAGGACTGGGTCACGGTGAGGAGCCAGTGGTAGTTGCCCGGGGCCGCGAAAGCGTGGTTAGGGTTCTGGCTCGTGCCATGGGCGGACCCGTCGCCGAAGTCCCAGTCGTAGGACGCGGCTCCCGGGCAGCCCGCCGGATCGACGCCGCCCGCGAAGGCGAGGGTGACGCCCGGAGCCCCGGCGATGGGCGCCGAGGCCGTGCACCCGATGGCGCAGTCGTTCGAGACGAAGGCGCTGGTCCCCGTCCCCGCCGCCACGGCCGAGGCCGAGCCGAAGGGCGCGACCTGGACGGCCGAGAGGCGCGTCGTGGTGGTCCCGTCGCCGAGCTCCCCATCGTCGTTCCGGCCCCAGGCCCAGACGCTCCCGTCGGTCTTGAGCGCCACGGTGTGCGCCCCCGAGGACGCCACCTCGGCGACGTTCGACCCCATCCCGGACACGGGGACGGGCGAGTGACGCTCGGTGGTCGTGCCGTCGCCCAGGACGCCGGTCGAGTTGTAGCCCCACGACCACAGACTGCCGTCCTGGAGCCGCGCGAAGGAGCACTGGCCCGAGGCCCTCACGGCCACGGCGGGGCCGGGCAGGCCGATCACCGATACGGGTGTGAGGTGCCCCGTCGTCGTGCCGTCGCCGAGCTGGCCCTGGGCGTTGCCGCCCCACGCCACCACCGAGCCGTCCTGGAGGACCGCCAGACCGTGGACGCCCCCCGCGGCCACGCTGATGGCCGTGGTGATCCCCTGGACCTGCACGGGCGTGGTCGTGGGGTTGGTGGTGCCATCCCCCAGCCGCCCTGAGGTGTTCGTGCCCCACCCCCAGAGGGTGCCGTTGTTCATACGGACGAGGCTGAAGTCTGTCCCGGAAGCCGCGTCCACGGCCCCGATCAGGGTGTTCTTTTGCGAGGGAACGTAGGAGTACCCGTTGAGGTACCCTCCCCACCACCAGACGGTCCCGTCGGATTTCACGGCCGTGCAGTGGCTCTGACCGGCCGTGAGGGAGACCACGTCGGTGAGGGTCCCCGGCCGGACGGGCTCCGAAGAGGGGACCGTGTCGAAGCCCGTCCCGAGGGATCCTCCGGAGTTCTTGCCCCAGCACCAGACCGTCCCGTCCTCGTCGAGCGCCGCGGAGTGGTCGTTCGCGGAGGCGATGCGCGTGTAGGCCCCGGCGCCAGCGACGGGCCCGAAGGCCATCCTGCCGGTGACCCGGCCGTCGCCCAGCTGGCCCGCGTCGTTGGCGCCCCAGGTCCAGAGGCTCCCGTCGGCCTTCACCGCGGCCACGGTGTTGTAGTAGGCGGTCAGGGAGGCGACGGCTCCGAGGGCGGTGGCCTTCGTGGGGGTGTCGGAGTAGGTCGTGGTCCCGTTGGCGAGCTGGCCGAGCGTGTTGTTCTTCCATCCCCAGACCGTCCCGTCCGACTGGAGGCCGAAAAAGGAGCGGTCCCCCGCGGCGATGGCGGTGACGGGTGGGAGGCCGGGAACCACGATGGGCGTCGCGCCATTCATCCACATGCCCCAGCCCCAGACCGTGCCCGTGGAGGTGAGGGCCAACCCGCAGAGCGTGCCCTGGGCGATGGCGACGACCTCGCTGGGCCCCACCACCTGCACGGGGGTGGACCGGTTCGTCCCCGTCCCGTCGCCCAGCGTGCCGTAGACGTTGTAGCCCCAGGCCATCACGGTGCCGTTCTCGAGGAGCGCGTAGGTGGCGAACTGGTTGGCGGCGACGGCCTTCGCAGGGCCGAGGCCCGCGACCACCTGAGGTGAGGTCTTGCCGACGGTGGTGCCGTCGCCGAGCTGGCCGTAACCGTTCTCCCCCCAGGTCCAGACCGCCCCCGAGGCGTCGAGGGCGACGCCGTGGGAGTATCCGCCGCTCACCTGGCGTACGTTCGAGAGCGCCGTGATCTTGACGGGCTCGTAGCGGGCGGTCGTGGTCCCGTCGCCGAGGCGGCCGTTGCCGTTGTAGCCCCACGCCCAGAGGTCCCCCGCGGCGTCGATGGCGTAGGCGCTGTAGTACCCGGCGTGGATCTTGGCGATGTTCGCCAAACCGTGGACCGCGCCCGGCACGGTGCGTCGTACGGTGGTGCCGTCGCCGAGCTGACCGTAGGTGTTGGCGCCCCACGCGACGACGCTCCCGTCGTCCAGGAGCGCCAGCGTGAAGGTTGTGCCCGGGGCCACGGCCAGCGCTGGTCGGGCGAGAGCCACCTGGGCGGGGAAGGGCGAGAAGACGCGCGCGCCGTCGCCGAGCTGCCCCCATTCGCCCCGGCCCACGCTCATCGCGGGTCCCGCGGCCCAGGGCGCGATCCCCACAGACAACACGATGGCGGCCGCGAGGCCGCACCGCCACGACAGAAGTCCGCTCTTGTTCGCCATGAGCCCCTCCCCGGATCAGGCTGAAGCCACCGAGACACGCTTCGAAATCTGGCCCAAATATAAGACTCCCCGTCCCTTGGAGCAAGGGACGGGGGAGGATTTGGGGCGGGGGTCGGGCCAGGCGGGGGTGGTGGGTCGTCGGACCCTGGAGCGCTAACCCCTGGCCACGAGGTTCTTGAGGACGAGGCCGGCCATGTGCGGGTTCTCGAGCATGCGGCGGCGCAGGTACGCGATGGCGTCGTCCCAGTGGACCGCGAAGGGAACGTAGAGGCGCACGGTCTCGCCGGCCTCCACGAGCTCGCGCTGGAGCTTCTCGCGGGGCACGCCAACGAGCATCTGGAACTCGTAGCGGTCCTTCGGGACCTTGCGGTCCGCGAGGATCTTCCGGGCCCTCGCGAGGTACTCCACGTCGTGCGTGGCGATGCAGACGTGGTGGCCGCGGTCCAGGAGCTTCTCGAGGAGCTTGAGGAGGTTCTCCTTCATGGCTCGGTTGTTCTGGGTGGCTAGCGGCTCCTTGACGCGGTAGATGCCGATGCACAGCCGGATGTGGGCCTGGAGGCCGTCGAGGGCGTCGATGTCCTTCTCGGTCCGGTAGAGGCGGGACTGGAGGACCGTTCCGAGGACGGGGTACTTGGGCTTCAGGTCGCGGTAGAGCTGGAGCGTGAAGTCCGTGAGGTCCGTGTCCTCCATGTCGACGGTGAGGCCGCGCCCCGCCTTCTGGCACGCCGCGGCGAGCTCCTCGATGTTCTCACGGCAGAAGCCCGGATCCACGTAGTAGCCGAAGTGGCCCGGCTTGACGGAGATGGTGCAGTAGGGGCGGTCCTTGAGGCCTTCGAGGGTTCGCAGGTAGAGCTGGACCGCCTCGCGCACCTTGGACTCGGTCTTCTCGGCCTCCCCGAGGACGTCCATCGTGGAGTAGATGCCCTTGTCCTTGAAGAGCCGGTCCGAAGTGGCCAGCCCCTTCTCCAGAGAATCGCCTGCGACGTAAGGCGCCGCGAAGACCTTCACGAGCGGCGCCGGGATGGAGTTCACGACGAACAGCTTGAACCCGTAAAATGACATGGTCTCTCTCCGATGAGGGTTTCCCGGGATGTCCTGCCCGAGGGCGGAGTATACCTCACATCGGCCCCTCCGGAGGTCCGTCGGGCGACCTGCGCGGGCCTCTCCTGGGCCTTTTGACGCACGACTTCCGGCCTGCTGGAGGTCCGACCTGGACGCCAGGAGGCCTTGCGGTCCCTGGCGTTCGGGGTGCGACCTCGGAGCGAGGCGCCAGCCCGCCCCTCGGCGCCCTCGGAAAAGGGGGATCAGACCGCACGCCGGGTGGGCGAAACGCCCCAGCGCTTGCCCTCGACCCCCCCCCAGCGACCTTGTTCGGCCCACGGCGATGCCCTATTCTTAATCTCTAGGTCTTTTCAGCAGGTTCCACCAACCAAGGGGGTCCACGAATGTCCAC
>JBBIUU010000014.1:0-15974 GCA_037440125.1 Acidobacteriota bacterium
TGTTCACGAGGGCCCTCGCGATGGCGATCTGCTGGCGCTGGCCGCCCGAGAGCTGGTTGGGCCGGTGCGAGGCGTGGGAGTCGAGCTTGAGGAACTGCAGGGCCTCGAGCGCCTTCTTGTGGCGCTCCGCGGGGGGCACCTTGGCGTAGATGAGGGGCAGCTCCACGTTCTCCACCGCGGTCGAGCGCGGAAGGAGGAAGAACATCTGGAAGATGAACCCGATCTCCCGGTTTCGCAGCTCGGCGAGCTCGTCGGCGCTGAGCTTGTGGACCGGCGTACCTGCGAGAGAGTACTCGCCGGAAGTGGGCGTGTCGAGGCACCCCAGGAGGTGGAGGAGGGTGGACTTGCCCGAGCCTGAAGGGCCCATGATGGCGAGGAACTCGCCGCGGCGCACCTTCAGGCTCACGCCGCGCAGGGCGTGGTAGACCGCGTCCCCGATGGGGTAGTCTTTCACGAGGTCCTTGACGTCGATGAGGAGGCTGTCGTCCGCGTTGCTCATCCGGTTCCCGCTTTCAGGTCTTGAAGCTCGCTCAAGACTCAAACCATTTCACCACTGAGGCACGGAGAGCACGGAGAAAAGAGAAGGCACTCTTGGCAAAGACTTGAGAAGACTCGCATTGCCTTGCCCTAGAGTGGAAATCTTTCTGCTTCCTCTGTGTCCTCCGTGTCTCCGTGGTGAAGATTTCTCTTGTCTAGTCCACATGGACTTCGACCTCGCCCGAGGCCGACTGGTGCTTCTCGAACTCCTCGGCCTTGATGACCTTGGGCTTGAGCTTGTCGCCCACGGCCAGGGTCCGGAGGATGCGATAGGGCCCGATGATGACCTCGTCGCCCTCCTTCAGGCCCTCCGTGACCTCGGTGTAGAGGTCGTCGCTCAGGCCCGGTTTCACGGTCTTCTTGGCCGCCTTGTTCTTCTCGGCCACGAAGACGTAGAAGACCTGGGCGCCGCTCTTCTCCTCGGTGCGGATGGCGCCGATGGGCACCCTCGCCACGTTCGCGCGGCGGTCCGCGATGAGCTTGACGCGGGTGGTGACGCCCGGGCGGAGGTCCGCGTCGGGCTTGGTGAGGAGGACCTTGACCTTGAACTGGCGGATGTTGGACTGCGTCGTGGCGCTGCTGGCCTGGGCCGAGGCCGCGATCTCGATGACCTTGCCCTCGTACTGCTTGCCGCCCAGGGCGTCCACGGTGACCACGGCGGGCTGGCCCAGCCTGAGGCGCGGGAAGTCGGCCTCGTCCACCTGCACCTCGGTGATGATCTCGCTGAGGTCCGAGACGGTGAGGATGACGGTGCCCGCGAAGTTCATGGTGCCCATGACGGCCGTCTCGCCCTCCTTGGCGTTCACGGCGGTGACCACCCCGTCGATGGGCGAGCGCATGGTGGTCTTGGCGAGGTAGTCCTGGGCCCGCTGGTAGGCGGCCCTCGCCTGCTCGGCCATGGCCTTGGAGGCCTTGGCGGAGAGCTCCGCCTGGTCGAGGGCGAGCTTGGCGTCGTCGCGCTGGGACAGGGAGATGACCTTCTGGTCGAAGAGGTCCTTGGACCGGTTCCAGTCGAGGCGGCGCTGGGCGAGGGTGACCTCGGCCTGACGGGACGCCACGAGGGCCGAATCCATGTTGGCGAGCGCCGAGGCCACGTCGCGCTGGTAGGTGTCCGGGTTGATCTGGACGAGGACGTCGCCCTTCTTGACGGAGGCCCCCTCCCTGAAGGGGATGGCCGTGATCTCGCCCATCACCTGGGAGGAGATGTTCACGGTGTTCTTGGCCGTGATGAGCCCGTCCGCGGTGACCGTCGGCGAGACGTCGCCCTTGGCCACCTTCATGACCTCCACCTCGAAGCCCTTGGGACCGGACTTCAGGGCCGTCAGGAGAATGACGAGGAGGAGGGCCGCGCCGATCCCGATGAGGATCCAGAGACGCTTCTTCGACATGCGATGCCCCTAGAAGATGGCCGCCAGGCCCACCTTGATGAGGACCCAGAAGCCGTACAGCGAGGCCACGGCGATGGTGGCCTGGGAGACCTTGCAGCGCGCCGCGGCGGCGAGACCGATGCCCAGGAGCGCGACGATCCAGATCTTGAACACGTCGACGGCGGCGAGGAGCGCGTAGAGCGGCTTGGACATGGCGTCCGCCTCGAAGAACGCCGCGGGGTTCGTGACGATCGGGTTGTTGATGTTGATGGCGTTCGCGTCCTTCACGAAGAGCGTGACGAGGAAGATGACCCCGGCGAAGAGCGTCGGGAGCATGGCCCAACTCGTGGCCTGGAAGCTCCTGCCGTAGGTGATGTCCTTCCCGAAGGCGAGGAGGACGAGCCAGAAGACTAGCGCCATGATGAGGACCACGACG
This sequence comes from Acidobacteriota bacterium, assembly GCA_037440125.1. Classification (GTDB taxonomy): domain Bacteria; phylum Acidobacteriota; class UBA4820; order UBA4820; family DSQY01; genus JAKAJA01. The sequence continues at coordinate 2,341 of JBBIUU010000014.1, forward strand.
GGGAGGCCCACGGCGCCCATGGCCACGTTCACCCACTTGGGCCGGCTGGCGGCTTTCTCGGCGGCCTCGTCGATCTGGGACTGGCTCATCTGGGACGCGAAACGGCTCTGGCGGATCTGGTCGCGCACCAGCTGGCCCATGTCCACCCGGTTCATGAAGAGGGACGAGCTGAGGATGTTGAACACGAGCAGAATCGCCAGCGGCACGAGCGCGTACCACCAGCGCCGATCCACGATGCCCTGGAACGTGGCCCCGGGGGCCACGATGACCCCGGCCAGGTCACCGGCCACCGAAATGGGACGCTCCGGCTCGCTCTCCGGAGCCGGAGCCTGCTCGGGGGCAGGGTTCTGCGGAACTTCGTCCGTCGTTTCGTCCATGGATCCCTCCCTAATGCGTGACAAGGTGATCGGGTGATCGAGCTTGTCCTTGATCACCGCTCACCGCTCACTGCTCACCGCTTACCGTTCACCATTCACTTGAGCTCGATGCCCCGGCTCTCCAGGTAGGTGCCGATGGCCCGTTCGAGCTTGGCGCCGGCCACCTGGGTGTAGACCCTCGCGTTGAGTAGGCTCGTGGCCGCGGCGAGGAGGTCGTTCTGATAGGAGAGGACGTTGAACGCCGTGGAGAGCCCGTTGTCGTACTTCTTCTGCTCGGCGTCGAGCTTCTCCTTCTGGAGGCGGAAGGTGACCTCCGCCGCGTCGACGCGCTTCCTCGCCGCCTCGAGGTCCCGCAGGCCGGCGCGCACCTCGTTGCCGATGGAGAGCCGGAGCTTCTCCATGCCGATCTCGTCCGCCGTCTTCGCGAGGAGCGAGGTCTGGACCTGCGCCTTCGCGGCGCGGTTCTGGATCGGGTAGCTGAACGCGACCCCCACGTAGTAGGACTTGAAGTCTCCGCCCGTGATCTGGCTCCAGGCCTTCGAGAAGGCGTGGTCGTAGAGGACCTGCCCCGTCACGGGGTCGGTGTAGGTGCCGGAGGCGCCGTTGTAGGTGAGGCTCGCCGTGAGGTTGAGCTGCGGCAGGGTCGTATTCTTGGCCACCGCCAGATTGATTTTGTCCTGCTCGAGCTTGCCCCTCAGCTGGGCCACCTCGGGCCGGCGCGCCAGCGCCTGGTCCACGAGTTCGGCCTCGGTCTTGTCGTTGCTGATGAGCTTGGGCTCGTCGGTGGGCTGGATCACGCGGTTCCACTCGCCCGAGTCCTTCGGGATGCCCAGGTCGAGGCGGAGGATGTCCATGCTGTTGCCCACAGACTGCCGCGCGGTGATGATGTCCTGCTCGCGCGTGGCCACCTGCGCGTCCGCCGTCACCTGCTCGATGGGGGCCAGGACGCCCACATCGATCTTCTTCCGCGTCTCCTCCTGGAATCGCTTGGCCAGCCCGAGGGCGGCCTCGCGGGTCTCCAGGTCCTTCACGTCGTAGACGAGCTGGAAGTAGTCCTTCTCCACCTGGAGGAGGGCGTCGCGTACGTTCTGGACGTAGGCGCTTCCCGCGATGTCCTTTCCCAGCTTGGCGAGGAGCACGGTCCGGCTGGCCACCGTCTTGCCGAAGCCCTGCAGGAGGGGGAGCGTGGTGCCCAGCGTGGCCGTGCTGTTGTAGGTGGGATTGAGGTAGGAGTAGAGGGAGTTGGTCAGGTCGCGGTTGTTGTTCCACACGAGCTGGAAGCTCTGGCCCCAGGAGGTGGGCTGGGTGACGCCGAGGTTGTAGGCGTCGGTGCGGTTCATGTACGTGGCCGCGATGTCGCCCACGTCGAGGCGGCTCGTGGCCGGCACGCGGTTCACGTTGCTGTACCACGTGAAGTTCAGCTGCGTGTCGTACATGCCGTAGGAGCCCTTGACGGCCTGGTCCGCCTGCTGGAGGGTGACCTGCTCCACCTTGATGTCGAAGTTGTTCTGAAGGGCGGTCTTGAGGGCGTCCTCGAGGGAGAGCGGCACGGCTCCCTCGGGCGTCGCGGCGCTCGGGGCCACGCAGAGGCCCAGCGTCAGAAGGGCGACTCCCCCCAGAGCCCGGATACGGCTGAATCGGCTCATTCGATCCTCCTCACTCAAGTTTGGCTATACGGGGCCGAGATGAACAAAGTTTAGCCCGGGGCGCCCCGGGGGGTCCACCGAAAAGTCCTTGGATTTCAAGGGGTGGGGTGGGTCACCCTCCGACCGGGCGGCCCCCGGGAGGGGGTCGCTCAGGGCTTGCTCATGAGGGAGTCGAGGATCATGAGGAAGACCGCCTGCTGGGCGGGCTCCTCCTTGTTGATGACGGCCAGGCAATCCCCCGCCGGGAAGACCTCATGGAGGTGGTCCGCGTGGCTCGCGCTCGTGATGACCACCCTGCGGCGGTCCACCCCTTTGGCGGCGGCGAACTCCAGGACCTTCTTGCCGTCCAGGCCCGGCATCTGCAGGTCCAGCATGAGGAGCGAGAGGTCGGGGGAGATGGCGCGGAGCGCCGCGAAGGGGTCCGTGTAGGTCTCGACCTGGACGAGCCCGGGGAAGCGCTCCTCGAGAAAGGCCTTCCAGTGCTCGCAGAAGATGGCGTGGTCGTCGACGATGAGGATTCGCTTCATGGCCCCTCCACGCCGCCCGAACGGCCCCGGGGGGAGACCCATTGCCCCGGGGCGATCCGTTGCGCCGGCCCGGCCGGACTCACCGGGTGTAGCCGAACCCCGCCGATTCCCCGCCGTCGGGGTTGAGGACCGTCACGGTGACCTGCCGCCCCTTGGGCACCAGCGTCTTCAGGGTCGAGCCCTTGGCGAGGAGCTGGGTGGCGCTCTTGTAGGTCGTGGTGGGCACCGCCGTGCCGTCGATCTTCACGATGGCGCCGCTCTTGAAGTTCGTCCCCATCACCTTCAGGCGCAGCGGGTTCGCGAGCTTGCTCACGGAACTGATGGTGGGCGGCGGGACGATCACCGACACCTGGACCGAGCCCGAGATCTGGGCGCTCGCGGCATCGGTCACGGTGACCGTGGCCGTAAAGGTGCCGAGGCCCGTGTAAGTGTGGCTCACGGTGGCCCCGGTGCCGGTTCCGCCGTCGCCGAAGGTCCACGCGTAGGTGTACGGGGAGGTCCCGCCCACGGCGGTGGCGCCGAAGCTCACGGCCAGCGGCGCGCCGCCCGAGGAGGGAATCGCCGTGGGCGCCACGTTGAGCGTCCCGGAGGTCTGGGCGACCGTCTGCCAGAGGCCGCGGCCGTGAGTCCCGGCCTGGAGGAGGCCCTGCTGGGCCGAGACCTGCAGGCTGTCGACGGCGGCGCGGGGCAGGCCCGAACCGTAAGGCGACCAGGTGGCCCCGCCGTCGAAGCTCGCGTAGACGCCGTAGTCGGACCCGGCGTAGAGCGTCTGGGGGTCCGCCGGGTGGATCGCGATGCTGTTGAAGGGTTCGTCGGGGAGGCCGTTCACCTGGGAGAGGGCTGTCCAGCCGGAGCCGCGGTTCGTGCTCTTCCAAACGTGGGCCGTGCCCGTGCCCGAGAGCGTGGCATAGACGGTCTGCTCGTCGGCGGCCACGGCGATGCTCGTCACGGAGCGGTTGGGTAGGCCGCTCCCGGCGTAGACCCAGCTGGGCGACGCGTCTGCGGGGTTGTCGGTGCGGTAGATCTCCCCCCGCGTGCCGCCGGAGAAGACGACCCCGCCCGTGGCGGGGCCGACGCCGATGGACATGACCTTCCCCGCCGTCACGGTGCCGGAGATCGCGGTCCAGTTGTTCGCCGCGTCCGAGGTCCTGTAGATGCGGTTCGTGCCGGCGTAGAGGATGCCCGGGTTCGAGGGGTCCATGACGAAGGGCGCGATGAACTGCACCGGGTCGCTCGTGTTGATGCCGCTCGAACAGGGGAACCAGTGGGCGCCCCCGTCGGTGCTCTTGTTCATGTCGAGGTAGACGTACTCCTCGTACATGGTGTTCGGGTCGACCGGAGAGATGGCGCAGTACCCGCCGTCGCCGCCGTACACCCGGGCGAAGGTGTCCGCGCCCGAGGCCAGGTGCGTCCCGTTGTCCTGCGTGCCGCCGAGGGTCCAGGAGGCCTTGGTCGGGTGCATGGCGATGTTGTAGTACTGCGTCGTGTTGAGGTTCTTGCCGCGGAAGGACCAGGTGCCGCCGCCGTCGCTCGAGTAGGACACGCCCCCGTCGCACCCCGCCCAGACCTGGCCCGGCCCCGTCAGGACGAGGGCGTGCTGGTCGGCGTGCACGTAGCGGGTGCTGTTCTGACTCTGCGTCCAGTCGGAGATGGAGGTGAAGCTCTGGCCGCCGTTGGTGCTCTTGTAGATGTCGATGCCGCCGAAGTAGACGGTGCCGGCGTTCGCGGGGTCCACCGCCACCTCGAGGTCGTACCAGCACTGGCTGGAGCAGAAGCCGGGCGCGCCGCCGAGCGTGCTCCAGGAGGCGCCGCCGTCGGTGCTCTTGTAGGCCCCGAGCAGCTCGTAGCTGGAGGAGCTCTGGACGACGGCGTAGAGCATGGAGGTCTGCGAGGGCGCGAGCGCCAGGCTGATACGGCCGATGCCGCTGGTGGGGAGGCCCGTCGAGAGCTTGGTGAAGGTCGTCCCGCCGTCGGTGCTCTTGTAGATGCCGTTCCCCGAGTCGCCGAAGATGCGCCCGAGGGCCGCGTAGACCACCGTCGGCGCGGTGGGGTCCAGGAGGACCTCGGTGCCCGTCCCCGCGGGGATGCCGTTGGTCAGCGGAGTCCACGTGGCGCCCGAGTCGGTGGAGCGGAAGATCCCCGCGTTGGCCGCGGCCAAGAGGGTGGCGGGCGCGTCGGGCCGCACGGCGAGGGCGCGCATGTCGCCCATGGCGTGAGTGATGGTCGCCCAGCTCGCGCCGCCGTCCGTGGTGTGGTAGATGACGCTGCCCGGGTAGTTGTCGATGGCGAAGTTCCCCTCGCCCGCGCCTGCCCAAACCTCGCTCGGGTTCTGGGGGTTGATGGCGAGGCTGCCGATGGAGAGGGTCGTCTTGGAATCGGTGAGCGCCGTCCAGGTGTTGCCGGCGTCGGTGGTCTTCCACACGCCGCCGTCGGCGCCGCCCACGTAGAGGGTGTTCGGGTCCGACGGGTGCCTCACGAGGGCGGTGATGCGGCCCGGGATGTTCGTGGGCCCCAGGAAGGTCCACGCGGGCACCGTCTCGGGCCGGCCCTTCACCGCCACCGGGAAGGCGGGGCGCGTCTCGAAGGCGTGATCGAAGGGGTAGAGGCGCGGGTAGAGCCGCTCGTACGCCCGCACCATGGGCTTCTGGGCGTAGCCCCGGCGGAACGCCTCCGCCATGGCCTTCATGCCTTCGATCTTCCCCGAGAACACGGGGTCCGTGTCGGGGACGAAGGGCGCCCTGCCGTGGAAGTTGTTCTCCTCATCCTCGGCGTCCGCCTGGACCGTCGTGGGAGGGGGCGTCTTCTGGGCGCAGAGGGGAAGGCAGGCGACGGCGGAGACCACCACGCAGGCGGCGAGAGCGGCGAGCTTCTTCAAGACCATGGAGTCCTCCTGGACGGGTGGAACACAGACGGATACCATACCATCAAAGGGGCCTAAGAGCCTATGCCCATGGGGAGGTGCGTGTGAGGCATCGCAGGTCGGAGAAGAAGCGCTCCAAGAAGGCGGGGCTTCCGCCCGGTTCCCTCGTCCTCATCGGCGAGCAGCGCCACGAACCCGTCCGCATCACGGCGCTGGACTACGACGAGGCCGCCTGCTCGGAGACCCGCGGGGCCACGGTGGACGCGTGCGTCGCCCTGAAGGGGACACCGCCCGTCACGTGGATCCACGTGGAGGGCCTCGACGTGGACGTGGTGCGCCGCCTTGGCGAGGGGTTCGGCCTCCACCCCCTGACGCAGGAGGACCTGCTCAACACCGACCAGCGCCCCAAGTTCGAGGACTACGGGAGCTACCTCTTCGTGGTCTTGCGCATGTTCGGGCCCGCCGCCGAAGCGGCCCCCGAGAACGGCGACAGCGTCTCCGAGCAGGTGAGCCTGTGCATCGGCGACCGGTGGGTCCTCTCGTTCACCGAGCGGGAGTCCCCCGTCTTCGACGGCGTGAGGGAGCGGCTCGGGCAGGGGACGGGGAAGGTCCGCAGGCTCGGGGCCGACTACCTCGCCTACTCCCTCATCGACTCGGTGGTGGACCGCTACTTCGTGACGCTCGAGACCACGGGCGAGGCCGTGGAGGCCCTCGAGGAGCGCCTCGTGATGAACCCCGGCCCCGAGGTCCTCCGGGACGTCTACCACCAGAAGCACAACCTCATCTTCCTGCGGAAGTCCGTCTGGCCGCTGCGCGAGGTGGTCTCGGCGCTCACGAGGAGCGAGTCGCCCCTCGTCGAGGAGCCTACCCGGCTCTACTTCCGGGACGTTTACGACCACACCATCCAGGTCATCGACATCATCGAGACCTACCGCGACATGGCCTCGGGCATGCTCGACATGTACATGAGCGCGGTCTCCAACCGGATGAACGAGGTGATGAAGGTGCTCACCATCATCGCCACCACCTTCATCCCCCTCACCTTCATCGCCGGCCTCTACGGGATGAACTTCAACACCCAGATCTCCCCGTGGAACATGCCCGAGCTCGAGCAGCCCTTCGGCTACCCCATGGTGCTCCTGCTCATGGTGGTCTGCGCCCTGGGGATGCTCTACTTCTTCAAGCGCAAGCGCTGGTTCTGAGCCCAAGGGCAGTCCTGCCCGCCACCCCGTCCCCCGCCCCGCGGGGGGGATGGAGTTCGCTCCGGGTGTCAGGAGCCTATTTCGGAATAGTTCTTGGAATTGGACGTTTATCCCATCGGAGGTGATTCATGCGCTCCGGGACGGGTCACAGCAAGCAGCGGAGGACGCTCCTGGAGCACCTGGCCGCCACCGACACCCACCCCACGGCCGCCGAGATCGCGGAGGACATGGCCGCCCGCGGCACTCCCGTGAGCCTCTCGAACCTCTACCGCAACCTCGAGATCCTCGTGGCCTCCGGCGAGGTGGTTCGCCTGAGCCTCGAGGGCGGCCCGGACCGCTTTGACGCCAACGTGGGACCGCACTACCATGTCCTGTGTAAAGACTGTCACCGGCTCTGGGACATGCCCCTCCGCGAGGGGGACCGGTTCGGCCATCCCATTCCGAGGGGCTTCCGGCTGTCGTCCTGGGAGATCACCGTGAGGGGCCGCTGCGCCGCGTGCGCGAAGGTCCGCCACCCTTTCCAAGCTTAGGAGGTGCCCCATGCCCAAGCTCCACGGAACCAAGACCCACGACAACCTGCTCCACGCCTTCGCGGGCGAGTCGCAGGCCAACCGCCGCTACCTCTACTTCGCGCGCCAGGCCGACGTCGAGGGCTACCCCGACGTGGCCACCGTCTTCCGCTCCACGGGCGAAGGCGAGACGGGCCACGCCTTCGGCCACATGGACTACCTCGCGGAGGTGGGCGACCCCGCCACCGGCAAGCCCGTGGGGGACACCAAGTCCAACCTCGGCGCCGCCGTCGCCGGCGAGACCTACGAGTACACCGAGATGTATCCCGGCTTCGCGCGCACCGCGCGCGAGGAGGGCTTCGACGAGGTCGCGGACTGGTTCGAGACCCTCGGCAAGGCCGAGCGCGCCCACGCCGGCCGGTTCCAGAAGGCGCTCGACGAGATCAAGTGAGCCTTGAACAGGGGGAGCAGGGAGCGCACCTGGCACGCACCACTCCCTGCTCTCCCTCCGGGCGGTCATACGATCACTCGATCACCCGATCACCTGATCACCCAAGGGGGTGCACCATGTCCGAACAGGGCCTCGGCGGCATCAAGGAGTACGTCTTCGACCCGGCCTCGGAGACCTTCTGGGACGGGGGCGATCTCGCGGCGGAGGAGAGGCGCATCTTCGAGGCGTGCAACGGCTGCCGCCTCTGCGCGGCGCTCTGCCCCTCCTTCGACATCCTGTTCGCCCTCATCGACGAGCGGGACATCACGGCGGAGCAGCTGGGCGAGGAGGACCTCCACTCGGTCATGGACGCGTGCTATTACTGCAAGCTCTGCTACACCAAGTGCCCGTACACGCCGCCCCACGAATTCAGGCTCGACTTCCCCCACCTCGCGCTGAGGCACAAGGCGCTCCACTTCAAGGCGCACGGCGCGCCCCTCTCCAAGCGCATGCTCGCCGACCCCGCGGGGATGGCCCGGAAGTCCCGGCCCATCGCCCCGCTCGCCAACGCCGTGAACCGGTTTAGGCCCGCCCGGCATCTGCTGTCGTGGACCCTCGGCATCCACCCCGACGCGCCCCTGCCGCCGGTGGCCTCGCGCTCCTTCGAAGCAGCGTTCCAGAAGCTGCCCAAGCCCCAAGGCGCCGTCGAGAAGGCCGTGCTCTTCTCCACGTGCCTCGTGGACGGGAACTACCCCGGCCTGGGCGAGGCGCTCGTGGCCTTCCTCGGCGCGTGCGGCGTCGAAGTGATCCTGCCCCAGGGCCAGGAGTGCTGCGGCATCCCCTCCTTCGACATCGGCGATATCGGCACCTCCGCGGAGCGGGCCCGCAAGAACATCGCCCTCCTCGCGCCCTGCGCCCGGCAGGGTCTCCCCATCCTCGCGCCCGTCTCCTCGTGCGCCATGATGCTCGCCACCGAGTACCCGCTCCTCGTCCCGGGTGAGGACGCGAAGGCCGTGGCCGCCGCGAGCAAGGACCTCTTCGGCTACCTCTGGGAGCTCAAGGGCCGAGGGTTGTGGCCCAAGACGGAGCCGCACGCGCTCGGCGACGTGGCCTACCACCTCCCCTGCCACCTCAAGCAGATGGGCGCGGGGTTCCGAGGGCGCGATCTCCTCGCGGCGCTCCCCGGCACCAAGGTGAAGCTCCTCGACGCCTGCTCGGGGCACGACGGCACCTACGGCATCCGCACCGAGACATTCGAAGCCTCCATGAAGGCCGGGAAGAAGCTGTTCAATCGGGCGAGGGAGGCGGAGGGCCTCATCGCCACCGAGTGCCCCCTCTCCGCCCTCCAGATCGAGCACGCCACGGGCAGGCGCCCCGAGCACCCCGTCGTCCTCCTCGCGAGGGCGTATGGGGTGGTCAGGTGATCAGGTGATCGGGCGATTAGGTGATCGGGTGATCAGGTGATCGGGTGATCGGGTGATCGGGTGATCATGGGATCGGGTGCTGCATTCCACGCTTCAAGCTTGGCCCTAGACCATTCGCCATTCGCCATTCGACATTCGACACTCGCCATCCCCACCGGAGCCTCCCATGAAACCCCTCCAGTTTGACGAGATCCTGGATCTGGTCCAGTACGAGAAGCGGCGCAAGGCCGTCCGCGAGGAGCTCATCGCCCTCAAGGCTAGGCGGCGCCTGCCCCTCAACGGCTACCTCACCCTCCTCTTCGAGAACCGCCGCACGGCCTGGTACCAGATCCAGGAGATGGTCCGCGCCGAACGCATGGTGGAGGAGGAGGCCATCCGCGGGGAGCTCGCGGCGTACGGCCCCCTCGTGCCGGGCCCCGGCGAATGGAAGGCCACCCTCTTCATCGAGATCCCCGACGAGGCCCGCCTCAAGGAGATGCTCCCCCGCCTCGTGGGGGTGGAGCAGAGCGTCTACGCCAAGGTCGCGGACCTCCTGGTGCCCGCCGCCGGCGAGGAGGGTCGGAGCCGCGAGGACTACACGAGCACCGTCCACTACCTTATGTGGTCCTTGCCCGACGCCGCGCTCGAGGCGCTTCGCGCAGGCGCGCCGCTCTCCTTCGGCAGCTCGCTCCCCTACTCCGCCTGTGAGGTGACGGCCCCGGCAACCCTGCGCGAGGAGCTCCTCTCGGATTTGTCGGGCTAGGGCGTGGTGACGTTTCGGGGCAGGCCATCCCAGCGCCTTCGGCGCTTTCTCTGGGCAGGACGCAGCCCGTGGCGACGGTCGGAGCACCGGGCCCGCCAGCATCACTCCTTGAGCTCGGGGTGGCGGTCCAGCAGGTTGTAGAAGGTCCGCCTCGGCAGGTCGCTCAGCCGTGCGGCCTCGCTGACGTTCCCCCCCGCGCGCTCGAGCACGGACCTGAGATACATCTCCTCGAACATCTCCAGCGCCCGCTTGAAGGGCGCCGACAGGACGTCCTCCGACGAGGCTCCCCCAGCGGGCCTGCACGCGCTCCCCAGCAGCCGCCTCACGTCGGTCTCCTCGATGAGGGGGCCGCGGGCGCTCGCCGAGAGGTGGTTCACGGCGCTCTCGAGCTGGCGTACGTTCCCAGGCCAGCCGCAGTCCTTCAGCGCGGTGAGCGCGCCCGGCGTAAAGCCGGTGGCCGTGCCCGCCTTCTTGAAGGCCCTCGCGAGGAACGTCGTGGCGAGGAGCGGGATGTCGGAGGGGCGCTGCCTCAGCGGCGGAAGGTGCAGCTCGAAGGTGGTGAGCCTGTAGTAGAGGTCCTCGCGGAAGGCCTTGTCGGCGATGGCCTGGCGGAGGTCGTGGTGCGTGGCCGCGATGAGCCGCACGTCCACGGCTCGCTCCCGGTCGTCCCCCACCCTGCGGACGACGCCGAACTGGATGGCGCGCAGGACCTTGGCCTGGAGCTGCAGGTCCATGTCGCCGATCTCGTCGAGGAAGAGCGTGCCTCCCTCCGCCTGCTCGAAGACGCCCGCGTGGTCGCGGTCGGCGCCGGTGAAGGCCCCGCGCCGGTGTCCGAAGAGCTCGCTCTCGGCCGTGCCGGCGGGGATTCCCGCACAGTTGAGCGCGATGAAGGGCCCGTCCCGGCGCGCGCTGTGCAGGTGCACCCACCGGGCGAAGACCTCCTTGCCCACGCCCGTCTCGCCGAGGAGGAGGATGGGGTAGGGCGAGGGCGCCGCCGCAGAGGCGCGGTCGAGAGCCTCCTGGAGCGCGCTCGAGCTCCCGATGATCTCGCCGGGATCGATCTGCCGCCGGAAGGCCTTGGAGAGTGCCTCGCCGTGCCGCGCCTCCTGGTCGGCCCGGGCCGAGGTCTCCTTCAGATCCCAGAGCGCCTCGAGGAGGACCGTGGCCCACGTGGGCCAGGAGCCGAGCACGGTCATGGGGGGCACCGGGTCCTGGCAGGGCTTGCCCCAGTCCAGGTAGAGGAGCGCGCTGACTCGGTCTCCGATGAGGAACGGGTAGACGAGGATCTGCGCGCCCGAGAGGCCCTTCAGGCTCTGTCCCGGCTTCAGGACGTCCATGGGCGCCCACATGGGGCTCTTCTGCTTCAGCGCCTCCTTGAGCGTGCTCCGGCTGAGGACCGTGCCCCCGTCCTGCTCCGAGGAGGTCTCGTACCTGCACGCGGTCTCCACCTTGGGCTCGCTTCGGCCCTCGGAGTCGCGGACGGAGAAGAGGAAGACGCCCTCGGCGCCGAACTCGCGCCTGAGCGCCTCGGCGAGCCGCTGGTCCAGACCCGCCGGGTCGGGGTCCTGCCGGATGACCGATTCGATGAGGTTGGGAATGCCCATCCGGTTGCCGCAATCGGCACAGGTGGTCTGTGCCACGAACGGCACAGAGGCCATGGACATCGTCTGGTCGTCGCCGTCCTCGGCCGAGCCGGGGATCGGTTCGACGCGCAGGGTCGTGTCGCCGATCTTGATGTCGTCGCCGAGGTCGAGGGGCGACTCCTGGGCCCTGACGCCGCGAACCGCCACACCGTTCCGGCTCTGGAGGTCCTGGATGTGCCAGCCATCGGCTGCCAGGTAGAGCCGCGCGTGGTGCCGCGAGACCGTGGGCGAATCGAGGACGAGGTCGTTGTCGAGCTCCCGTCCGATGAGGCAGACGGGCTTCTCCAGGGGCCTGGAAAGATACTCCCTGCCGACCACGACGAGCCGGAGGGGCGGATATCGGTCCATGGGTGCCTCCGGGGGAGAGTATGCCACAAACTCCCGTCCGGGAGCCGTCGCTGGCACGCGCCTTGAATGAGTGCCTGCCGGGACGCCTCGACTCGAGCCGCGAGAGCGCCGCGTCCCGCACGGAGGACGTCCATGAGGAACCGCGCGATCGAAGCCCACGCCGAGAGGCAGGGCCCCACCCTCTGGCTCGCCGCCGCGCTGCTTGCGGCAGCCCTGCTGACCCTCATCACCCAAGCCCTGCACGCCGCCGGCGCCCCACCGGGCTCGGCCGATGGCCGGAGGGGCCCTCGCGTCGAGATTCTCCAGCCGGAGTACCTCTCGCTGCAGGAGGGCGGCGTCCTCACCGTGCGGGTGAGCGTGCCCCATGCGCAGCGGGTCCCCGCATCTTTCGCGCTCCTGGACCCCGAGAGCGGGATGAGGACGGAGCTGGGGTCTTCGGTCCTGTCACTCCACCGCGGGCCCAACGACATCGGAGTCCCCGTCCCTTCGGTGGCGCTCCTCCGTTTCGTGCCGGGGGACACGGTGACGTTCGTCGCCTGGGCCGGAGGGCGGTCCGCGGTCATGGAAACCACCGTGCGCTACGGCGCGGCGACCTCGGCGCTGAGCTCCTGGGCGATGGCCTTCCCGGCTTCGCCCCTCGTGCTCTCGAGCTCCTCCGACGGGCACGTGGATCTCACGGTCACCAATCCGAAGCGGACCGAGAAGCACGGCCGGATCACCCTGAAGTTCCTCGACGTTTCGGCGCGGACCGTCGGGATGGCCTCCGAGAACGTTTCCCTCTCCCCCGGCTCAGGCAACGAGTCGGTGGACGTGAGCCGCTCGGCGGTGGCCGCCGCCAAGACGGCCGGCGCGAAGAGCGTCTCCGCCACCCTCAAGGTCGGCGGAGCGGTGAGGGCCACGGCGAGTGTCCCCGTGGTCTTCGACGGGGCCTCCCCCCTCACGGCCTCCGCTTCGGCTTCACCGCTGAGCGGCTCTGCCCCGCTGACGGTGGCCTTCACGGGGAGCGCCTCGGGCGGCACTGGGCCGTACACCTACGACTGGACCTTCGGGGACGGCTCGGCGCACGGCACGGCGCAGAACCCGAGCCACGTCTACGCCGCGGCGGGGAGTTACTCGGCGTCCCTCACGGTGAAGGACGCCCTCAACGCCACGGCCACCTCCGCAACGCTGGCGATCGTCGTTAGCTCCGCGCCCGTTCCCCTCGCGGCGTCGGCTTCGGGCTCACCGCTGAGCGGCTCTGCCCCGCTGACGGTGGCCTTCACGGGGAGCGCCTCGGGCGGCACTGGGCCGTACACCTACGACTGGACCTTCGGGGACGGCTCGGCGCACGGCACGGCGCAGAACCCGAGCCACGTCTACGCCGCGGCGGGGAGTTACTCGGCGTCCCTCACGGTGAAGGACGCCCTCAACGCCACGGCCACATCGAGCGCCCTCTCGATCACCGTCACCGCGGGCGGCGGTGGCCCGAGCCTCTCCGCCATCCAGACGAGCCTCTTCACGCCCAGGTGCTCGGGGTGTCACGGAGGCTCCAACCCGAGGGCAGGCATGAACCTCTCCGCGGGGCAGAGCTACGGCAATCTCGTGAACGTGGTCTCCACCACCAACCCGCCCGTGCTGCGGGTGAAGCCGGGAGACCCCGCCAACAGCTTCCTCGTGGTCCAGCTCGCCGGAGGCCACATGAGCGTCTCCGCCTCCGATCAGCAGACCATCAGGGACTGGATCTCGGCGGGCGCACCCAACAACTGAGGCCCGGTCAGGTAGCCGCAGTCCCAAAGCGAGGGCGGGAGGCCGAAGCCTCCCGCCCTCATGACGCTTCCGCTCGTGTCCCGATCGGGTGACGCCGGTCGCGAGCTACCTGTCGTAGGCCTTGAAGGCCACCACGTTGCTCCGGTAGTCGAAGTAGATGCAGAACTGGTCGAGGACGTT
>JBBIUU010000014.1:16074-44232 GCA_037440125.1 Acidobacteriota bacterium
CCCGTGTCCACGAGGAAGTTGAGCCCGGCCTTCTCCTGCACCTTGACCTCGACGTGCGGCTTGTTCGCGTACCAGAGGGACTTCACCGAGAAGGAGCCGCCCGGCATGGCCTCCTCGGGCTTGGTCCCCGCGGGGAAAAGGACGATCTTGCCGCCGCGCCGGTCGTAGAGCACCCCATGCGCCGAGAAGAGGGAGAGCGGGATGAGGCCGCCCGTCTCCTTCCAGAAGTCGTCGTTCCCCTCGATGACCATGGCCGGCACGTTCTTGATCGTTACACCTCCGAGGACCAGGCTCTTGATCAGGACCCAGGAGCTGTTCTTCACGCCCTCGTAGCCGATGCCGATGTAGGAGGACGTCGAGACGGACTTGAGCCCGAGCTCCTTGACCACGTCCTGGGTGACGAGGACGGTGTCGGAGCCCGAATCGAGGAGCATGGGCCGCTCCTTCGAGCCGTCCAGCGCGATGGGCACGACGACGCGCGTGGAGGTGGTGATCTCCGCCGTGGAATCCATGTCGGAGCTGCCCCAGGCGAAGGAGGTCATGTGCCGGGTTTCGCTCTTCTCCTTGAGCTTGATGGTGATGGGGCCCGTCTGGGGCGCCTCCTGGAAGAGCTCTCCCTCGCCGGCCGCCGAGAAGATCGCCTTCAGCGACTCGTACTCCGCCTTGTTCTTGGGGTCGAGAGCGATGCCCTGCTCGGCGCGTTTGAGGCCGGCGGCCACGGAGGGGTCCGTCTCCAGGGCGTAGCGGAGGAGGACCGGCGGCGGGCTCTCCCACTTGGCCAGCCAATCGTTCACGAGCTTGCGCGCCTCGAGCTCCTTGCCCTGGATGGCGAGGGTCCTCGCGCTCTGCCGCACGGCCAGCCCCGCCCAGTCCTTGTCGGGGTTCGTGTAGAGGGCCGCCCACGAGGCGATGGCCTGGGGGAACATCCCCAGGGCGTAGGCGCACTGCCCGACGCGGTAGCGGATGTCGGGCCGCTCGGGGTGCTGTCCGGCGAGCGGGACGGCGAGGCGCAGCGCCTCCATGTCCCGGTCCAGGCCCATGAGCGCCTCGATGCGGTAGACCTGGTTGTCCAGGTTGGCGGGGTCCGCCTGGAGCGCCGTCTCGGCGGCCGTGAGGGCCTCCTGGTACTTGTCCTTGTCCAGGAGCTCCTTGATGGGCGAGCGGGGCGGCGGCGCCGCCGCCGGTTTCTGCTCCTCCGCCCACAACGCCGTCCCCCAGAGGATCGCCATCATCGCCAGAAGGACCATACGCCTCATGGGTCTCTCCTCCCCTGTCCGGTGCGGACTGCGCGAGCATAGCAGAGCCCGCATCCGCCCTTCAACCCTTGCATTTTCAGGCCTTTTCGTGTATTATCCATTCTTCCCTGCGACAATCCGGTCGGGGATGCCACCGGGACGCGCAGGTGTCGGTGTCCGTCCGGACACCCGCTTTTCCTAGGGAGCAGTACCGTGCGCCGAGAGGACCTCCGCAACATCGCCATCATCGCCCACGTGGACCACGGCAAGACCACGCTCGTGGACGCCATGTTGTGGCAATCCGGAACCTTCCGCGCCAACCAGGCCGTGGCCGAGCGCGTCATGGACAGCAACGACCTGGAGCGCGAGAAGGGCATCACCATCCTCGCCAAGAACACCTCCGTGGAGTTCCGCGGGGTGAAGATCAACATCGTGGACACGCCCGGCCACGCCGACTTCGGCGGCGAGGTGGAGCGGGGGCTGACCATGGTGGACGGCGTGCTCCTGCTCGTGGACGCCGCCGAGGGGCCGCTGCCCCAGAGCCGTTTCGTCCTGAAGAAGGCCCTCGAGCGGAACCTGCCCGCGGTGGTGGTCATCAACAAGATCGACCGCTCCGACGCCCGCGCCCCTGAGGTCCTCAACGAGGTGTACGACCTCTTCATCGACCTGGACGCGGAGGAGGGGCAGATCGACTTCCCCGTCCTCTACACCAACGCCAAGAAGGGCACGGCGAGCCGCTCCCTCGAACAGCCGGGCGAGAGCCTCCTGCCCCTCTTCGAGGCCATCCTCGAGACCGTGCCGCCGCCCGAGTACGACGAGGCCAAGCCGCTCCAGGCGTGGGTCACCAACCTGGACTACAGCGACTACGTGGGCCGCATGGCCATGTGCCGCGTCGTCAACGGCTCCATCAAGGGCGCCCAGGAGCTCCTCCTCATCCAGGAGGACAAGCAGACCAAGGCGCGCGTGACGGCCCTCCAGGTCTTTCAGGGGCTCGAGCGCGCCGACGCCGCCGAGGTGGGGCCCGGCGAAATCTGCCTCCTCGCGGGGTTCCCCGAGGTCGGCATCGGCGACACCTTCTGCGACCCCCTCGCCCCCGAGGCGCTACCGCGCATCCACGTGGACGAGCCCACGCTCAGCATGATCTTCTCCACGAACGTCTCGCCCTTCGCCGGGCAGGACGGCAAGTTCGTCACGTCGCGCCAGATCAAGGACCGCCTGGAGAAGGAGAGCCAGCGCAACGTGAGCGTGCGCATCGTCTTCCCGCCCACAGGCGACCAGGTGGAGGTCATGGGCCGCGGCGAACTGCAGCTGGCGATCCTCATCGAGACCATGCGCCGCGAGGGCTTCGAGCTCTCCGTCTCCCGCCCCAAGATCCTCACGCGCCTGGGAGAGGGCGGCCGCGTGATGGAGCCCATGGAGCTCGTCCAGGTGGACTGCCCCGAGGAGTTCGTGGGCGTGGTGACGCAGGGCCTGGGGACGCGCCGCGGCCGCCTGCTCAAGATGGTCAACCACGGGACGGGCCGCGTGCGCATGGAGTGGCGCGTGCCCAGCCGCGGCCTCATCGGCTTCCGCACGCAGTTCCTTACGGAGACGCGCGGCACGGGCATCCTCAACCACCTCTTCGACGGCTACGAGCCCTGGCAGGGCGCCATCGCCGGCCGCATCACGGGCGCCCTGGTCGCCGACCGCGGCGGCCGCGCCACGGCCTACGCCATCGACCACCTCCAGAGCCGGGGACAGTTCTTCGTCCCCCCGGGGACGCCCGTCTACGAGGGCATGGTCGTGGGCGAGCACTGCCGCGAGAGCGACCTGGACGTGAACATCATCAAGGAGAAGCACCTCACCAACATGCGCGCCTCGGGGTCCGACGACGCCGCCAGGCTCGTCCCCCCGCGCCAGCTGAGCCTCGAGCAGCACCTCGAGTTCCTCGGCGACGACGAGCTCCTCGAGGTCACCCCCGAGAACCTCCGCATCCGCAAGAAGGTCCTCAAGCAGACCGACCGGTACAGAGACAGACCGCGGAAGGATTGAGCTGAGGAGCTGGAGAGCTGGGGAGCTGGCGAGGGACTGAATGAATTAGATTGAAATAGAAGGGCTGCGAAGAGAGAGGGCCGCCCGAGGGGGCGGCCCTTTTGTCTGGCCCGAACGGTTGGCATGTCTGCCTGTTAGGCCTTTGCCTTGTTCCTTCTCCAGCTCTCCAGCTCCCCAGCTCTCCAGTTCCATCACTTCCCCAGTTCTCCCGCGACGCGGGACGCGGTCTCGACGGCGCGGGCGAGGACGGAGCGTATCTTGCCGTCCTCGAGGGCGAGGATGCCCGCGATGGTGCAGCCGGCGGGCGTGGTGACGTCATCCTTGAGGGACGCGGGGTGGCGCCCCGAGGCGAGGATCATCTCCGCCGCGCCGAGGGTCATCTGGGCGACGAGCTCCGTGGCCGTCGTCCGCGGCAGGCCCCTCATGACGCCGCCGTCGGCGAGGGCCTCCACGATGAGGTAGATGAAGGCGCAGCCGCTGGCGCTGAGGCCCGTCACCGTGTCCATGTGCTTCTCCTCGAGCTCCGTCACTCGCCCCATGGTGGCGAAGACCTCCGAGGCGAGGCCGATGTGTCCGTCGGTGGCCGAGGACCCCTTGCTGACGACCGTCATCCCCTTCCCGATGGAGCACGGCGTGTTGGGCATGGCGCGAACCACGGGCACGCCCGGCGGGGTGAGCCCCTCGATGAAGCCCGTGCTCACCCCCGCGGCGATGGAGACGAGGAGGGGCCGGTGCTCGAGCGCGCCGGCCTTCGTCAGCGAGGAGACGACCTTCTCCACGTCCTTGGGTTTGACGCAGAGCACGGCCACGTCGGCCCCCCTCACGGCCTCGGCGACATCGTTGAAGCCCTTCACGGGGAACTCGGCGCGGAGCGCCTCCAGGGAGGCCTTCGAGCGACTCGCCGCGTGGAGGCTCTCCGGCGGCACCGCGCCGGCAGTGATGAGACCCGAGACCAGGGCCCGGCCCATGACGCCCAGACCAACGACGGCTACGCTCTTCTCCTGAAGCATTCGAAGCTCCTCCGTGTGTCCCGAAAGGATACCCGAACCGACTGCTCTTGTCATCGACGGCCCGGGAGGCTAGACTTATCGGCCCCGGAGGTCCCATGGCCGCCCCCACCGTCCGCGTCCGATTCGCGCCGTCCCCCACGGGGCACCTGCACCTGGGCAACGTGCGCACGGCGCTCTTCAACTGGCTCTTCGCGCGCCATCTAGGGGGCACCTTCATCCTCCGCTTGGAGGACACGGACGCGGTCCGCTCCACGCAGGAGAGCGTGGACTCGGTCCTCGAGGACCTCCGCTGGCTGGGTCTGGATTGGGACGAGGGGCCCGAGGTGGGAGGCCCCTTCGGCCCCTACCGGCAGACCGAGCGCTACGGCACGTACGACGAGGCGCTCCGCAAGCTCCTCGATGCGGACAAGGCCTACCCCTGCTACTGCACTCAGGAGGAGCTCGACGCGGGCCGCGAAGAGGCGAAGGCCGCGGGGCGGACCTACGTCTATCCGGGCACGTGCCGCCGCCTGACACGCGAGGAGCGCGCGGCCCGGGAGGCGCAGGGGCGGAACCCCTCGATGCGCCTGCGCATCCAGCCCCACACGGTCTCCTTTACGGACCTCGTGCGCGGGCCCGTCTCCATCCACACCCAGCAGTTCGGGGACTGGATCCTCACCCGGCCCGACGGCTCGCCCACCTACAACTTCGCCGTGGTCGTGGACGACGCCCTCATGGGGGTCACGCACGTCGTGCGCGGCGAGGATCACCTCAGCAATACGCCCAAGCAGGTCGTCCTGTACGAGGCGCTCGGCCTGGCCAAGCCGCAGTTCGCGCACCTCTCCATGATCCTCGGCCCCGACGGCGGCAAGCTGAGCAAGCGCCACGGGGACGTGTCGGTGGACGCCTTCCGCGCCCGCGGGTTCCTCCCCGAGGGGATGGTGAACGGCCTGGCGCTCCTGGGGTGGTCCGACCCCGACGAGCGCGAGGTCCTGACGCGAGAGGAGCTCGTGGCGCGCTTCGACCTGGGCCGCGTGAACAAGTCCGCCGCCGTATTCGACGAAACCAAGCTCCGCCACCTCAACCGCGAGCACCTGAAGACGCTCGAGGCGGCACAGTTCGCCGCGGGCGTCGTGCCCTTCCTGCAGGCGTTCGGCCGCCTTCCTCAGGGGGCGCTCGCGCCGGAGGTGGCCTCGTGGGCCGAGGACCTCGCCGCCCTGCTCGCCAACCGCATCGACGTCTTCTCGGACGCGGTCGCCGCCAGCAACCCCATCTTCCTCTTCGAACCCGCGGCCATGGACGAGGCTTGCCGCACCGAGCTCGCCCAGCCCGGTGCCGTCGCGGTGGCGAAGGCCTTCGAGGCCCAAACCGCGGCCGTCGACCTGGCCCAGCCCGGCGCCTTCAAGGCCACCGTCCAGACCGTGAAGGAGTCCCTTGGCGTCAAGGGCAAGGCGCTCTTCCACCCCATCCGCATCGCCCTCACCGCCGCCGAGGCCGGCCCCGACCTCGACCGCCTCGTCCCCCTCCTCGAGCGCGGAAGCAGGCTGGCCCTGCCCGCGCCCGTCGTTCCGCCGCTGGAGCGGATCCGTCAGGTCCTCGCCGCGGTCCAGGCGTAGGAGCGGCGCCTCGCCGCGATGGAGGTCCTGTCGCGCCGAGGGCGGCGCTCCTACTCCCGGCTTTTCGTGAGGTCCTTGTGCATCATGAGGGCCGCGGCGCCGTCGCCGTAGTATTTGTCCCGGCGTCCGAGGACCTCGAACCCGTACCGAAGGTAGAGCGAGATGGCCGCCTCGTTGGCCTCCCGCACCTCCAGGTGCATGGCCTCCGCGCCTTGGGCCCGCGCCTGCCTCAGGACATGGACCAGGAGCGCCTCACCGAGCCCCCGGCCGCGCCGGTCCGGGGCGACGGCGATGTTGATGAGGTGCGCCTGCTCGAAGACGACCCAGCAGAAGGCGTACCCGGCCACCTCCCCGTCCTGCTCGAGAACCGATGCACTGCAGTAGGGGTTGCGGAGCGCCTCGTGGGCGAGCGCGCTGCGCGGCCACGGGTCGGGGAAGGTGGCCGCCTCGATGGCCGAGATGGCCGCCATGTCGGCCTCGTCCATGGGGCGGATCTGGCGCAGGAGGGCGGGGTTCAGGGACATGGAAGGATGGAGCCGGCGAGCCGGAGAGCCGGAGAGCCGGGGCGAGGGATGAGCCGGAGAGCCGGAGAGCCGGGGAGCCGGCGAGAAAGACTTAAGAAAGGGGGGGGAGGACCGTCAGTCGCTAGGCCCATGACTGTCTTTCCTCCGTTCCCTTCTTGGAGTCTCTTCCTAGCGCCTTGATCCCATCTTTTTCGCCCTTCTCCGGCTCCCCGGCTCACCGGCTCAATCCCTACGGGAGCGGCGCCCCGGTGACCTTCTCGTAGGCCTCCCGGTACTTGGCGGAGGTCTTGGCGACGACCTCCTCGGGGAGCTGCGGGACGGGCGGCTCCTTGTTCCATTTGATGGAGAGGAGGTAGTCCCGCACGAACTGCTTGTCGAAGCTGGGCTGGCCCCGGCCGGGGCGGTACTGGTCCGCGGGCCAGAAGCGGCTGCTGTCGGGCGTGAGGACCTCGTCGCAGAGGATGAGCTCGCCGTGGAGGAGGCCGAACTCGAACTTGGTGTCGGCGATGATGATGCCGCGCGAGGCGGCGTAGTCGCGCGCGAAGGTGTAGAGGCCGAGGGTCGCCTCCTTCACCTTGGCGGCGAGCTCCCTGCCGATGAGGTCCGCGGCTTTCTCGAAGCTGATGTTCTCGTCGTGCCCCGTCTCCGCCTTCGTGGAGGGCGTGAAGATGGGCTCGGGCAGGCGGTCGCTCTCGGTGAGGCCAGCGGGCAGCGCGATGCCGCACACGGCGCCCGTCTTCCTGTAGTCGTTCCAACCCGACCCGCTCAGGTAGCCGCGCACCACGCACTCCACGGGGAGCATCTTGGCCTTCCGGGCGATGGTGAACCGGCCGTCGAGGACCTCCTTGTGCGGGCAGAGGGGCGAGGGCAGGTCCTGCGTCGCCACGCTCACCACCTGGTTCCTCACGATGTGCGCGGTCTTCTTGAACCAGAAATCGCTCAGCAGGTTCAGGACGCGGCCCTTGTCGGGGATGCCGTTGGGCAGCACGTGGTCGAAGGCGGAGATGCGGTCCGTCACGACGATGAGGAGCTCGTCCCCCATGTCGTAGATGTCGCGGACCTTCCCGCGAGAGAGGAGGGGCAGTTCGGAGAATTCGGTCTTGGTCACCACGGAGTGCATGTCGGGTCTCCCATCGCAATCGGCCGCCCGCCGGCGGCCGTCTCGTTCGCGTTCACGAGGCCTGTTTGAGTTTCTCCGCGGCGGGCCGGGCCAACGCGCCCTTCAGCACGGTCACCCTCTTCCCGTCGCGGGATACCGAGAGTCCTTTCAAACCGCCCACGGCCTCGAAGAATTCCGCCGCGTCCCGGTCCGTGTCCCACACCGTGGACCACGAGAACCCGAGGGCGCCTCCGGGGCCCTCCGCCACGCGGTAGGCGTCTCCCCCCCAGCCCTCCGACGCGGCGCGGGCCTTGTCCTCGGGCACGCCCCATTCCTGGAGGATGATCCGGGCGGTGAGCTCGCCCCAGACGCCCGTTCCCACGGAACGCCAGCCCTCCGCCGGGAAGACGCTCATGGTGGGCGCTGCCACGGAGACGGGCGCATCCTTGCCGGCGAAGTACTTCTCGGGATGGAGGACCTGCTCCATGGACTGGGGCGGCTCGCGGTAGAGCCGGTTCACGGCTTCGAAGCCTCCCCGCTGGTAGGCCATCTTCACGAGGGCCTGCCCGCCGAGGTAGGCCATGAGGAGGTTCTCCTGGAGGTAGGCGGGCGTGGAGGTACCGAGCATCTCCTTGCCGAGGTTCATGCCGAACATGACGTCGTCGATCTGCCCGCGCTGGTCGGCGGGGATCTTCAGGGCGTCGACCATGTAGCGGAGCATGACCCACGTGGCGTCCCCCTCGACGACGCAGCGGGCGGCGCTCGCCCGGTCCTCGTTCTCCTTGTCGTCGAGGGGCAGGCTCTTGATGTCGAAGGCCTGGTCCGTCAGGGCATGCACCATCTCGTGGAGGACGTAGACGTCCTTCAGGTCGAAGCCCTCCACGCCGAGGCTCGAGAGGAGGTCGGCGTCGGCCGCGGAGGCGTTGCTGACGTAGAGCTTCTTGGCGTCGGGGTCGTAGAGCCCCACGACCTGCTCCTCCAGGAGGGCGCTCATGACCGATTTGAGCTTCATCTTGGGAGGGATCAGCGAGAACGCCTTGAGGGTCTTTTCCACGTCGGGCCACTCGGCGTCGGGGTACTCCTTCTTGATCTGCGCCTCCAGCACTTTCTTCAGGGTGGAACCGTCGACGAGGAGGGTCGGTACGGGCCGCTTGAAGGTCAGGCCGCGCAGCACCTCGGTCTTCTTCGCGAGGGGCGCGTAGTCCCTCTCCTGCCCCGCCGCCGCCAGGGACAGGAGGAGCACGGCGATCGGGAGGACGGCCTTGGGACGCATGGGGAGATTGTGGCATCGGGCGAGAATGTGGGTCAACGAGGGTCGGACTCGGAGTCGGCTGCCCGCTGGAAGAGCAAGAAGGCCCCGGCTTGCGCCGGGAATTTCCCGAAGGCCTCTTTGCACCTTGGCCGGAAATCGACTCGCTCTCGGAGTGAAACGGAGAGAGCGGCGTCCCGACGCCGTTGGGCCTATTGCGCGAAAGGCAAGCGGCCGGGGGCCGACACGTACTGGCGTACTTGGAGCGCCCCCGGCCGCGAAGCCTGACAAAGCAAGAGGTCCGACGCCGTCGGCGCGGATGACGATGGGGGGAGGGCCGTCCTCGGCTCTTTGCAGGCCGGACAGCCCGAAGGGCGCCGGGCGGAAGCGGCGACGGGAAAGAAGAGCGCATGAAGGCCCGGCTCGGTGTGCGGCAAGGATGGCAGAGAAGCGCGCAAATCGTCAGACGAATCGGAAGTGGCTCTTCGAAACCGTCGCCACCCGCCCGGGCCCGAGTGCCGAAGGCGCTTGGGCGGCCTGCCTTGTGGCGGTTGCAACTGCGCACTCATGGAAATGCACCCGAGGTCACGTCGGTTCGGCTTCGAAGCCTGCCTCCGGGGGAACGCCGCGGGTCATGATTCTAAGGAGCCCCCGATGCAGCCCGATGAGGCAGGCCGGGACGCGGCCTTCTCGCCCCTTCCTATACCTTCGAAGAAAAAGGCCCCGGCTTACGCCGGAGCCTTTTCGCTCTCTGGTGGACGGTAAGGGGCTCGAACCCTCGACCTCCGCGTTGCGAACGCGGCGCTCTCCCAAGCTGAGCTAACCGCCCGATGCTTTAGTATAGAAGAAAACCCGTTCCCGCTCAAGGCCCTGTGATCCCCTTCTGGTATCATGGCTGCGGAGGTGACTCATGCCGTCGCGGGAAGAAGCCTGGACCCTCCTGTGCGAGTGGACCCAGTCCGAGGCGCTGAGACGCCACGCCCTGGGCGTGGAGACCGCCCTGCGGGCCATGGCCGCGAAGTGCGGGGCCGACGCCGATCACTGGGGCCTCACGGGGCTCCTCCACGATTTCGACTACGAGCGGTATCCTCAGGCGCCGGACCACCCGACCCGGGGCGCCGAGGTCCTGCGCGGCCTGGGCTACTCGGAGGACATGGTGACGGCCATCCTGGGCCACGCCGAGTACACGGGGGTCGCGAGGGAGACGCCCCTCGCCAAGGCCCTCTTCGCGTGCGACGAACTCACGGGGTTCCTCTTCGCGTGCGCCTATGTCCAGCCGGACAAGAAGATGGCGAGCGTGAAGCCCGAGAGCGCCAAGAAGAAGCTCAAGGACAAGTCCTTCGCCCGCGGCGTCAACCGGGAGGACATCGTCAAGGGCGCCGAGGACCTGAACCTCGACCTCCTCGCGCACATCACCTTCGTGCGCGACGCCCTCGCCGCGAACGCCGAGGCGCTGGGGCTGTAGCCCGCTCCTTCTTGCGGGTTCCTTTGGGGCCCGCCCCCTTGGTATGATTTGGGCTCCGGCTTCGAGGGGGAGGCCGGCCCGTCCTGGAGCGCCCCCGCGGCGCCTTGCCCCAGCGAATGGAGATCCCGATGAAAGGCTTCTTCGAGTGTGTGCCCAACTTCTCCGAGGGCCGCGACCGCGCCCTCGTGGAGGAGATCGTCAAGGCCGTGAGGTCCGTCACCGGCGCCCTGGTCCTCGACCTGGAGATGGACGCCGACCACAACCGCACGGTCCTCACCTTCGTGGGGAGCGCGGAGTCCTGCGCCGAGGCCGCCTTCCAGGCCTGCAAGCGCGCGTCCCAGCTCATCGACCTGAACCATCACAAGGGCGCCCACCCGCGCATGGGCGCCACGGACGTGGTGCCTTTCGTGCCCCTCGAGGGCGCCACCATGGAGGACGCCGTGGAGCTGGCGCGCCTCGTGGGCCGGCGCGTCGGCGAGGAGCTCGCCATCCCCGTGTTCCTCTACGAGAGCGCCGCCACGCGCCCCGAGCGCCACAACCTCCCCACGGTCCGCAAGGGCGAGTTCGAGGGCCTGCGCGAGCTCATCGGCAAGGACCCCGACCGCGATCCCGACTTCGGGCCCAAAACCATCCACGTCACCGCGGGCGCCACCGCCGTCGGCGCGCGCCCCTTCCTCATCGCTTACAACCTGAACCTTGCCACCGAGGACGTGGGCGTGGCCAAAGCCATCGCCAAGGAGATCCGCGAGAAGGACGGCGGCTTCCCGGGAATCCGCGCCATGGGCTTCATGCTCGAAGAGCTCAAGATGGCGCAGGTGTCCGTGAACGTGGTGGACTACCGCAAGACCTCCCTGGCCACGCTGACGCAGGCGGTCGCCGAGAAGGCTGCGGCCCGGGGCGTCCAGGTGCATGAAAGCGAGCTCATCGGCCTCGCGCCCGCCGACGCGCTCATCGGGAGCGGCGCCCAGTACCTCAAGGTCCGCGGGTTCAGCCCCGACATGATCATCGAGAACCGCGTCGCCAAGGCCAAGGCCGAGGCCGGCGCCCACGCGGCGGCCCAGCCTTTCCTCGACGCCGTGGCGGGGCCCGATCCGACGCCCGGCGGCGGCTCCGTGAGCGCCTTCGCCGGCGCGCAGGCAGCCTCCCTCGTGCGCATGGTGGCCGGCCTCACTGTGGGCAAGAAGAAGTACGCCGCGGTCGAACCCCGCGTGAAGGAGCTCGCCTCCTCCGCGCAGGAGGCGCAGAGCCGCTTCATGGCGCTCGTGGCCCAGGACGCGCGCTCCTACGACGCCGTGTCCGCCGCCTACAAGCTGCCCAAGGAAACGGAGCAGGAGAAAGCGGCCCGCTCCGCCGCCATCGACGCCGCCCTCCTCGACGCCGCGCGCGTGCCCCTCGAGACCGCCGACCTCGCGCTCGCCACGATGAGGGATGCCGAAGAGATGGCCCGCATCGGCAACGCGAACTGCGTCACCGACGCGAGCGTCGCCGGGTACATGGCCCACACGGCGTGCCTGGGCGCCCTAGCGAACGTGCGCATCAACCTCGTGGGCCGCTCCGACGCCGATGCCGAGAGCCTCCGGTCCAACTCCGCGGAGATCGAAGCCGCCGCCGCCGAGGTCCGCGCGCTGCTCGACGCCACCCTCGCCGAGGCTCTCGCCTAGTCAACACCGCAAACGCTTCGCCTCACCCGAGGAGCGCCCTTCGCGGGGCGCTCCTTGTTTTGTTGTGGGTGATCGGGTGATCAGGGCGCTGGGGGCTGCAGGAGGCGTCTCCCGACACCGATGCCTTCCAATCTCCTCCCCACGCTCGGGCAAGAAAACACGGGCAGGAGACCGCTCCCACACCATTCACCACTCGCGCCTCACGCCTCACGCCTCACGCCTCACGCCTCGCGCCTCGCGCCTCACGCCTCACGCCTGAATCTCAATCACGGTATACAGAGGGGCCACGCACGGCAGAACCACGACATGTTGTGTCTAGCACCTGCGTGGCACCACGATTTGAGCAGACGCCCGAGAGAGGCCATCCTCACGTGTCCCCCAAGGGCTTGTAGGGGACTTGACAAATGCAACTAAAGGTCTATATTTCCCCATAAGTTGGTGACGACGAAATGGTTCGTTGGAATCATCAACTTAGGAGGCACCAGCCGGAAGGCGGAAAGGGGGCGGGACGGTCCCGCCGGGATGATGGAATCGGAGCAACCACCCAGCGCCAGAACCTGCACTGATCCGACGCCGGTTGATCTGTCGTCTGCCGCGGCCTCGCCTTCCTCGGGCGAGGCCTTCTATTTACCGTCACCGGAGACCCCCCGGGAGCGTGTGGGATGCAGATCCCGCAGGGAGGACCCCATGCTGGAGAGTCCAGCGACTACGCCGCCCCAGTTCGGGCGGCGGCACTATTTTCCCAAGGCCACGGACGCGGAGTGGAACGACTGGCGCTGGCAGTACCGCAACCGCATCAAGGACCTCGAGACCCTCGCCCAGCACCTCCCGTACACCACGGCCGAACTCAAGCAGCTGAGGCTCGTTGAGTCGCAGCTCCACATCGGGATCCCTCCCTATTACCTCAGCCTCGTCGACCCCACCGATCCCGACGATCCCGTCCGGAAGCAGGCGGCGCCCTCCATCGCCGAGTTCACGTACCACAGGGTGGGCGTGAGCGACCCCCTCGGCGAGGACTCGGACATGCCGGTCGAGGGGCTCGTGCACCGGTATCCCGACCGGTGCCTCTTCATCGCCACCAACATGTGCCCCATGTACTGCCGGCACTGCACCCGCCGGCGCGAGTGGGAGGACGGCGAGCTCCCGAAGAGCCGCCCCATGCTCGATGCCATGATCGACTACATCCGGAAGACACCCGCCATCCGGGATGTCATCTTCTCCGGCGGCGACCCCGTCTCCCTGCCCATCCCCGTGCTGGACTATTGCCTCACGGAACTGAGGAAGATCGAGCACGTGGAGATCATCCGCATCGCCACGCGCTATCCCGTGGTCCTGCCCCAGCGCATCACGGACGACCTCCTCGCGGTGCTCTCCAAGCACCTCCCGGTGTGGCTCAACACGCATTTCAACCACCCCAACGAGCTGACGCCCGAAGCGGCCGCCGCGTGCCGGAGAATCCTCAAGACCGGGATCCCCGTGAACAACCAGTCGGTCCTCATGCGCGGAGTGAACGACAACGTGGAGACCATGCTCAAGCTCTGCCACGGCCTCTTGAGGATGGGCGTGCGGCCCTACTACCTGTTCCAATGCGACCCCATCCAGGGCGCCGAGCACCTTCGCACGAACGCGTGGACGGGCGTGGACATCCTGGACAAGATGCGCGGCCACACTTCGGGCCTCGCCATCCCGACCTTCGTGGTGGACACGGAGGGCGGCGGCAAGGTCCCGCTCACCCCCAACTACCTCATGTCGGCCACGGAGGACTCTCTCGTCCTGCGCAACTACGAGGGTCGGATCTTCAACTACAGGAACCCCGCCCCCGTGCCCGCACCGCCTCGCAAGCAGAAAAAGGCCTCGTCCCTGCCCTTCGACGCCGCCGCCAAGCCGGCGCGGCCCAGGCTCGTCAAGCGGGAGAAGCCCGCAACCTCCCATGCGAATCGGCCTGGCGTTTGACATGAAGGTCCCCGGGACGCCCGCTCCGCCGGGCGTTCCGGACGACCTGTACGAAGAGTACGACCCGCCCACGACGGTGGCCTCCATCCAGGAGGCCATCGCCGCGCAGGGGCACGAGGTGGTCCGGCTCGGCGGCGGCCGCGAATTCCTCGAGCGCGTGCTCGGCGAGCGCCTCGACTTCGTCTTCAACATCGCCGAGGGGCGCGGCGTCTACAGGAGCCGCGAGGGGCAGGTGCCCTCCATCCTCGAGATGCTGGACGTGCCCTACAGCTTCTCCGATCCCCTGACCCTGTCGATCAGCCTCGACAAGCCCCTCACCAAGAAGATGGTGGCGGCGGCCGACGTGGCCGTGGCCCCCGACTGGCTCGTGCGGAACGAGGCCGACCTGGCGGCGCTCGCGGCGAAGGACCTTCCCTATCCCCTCTTCGCCAAGCCGGCCTACGAGGGGTCCTCCAAGGGGATCCGCCAGAGCTCCCGCATCGCGGCCGCGGCGGACCTCGTCCCCGTCGTGGGCGCCATGCTCGCGGACTACCATCAGCCCATCATGGTGGAGGGTTTCGTGGCCGGCGAGGAGTACACCGTCGGCGTCATCGGCAACGACCGCCCCCAGGCCATCGGGGCCATGCGCATCCGGCCCAAGGGCGGCCCCGACCCGGACTTCGTCTACTCCATCGAGGTGAAGCGGGACTGGAAGAACCTCGTGAGCTACGACGTGCCCCCGCCGCTGGAGCCCGCCGTGCGCGACCGCCTCTACGCCGACGCCGTGAAGGCCTTCAAGGCCATCGGGTGCCGCGACCTGAGCCGCGTGGACTTCCGCGTCCGCGACGGCGTGCCCGTCTTCCTGGAGATCAACCCGCTGCCGGGCCTCAGCCCCGCGTACGGCGACTTGCCCCTCCTGAGCAAGGGCATGGGCGTCTCCTACGACGAGCTCATGGGGCGCATCCTGAAGACCGCCTTCGAGCGCTGCAAGCTGGCCTGAGGACCTCACGGGGGGACGACCGTTGAGCGAGCCGAACCCCCGCCCCATCTACCTCATCCATAACGACGCCGGCGAGCAGGTCGTGGAGAGCGCCGCCGAGGCCGCCGTCCTCGAGGCCGTGGAAGCCATGGAGGCGACCCTCCGCGAGCTGGGCCGCCCCGTCGTCCGCATCCTGCTCAGGCCGCCCCTCTCCCGCGCGGCGGAGGCGCTCGAGGCGCTCCCCGAGGGCGCCACGGTCGTCAACCTCTTCGAGGGGTTCCCCGAGGACCCGGCCTCCGAGGTCCAGGTGGGGCTCCTCCTCCAGCGCCTGGGCCTGCGCCCCACCGGCTGCCCGCCCATGGCCATGCATCTCGGACTCCACAAGGACCTCTGCAAGCTGCTTTTGAAAGCCGACGGCATCCCCGTGCCCGAGGGCGCGGTCCTCAGGTCCCCGCGGGACCTCGAGGCCCCGCTCCCTTTCCCCTTCCCGGCCTTCCTGAAGCCCGCCGCCAACGACGCGAGCCACGGCATCGCCGCGGCCAATCTGGTGCGCGACACGGCCGCGTACCGGAGCCGCGCCGGGGAGCTCCTCAAGATGTTTCCAGGCGGCGTCCTCGCCGAGCCCTTCCTCACGGGGCGCGAGCTCAACTGCGGCGTGGTGGAGACCGCCGAGGGCGTGGTGGTCCTGCCGCCGAGCCTCGTGGACTACTCGGAGCTCCCTGGGGACCACCCGCCCGTCCTGACCTTCGCAGCCAAGTGGGCGCCCGGCTCCCCGGTCTACGAGAAGACGCCCACCGTGTGCCCGGCGCCCGTCGAGCCCGAGCTCGTCGCGCGCGTCCAGGACCTCGCCCTCCGCGCCTTCTACCTCCTGGGCTGCCGCGGCTACGCCCGCGTGGACCTGAGGGAGGACGCGGCGGGCCGGCTGAGGGTGATGGAGCTCAATCCGAACCCCGACATCTCCCCCGACGCCGGCCTGGCCAAGCAGGCCCGGGCGCGGGGATGGGACTACGTGACGCTCGTGGGCCACGTGGTCGCCGCCATCGAGGAGGGCCCGCCGTGGATCTCACCCTGAGGGCGCTGAAGCCGGGGGACGTGGCCCCCATCCTGCGCCTCCTCGCGCAGACGGCGGTCTTCCGACCCGAGGAGATCGAGGTCGCCAAGGAGGTCCTCGTGGCCGCCCTGAAACCCGGGCAGACCGACTACTCGGTCCTCGTGGCCGAGCTCGGGGACGAGCCGGTGGGCTATGCCGCCTGGGGCGCCACGCCCTGCACGCGCGGCACCTTCGACCTCTACTGGATCGCCACGCTGCCCTCCTGTCAGGGAAAGGGCGTCGGCAGGCGTCTCATGGCCGCCGCCGAGGAGGACATGCGCGGGCGCGGCGGCAGGCTCTGCGTCATCGAGACTTCCGCCCTCCCCCAGTACGAGCCCACGCGGCGGTTCTACCTCGGCCTGGGGTACGAGGAAGCGGCCGTCCTGAGGGACTTCTACATGCCGGGGGACCACAAGGTAATCTACCTGGGACGACTGTGACGCAACTCACAGGGGCGTCTTGCGGAATCTGTTTTGTGTCGGTACTATTGGGAACTACGGAGGTGTGACATGGATCGGCATCGCATCTCGCTGAGTTTGCGACTCGGCCTGGCCGGGCTCGCGCTTCTCCTCCTGCTCGCCTGCGCCGAAAGGAAGGAGCCCACCGGGCCCGAAGGCGGCCAGGGCGCCGGTTCCCAGGGCGGCGGGCCCACCTCCCCGTGGACCCCCGAGGCCTCCACCCCGACACTCCAGGTCGAGAGCAGCGCCGACGCCTACAACAAGCAGGGCGTCCTGAAGCGCATCCACTTCGAGACCAGCAAGTGGGACATCCAGCCCGACGACCGCAGGATCCTCAAGGAGAACGCGGCCTGGCTCCTGGCCCACCCGCAGTTCAGCGTGACCGTCGAGGGGCATTGCGACGAGCGGAACACCGAGGCCTACAACCTGGCCCTCGGCGAGCGCCGCGCCAACGCCGCGAAGGAGTACCTCGTCGGCCTGGGCATCGCCGGCAACAAGATCCAGACCGTCTCCTACGGCAAGGCCCGGCCCCTCTGCACCCAGCACGACGAGACGTGCTGGGCCCAGAACCGCCGCGACGAGTTCATGCTCCAGGAAGCCAAGTAGCGGCGCACCATGTCGCTCCGCACCCTTACGACCGCCCTCGTCCTCGTCCTGACGGGTGTCTCCGCTCTCGCGGGGACGCGCGAGGATCTCCAGCGCCTCGACCAGCGCGTGACCGCCGTGGAACAGAAGCTCCAGCAGCTCTCCACGCAGATGGCCCAGCTCCAGAAATCCCTCCAGACCCTCAGCAACCGCCTCGACGCCGTGGAGCGCTCGGCCCAGACCGCGGACCTGCGGGCCGACATGGACGCCCTCAAGCGCCAGAGCGAGGTCCTCGCCAGCCAGCTGGCCCAGCTCCAGGCGTCGCGCGAGGCGCTCGCCCCGCCCGTCACCTCGACGCCCGCGCCCACCGCGGCGCCTGCCGCAGCTCCGGTGCAACCCCCGCCGGGGAGGCCCGCGCCATCCACGCCTCCGGCCAAGCCGCCCGTGGCCCCGGCGCCGGCCCCCGTGAGCGCGGACCTCTACAACCAGGCCTACAGCGACTACATCCAGGGCAAGTACGACCTGGCGGCCTCCGAGTTCCGGCAGTTCATGGAAGCCTTCCCCACGGACCCCAGGGCGGGCAACAGCCAGTACTGGATCGGCGAATGCCTCTACAGCCAGAAGCGTTACACCGACGCCAAGGCGGCCTTCCAGACCGTCGTCGAGAAGTACCCCATGGGGAACAAGGCCCTCGCCGCGCGCCTCAAGCTCGGGCTGACCCTCATCGCCATGGACGACACCGCCGCGGGCGCCGCGGCGCTGAAGGCCCTCGTCCAGGCGGCCCCCAATTCGGACGAGGCGCTCATCGCGAAGGACCGGCTGGCCAGGCTGCAGGCTCCGTAAGGCCGTTCCGTCCAGTCCGTCATCAGGAAGAAGCCGGTGATGCCGGCTTTTTTCTTGCCCGGCCCGCGCGGTCCGTGCCATCCTCGATGGGGAGTCCCGAGACACGATGGAGAACCGGGCGCCGGGCGACAGGGAGATGATGGAGCGCACCGCCGCGGGCGACCGGGAGGCCTTTGCCGCGCTCATCGGGCGCCACCAGGCCTCGGTCCTCTCCATCGCTTACCGCTTCCTGGGAGACCGGGCCGAGGCCGAGGACGTGGCGCAGAGCGTCTTCGTCCGACTCTGGGAGTCCGCTCGGCGCTACCGGCCCGACGCGCCGCTCCCGGCCTACCTCCGGACGCTCACCGTAAACCTCTGCCTCGACCTCAAGCGCAAGGCGCGCTTCGTGGTCCTGGAGACGGAGCCCGAGGCTTCCGGTGGCGATGACCCCGCCGCCCGCCTCGAAGAGAGAGAGCGCCGCCGCGTGCTGGACTGCGCCCTGGCCTCCCTGGCCCCATCCCAGCGCATGGCCGTAGTCCTCTTCCACCTCGAGGGGCTCGGCGTCAAGGAGGTGGCGGACCTCCTGGAGACCACGCCCAAGGCCGCCGAGTCCCTCCTCTCCCGCGCCCGCACCGCCCTCCGCGAGCGCCTGGGGGGGATTCTCCTGTAGCAAGGCGCTCCTGCCGCTGTAGGAGCGGTCTCCCGACCGCGATCTCATTTCTCAGCATAGGGCCGGGAAGAAGGAGATCGGAGTCAGGAGACGCCTCCTACATTCCTGTCTCGGTGTCCCCGGTCCTCTAGTCACCTGGTCATCTAGTCCCCCAGTCACCTACCGAAGGATTTTCCCCTCCCGCCCGTTATGCAGGGTGAGGAGGCACCCATGCGCTGTCGCGCCGCCCTCGAACGGATCGCATCCATCTCCGCTCTGGAGGATCTCGAGAGAGACCCCGACCTCGCCGCGCACATCGCCGGTTGCGGGGCGTGCGCGCGGGCCGAGAAGGAGCACCGGGACCTGCTCGGCCTTCTCGAAGACCCGGGCGGGCTCCCCGCCTTCGGCGACCTGGCGCCCGCGGTCCTGGAGAGGATCGACGGGCCACCGGCCCGGCGGTGGCGGTGGCAGTGGGCCGCCGCGGCGGCCATGGCCGTGATCGCTCTGGCGCTCGGCTACCTTTTCGGCCAGGTGAGCGACGCGGCCTCCCCGCCTTCCGATTCCATGGCGGCGACCTACCAGGCCGCCATCACGGGCCAGTCCTCCGGCTCGGCCGAGCTGGCCTATCTCGAGGCGGGAGCCTCCGCTTCCACGAGGAGCGCGCCATGAGGCACCCGTGGTTGAGGATCCTTCTCGTCGTCTCCCTCTGCATGAACGCCGGGGTTCTGGTGCACATAGGCGTGCACTGGGTGCAGCACCGGAAGGCCCACGGGATGCAGGACCTCCAGCTCTCCGCCGACGCCAAGGCCAAGATGGAGTCCAACTTCAAGGCCTTCCGCGAGCGTGTCGGCTCCATGAACGGGGCCCTCCGCGACGAGCGCGTGAAGATGCTCGACCTCCTCGCCTCCGACAGCCCGCCCCCCGACGCGGTGGCGGCGCAGGAGGCCAAGGTCGTCACCGCCACGCAGGCCATGCTCAAGGTGACCGACGAGCATCTCCTCGACCAGAAGAAGCTCCTGAGCCCAGAGCAACAGCGCCTGTTCTTCGACCACATCCGGCGCCGCATCCAGGATTCGGACAAGCGATCGCCCTTTCCATAGGAGAAGACCACCCGTGACCACTTCATCCATCCTGCGGGCGGGCCGCCTGCTCGCCGCCGCGCTCCTGCTGGGCGCCGTGGCGGCCTCGGCGCAGACGGCCGATTCCGCGCCCGCCCCCCCCTCGCCGACACCGGCAGCGCCCCTCTCCGCGGAGGAGTGCGTAAGCATCGCCCTCGAGCGCAACCCGAGCGCCGCGGCCATCCTCCACTCGGGCCGATCGACCCTGGCGCGCGTGAGCCTCAGCCAATCCGCCTACTACCCCACGCTCAACCTGAACGGCGGCCTGAGCCGGTCCTATTCGGAGCCGGCGGGCTCCTCGGGGTCGGGCCGGCAGAGCCTCGTGTTCAGCTCCGCCACGAGCACCTCCGACTCCGCGCTCCTCTCCGCCGACTACACCGTGTGGGACTCGGGCCAGCGCAAGGCCGCGGTGGGCGAGGCGCAGGCCAACTACCAGGCGGCCGACGCCAGCTACATCGCCACCCTCCAGAACCTGGCGCTCTCCGTGCAGACGGCCTTCTACAACACGCAGGGCGCCCTCTGGGCCCTAGAGGTTTCGAAGGACACCCTCAGGCAGGCCGACTTCCATCTCGAGATGGCGCGGGCCCGCAACGACGTGGGCCTGGTGCCGCGCTCGGACGTGCTCAAGGCGGCCACGGCCCAGGCCGACGCCAGACTCGCGGTCATCCAGGCCGAGGCGCAGGTAGAGACCGCCCGCGCGACCCTGGCGTCCCTGATGGGGATGCCTTCGGACGCGCAACTGCAGCTCGTGCCCGCGAACCGGGAGTTCACGCCGCCGCATCTGCCCGAGTGGGCCGCCAACTGGGCGAAGGCGCGCGAGACCCTGCCCGAGATCCGCATGGCCTTCCAGGACTCCGAGTCCTTCCGATACGCCTACCTCGGGGCCAAGGCCGCCTACCTGCCCACGGTGAGCGCCAGCGCCACCGCCGGCCTCTTCGACTCGGGCAACTGGCCGAACCGGCAGGAGTGGAGCGCCGGCCTCCAGCTGCGGATCCCCATCTTCACGGGCTTCGCCAGGAAGTACCAGGCGCGCCAGGCCAGGGAATCGTGGGAGAGCTCGCAGGCGAACCTGCAGGCCACCATCCTCAGCTCCGAGAAGGCCGCCTACGCCGCCCGCATCACCCTCAACGCCGCCATCGACGCCGTGCCTGCCTCGGAGGCCTACGTGGCCAGCGCCCAGGAGAACATGGACGTGGCGGACGGGCAGTACAAGAACGGCCTGGGGAGCATGCTCGACGTCAACGACGCGCTGGCCGCCCTCTCGGCCGCCAAGCTGCGGCTCATCCAGGCGCGCCTGAACGTGGCCACGGCCATGGTCGCGTGGAGGCGCGCCACCGGCATCGACCTCTTGGAGGGCATCTCCGTGCCGTCCCTCGCCCCCCAGCGCCCTGATGGAGACCAGAAGCCATGAACAGGACCCTCCGCATCCTCCTCCTCCTCGCCGTCGCCTCCGCGCTCCTCGTCACGGCCGCGTGCAAAAAGAAGGGCGGCCCCCAGGGCCGGGGCGGCGCGGGCGGCAGCCTCGTCGCCGCCAAGATCATGGACCTGCCCGCCCAGGTTCTCGCGACGGGCACCGTCACCCCGCGCGTCGGCGCCGAGGTCCCCGTGGGGCCGCGCGTGTCGGGCACCTTGAAGAAGCTGTACGTGCAGATCGGCAGCGTCGTGAAGAAGGGCGACGTCCTGGGCGAGATCGACGCCCGGGACCTCCAGGCCAACGTGGACAGCGCCCAGGCGAGCCTCGCGGCCGCCAAGGCGGCCGCGACGTACGCTCAGGCCAACTACGACCGCCTCAAGGACCTCCTGCCGAAGGGTTACGTCTCGCAGGACGCCGTGGACGTGGCCCGGCAGAGCCTCGACTCCGCCAAGGCCAACGTGTCCAAGACGCAGGCCCAGCTCGACTACGCCAGGATCCAGCTCGGGTACGCCACCGTGCGCGCGCCCATCGACGGCGTCGTCGAGTCGGTCTCCACGCAGGAGGGCTCCACCGTCGCGGCGAGCCTGAGCGCGCCCACTTTCGTGACCCTCATCGACCTCTCGCGCCTCGAGGTGGACGCCTACGTCGACGAGGTGGACATCGGCGGCGTGAAGGTGGGCCAGTCCGCCACCTTCAACGTGGACGCCTACCCCGACAGGACCTTCAAGGGCAAGGTGGAGGCGATCCAGCCGCAGGCGGTCATCCAGGACAACGTGGTGAACTACGACGTCATCATCGGCATCGACGACACCTTCGAGAACGTCCTCCGCCCGAAGATGACGGCCTCCGTCACCATCAACCTCGACTCGCAGAAGGGCGTCCTCGTCGTCCCGGCGAAGGCCGTGAAGCACGAGGGCGGCAAGGCCTTCGTCATGGTCCCCGGCGCCGCCGGGAAGGGCTACGCGCAGCGGCCCGTGACCGTGGGCCGCGAGTCGGGGGACTTCGTGCAGATCAAGGCCGGCCTCTCCAACGGC
Organism: Acidobacteriota bacterium; assembly: GCA_037440125.1. GTDB lineage: Bacteria > Acidobacteriota > UBA4820 > UBA4820 > DSQY01 > JAKAJA01. Next base: position 38,025 of record JBBIUU010000014.1, read on the forward strand.
GACAAGGTCCTCGTGGCCGGCGGCAACAACCAGAACCAGGGCATGTAGCGGCGGCGAGGCCATGATCGAACTTCACGGACTCCAGAAGACCTACCACACCGGCGGCGTGGACACCCCCGTGCTGCACGGCATCGACCTCACCATCGAGGAGGGCGAGTTCGTCGCCCTGATGGGGCCGTCGGGCACGGGCAAGAGCACCCTCATGAACATCCTGGGCTGCCTCGACCGCGCCACGGGGGGGACCTACACGCTCGCCGGGCAGGACCTCACGGCGCTGGACGACAACCAGCTGAGCGCCATCCGGAACCGGCGCCTCGGCTTCGTCTTCCAGCTCTTCCACCTCCTGCCCCGGGTGAGCGTGCTCCAGAACGTGCTCCTCCCCTTCCTCTACACCGATCCCTACCCCGCCGACGCCAAGGAGCGGGCCATCAGCCTGCTTCGGACCGTGGGCCTCGAAGAGCGCATGCACTTCAAGCCGAACGCCCTGTCGGGCGGCCAGCAGCAGCGCGTGGCCATCGCCCGCGCCCTGGTGAACGAGCCGGCCCTCCTCATGGCCGACGAACCCACGGGGAACCTGGACTCAACGGCGAGCAAGGAGATCATGGACATCTTCGACAGGATCCACGCCCAGGGGCGGACCATCATCATGGTCACCCACGAGGCGGACATCGCCGCGCACGCCAGCCGCGTCATCACCCTCAAGGACGGGCGGGTGGCCTCCGACGTGCGGCGGAGCTGAGGCGGCCATGAGAGAACGCGAGCTCGCGCTGCCCGAGCTGCCCGAGGCGGCAGCACCCCGGGTGGGGAGGTTCGTGGGACCCGCCCGCGTCCTGCGCCTCTCGCGCCAGGCCGCGGGCGCGCTCTGGAGCCAGAAGGGCAAGGCTTTCCTCATGATGCTCGGCACCGCCGTGGGCATCATGCTCCTCACCGCGGTGGTCGGCCTGAGCGCCGGAGTCGAGAAGCGCATCACCGAGATCATGAACACCTTCGGACCGACGAGCATGATGCTCCGGGCCGGAGGCGGGCAGATGATGGGCATGGGCGGGCGGGCCTCCTCCGGCTCCACGCTCAAGATGGACGACGTGGCGGCGGTGCGGGATCGCCTCGCGGACAAGGCCGTGGTGGCCGCCCTCATCATGCAGGACGACACCCCCATCAAAGCCGGCGACCAGAGCGGCCAGACCGACGTCATGGCCTGCGATCCGAACTTCCCCCAGGCCTTCGACTGGTACGTGGCCTCGGGCGACCCCATCGACGAGGATGACGAGCGCTCCTTGGCCCGCGTCTGCGTCCTGGGCGCGACCGTGGCCCGGAACCTCTTTCCCGACCAGGACCCCGTGGGCCAGCGCCTCCTCATCAACAAGGTCCAGTTCACCGTGAAGGGGGTCCTCACCCCGCGCGGCACCAATACCATGGGCTTCGACATGGACGACCGCCTCTGGATCCCGCTCTCCACGGGCATGCGCCGCGTCTTTCACACGGACAGCGTGCGCACCCTCCGCATCAACGTCCGGCAGGCCGCCGACGTGGGTCCCGCCACCGAGGACCTCACGGCCCTCATGCGGCAGCGGCACCGCATCCACCCGGGCGAGGACGACGACTTCACCATCCGGACGCCCGACTTCATCGCCCAGCGTATCCGCGGCATGTCCCGCACCACGGAGCTCGTGGGCGGCGCCCTCGCCGCCGTGGCCCTCATCGTGGGCGGCGTGGTCCTCATGAACATCCTGCTCCTCACCGTCAGCGAGCGCGTGCCCGAGATCGGCCTCAAGCGCGCCCTCGGCGCCGGCCGCCGCGACATCTTCGCCGAGTTCCTCGCGGAGTCGGTACTCGTGAGCCTTCTGGGCATGGCCTTCGGCGTCCTGCTGGGCCTGATCCCCGTGCTCCTCATCCCCAAGCTCTTCCCCATGATGCCCATGGCCGTCACCTGGAAGACCTTCGCCTACGCGGCGCTCTTCTCCTCCGTCGTGGGCCTCTTCTTCGGCGTCCAGCCCGCGCGACGGGCCGCCAAGCTCGATCCGGTGGAGGCGCTGAGATGAAAAGTGGAAAGCGGAAAGCGGAAAGCGGAAACACCGTCTCGGTTTCTTTGTCCTTTTGCCGAATTTCGAATTCCGGATTCCGAATTTGCAGAGGACTCCATCCATGAACCTCACCCGCACCCTGGGCATCTCCCTCGAAGTCCTCCTGGGGCACAAGCTCCGGACGCTCCTCTCGAGCTCGGGCATCGCCATCGGCGTGGCCGCCGTGGTCCTCATGGTGGGCGCCGGCAAGGCCGCCGAGGAGGACGTGGTCGGCAAGGTGAAGGGCATGGGCACGAACCTGCTCGTGGTCCAGGCGGGACGCTTCCGGAACATCGGCGGCCGCCCCAGGCAGGTCTCCTCCTACACCACGCTCACCACCACCGACGTGCGCCTCATCGAGCGCCGCCTTGCGGGGCAGGGCGTGGATCTCGCCTGCGGCTTCTACCAGCGGGGCGTCATGGCGCGCTACCAGAACGTCCGGACGAGGACCTCCCTGGCCGGCGCCGAGCCCTCGATCTTCACCATCCGCGGCATCACCGCCGACAGGGGCCGCCTCTACTCCCCCGTCGAGGAGAAGGCCATGGCCCGCGTCTGCGTGGTGGGCCCCACGGTGGTGACCAACGTCTTCCTCGGGGCGGATCCCGTGGGGCAGACCCTCGAGATCAACAAGGTCCTGTTTAAGGTCATCGGCGTCGCCTCGGCGCGCGGCCAGGACCTCAGCGGCAACGACCAGGACGACATCATCTACACGCCCCTCTCGACGGCCATGACGCGCGTCTTTCACGTGACCTACGTGCAGAGCATCCTCGTCCAGTGCACCGACGAGGAGGTCATGAAGCCCCTCCCCGAGGAGATGGCACCCATCCTCCGGAAGAGCCACCGGCTCAAGGCGGACGCCGACAACGACTTCACCATCCAGGACCAGGCCCAGCTCATGCAGTCCGCTCAGGACACGAGCCAGGCCTTCACCGTCCTCGTGGGCAGCGTGGCCGGGGTCTCCCTCTTCACGGGCGGCATCGGCATCCTCGCGGTCATGCTCATCTCCATCCGCGAGCGGACCCGGGAGATCGGCCTGCGGCGGGCCCTCGGTGGGCGCCGCCGCGACATCCTCACGCAGTTCATCCTCGAGGCCGGCACCCTCGCCGCCATGGGCGGCCTGGCGGGCGTCCTCATCGGGCTCGGCGGGACCATTCTGACGTGCAGGCTCATGGGCTGGCCCTCCGTGTGGCCGTGGCAGGCCACGGTCTGGGCCACGGGGCTCTCCGTGGCCATGGGCGTGAGCTTCGGCCTCTACCCGGCCATGAAGGCGGCCCGCCTCGAACCCGCCACGGCGCTCCACGCCGCGGGGTAAGGCTTCGAAGGGGCCCTGCGGGGGCTGGTGACCTGGTAATCCCGTGATCGGGTTATCGAACAGACCTGCGGTCGCATGAGCCGATTACCGGTTCCCGGAGAATAGGACCGCGAGACTCGGACTCCTCGCGGCGACAGATCACATGCTCCCCAGATCACCCGATCCCCGGATCACCTGATCACCTTGTCCCCCGGTCACCCAATCCCCTACTCACCTGCTCCGTCCCCAAATGGCCTATAATTTGAGGTTGGAGCCGGGTCCATGGTCGACCAGCCGGTCAGCGCGAGAGAGCTTCTGGAGCGGGGCGCCTACAAAGAGGCCGCCGAGGCCTTCCTGGCCGTGGGCGAGTACGCCTCCGCGGCGCGCGCCTTCGTCTGCGTGAAGGCCTTCAAACCCGCCGCCGAGTGCTACATGAAGGCCGGGAAGCCCCTCGACGCGGCCCGGCTCTTCATGCTCCTCAAGGACTGGAAGCGCGCCTCCGACATCTACACCCTCGTGGGCGACTCCACGCGGGCCGAGCTGGCCCTGGAACAGCACCGCAAGGCCATGGAGGCCCTCCAGCCCAAGCCGGCTCCCGCGCCGGTTCCGGTACCCACCAAACCCGAACCCCCGCCTCCGCCGCCCCCGGACCCCTTCCCCGAAGGCCCCATCTGGCGGCTCATGAAGGTCGGCGACTTCGCCGGGGCCTCCCAGCTCTACCTCAAGGGCGGCCATTCGGAGGGTTGGATCCTGTTGGACGAGGCCCGCACCGAGGAGGCCCGGAGGGCCCTCGGCGAGACCCTCTTCCAGGCGGGCGACTACGCCGTGGCCGCGGACGCCTTCCGCCGGGTCGGGGAGGACAACCGCGCCGCCCAGTGCCTTAGCCTGGCGGGCCTCAACGAGGAGGCGGCCCACCTCTACATGAGGGCCGGCCAGCGCTCCCTCGCCGCCCAGCACCTGGAGAAGGCCAACGCGTGGGAGAACGCCGCGGACATCTACCGCGAGGACGGGGAGTTCCTCGACGCTGCCCGGTGCCTCGAGCGGGGGGACGACCCCGTGAAGGCCGCGGCCCTCTACCTCAAGGCCAGGCGCCAGGACCTCGCGCTCCCGCTCCTCCAGGGAATCGCCCCCAAGCACCGCCAGTTCGCTCAGTGCCGCCTGCTCGCGGGCAAGATCCTCTTCCAGAAGGGCGAGCGCGACCTGGCCCTCAGCTTCCTCGCACCCCTGGCCGAGATGGAGATCCGGAGCGACGAGGCCATCGAGGCCTTCTACCAGCTCGCGGTCCTCCTGGAGCTCGCGGGCGAGACCGAGAAGGCCGGGGATCTCTACCTCCGGCTCCAGAAGACGCGATTCGACTACAAGGACGTGAGGGCACGGCTCGAGAGACTTTCCAAGGCCCCGCCCCCCTCAGGCCAGGGCCCCGCGCCGCGCAAGGCTCCTCCGCTGAAGGCCGCGCCGGCGTCGCAGGCCACACCCCCGCCCGCAGCTCCCCCTTCCGCCGCGCGCCCGGCCTCCTCGGCGCCCCCGCCCCCGCCGCCTCCCCAGCAGGCGGCCATCGACCTGACGCCGCTGAGAGACTGCAGCCTCTTCCACCGGCTCGACCTCGACGAGCTCCGCCGTCTGTGGGCCATCGGGACGGTCATGGAGAAGAGCACGGGCGACGTGCTCCTGCAGGCGGGCCAGCCCTCGGACGGCCTCTTCGTCGTTCTCGAGGGCGGCCTCACCATCACGCCCGACCCCGCGGACATGGACCTCGCGGTGGGCTTCCTGGGCCGCGGCGATTACGTCGGCCTGGGCTGTCTCGTCCAGGGGCCGCCCCGTACGAACGCCCTCGTCGCCCAGGGCCCCACGCACCTCCTCTTCCTGCCCGCCAAGCACCTCGAGGTCACCCTCTCCAGCGAGCCCGACCTCGGCATGCGCGTCTTCCGATCCATCGCAGAGCACCTCAGCCAGACGCTGATGGCACAGCAGAAGAAATAGAGGCGGAGAGGCGGGGAGCCGGAGAGGGGAGCGAGGTCCAACCCCTTAGGCAAGGCGCACGTCAGATGGGACGCACAAGTCACCTGAACCTTCAGCTGGACCGCGACTTGTCCACTTGAGCTTTTTCTTAGGCCCGTTTCCTTGAGTCTCTATCCCCGGCTCCCCCTTCTCCGGCTCCCCGGCTCTTTCCCTTCACCCTTCTCTGGCTCTCCGGCTCCCCGGCTCGCTCGCTTCCGTGGCACGGCCGCCCTCGTAAAAGAAAAGGGCGGCCCGAAGGCCGCCCTCTGTTGAGCGTGGTGCCGGCAGGGAGAACTACTCCTCGCCCTCCTCGGAGGCCGCGGCATCTCCCTCGCGGGCGCTGAGGGCGTGGTGCTCCTCGAGGAGCCGCTGGACGGAGAGCTCGGTGGGCAGATCGGTCGCGAAGTGCTCGCGGACGAGTTCCTCCTTGGGCTTGACCGTGGGGTCGAACTCGACCTCCACGTCGTGGTAGGCGTAGAAACCCGTGCCCGCGGGGATGAGGCGGCCGAGGATGACGTTCTCCTTCAGGCCGCGCAGGTAGTCGGTGGCACCGTTGATGGACGCCTCGGTGAGGACCCTCGTGGTCTCCTGGAAGGAGGCCGCGGAGACCCACGAGTCGGTTGCCAGTGCCGCCTTCGTGATGCCGAGCAGCTGGGGACGGCCCACGGCGGGGACGCCGCCCTCCTCCATGACGCGGTTGTTCTCGCGCTGGAACTCGAAGCGGTCCACCTGCTGGCCCACGAGGAAGTGGCTGTCGCCGACCTCCTCCACGCGCATCCAGCGGATCATCTGGCGGGAGATGGTCTCGATGTGCTTGTCGTTGATGTTGACGCCCTGGAGGCGGTAGACCTCCTGGATC
>JBBIUU010000015.1:0-1838 GCA_037440125.1 Acidobacteriota bacterium
AGATCAAGGAGGACGACGCCCGCAACCCCGGCGTCATCGCCGACTGCACGGGCGACAACGCCGGCGATTCCGTGGGCCCCACGGCGGACGGCTTCGAGACCTACGGCGTCACGGGCGTCGCGCTCATCACGTTCATCCTCCTCGCGGTGAAGGAGCCCTCGATTCAGGTGGCCCTCCTCGTCTGGATCTTCGTGATGCGCGTGGGCATGATCGTCACGAGCGCGTTCTCCTACTGGATCAACGGCCTCGTCGCCAAGGCCATGTACGGCGACTCGAAGAAGTTCAACTTCGAGCATCCCCTGACCTCGCTCGTCTGGCTGACCTCGGTCGTGTCCATCGCCATGACCTACTTCCTCTCGAAGATGCTCATCTCCGACCTGCCGGACGGCCTGTGGTGGAAGCTCTCGACGATCATCACGTGCGGCACGCTCGCCGGCGCGCTCATCCCCGAGCTCGTCAAGGTCTTCACCTCCACCAACTCGGGGCACGTGCGCGAGGTCGTCACCTCCTCCAAGGAGGGCGGAGCCTCCCTCAACATCATCTCCGGCCTCGTGGCGGGGTACTTCTCCGCCTACTGGATGGGGCTCTGCATCGTTGCCCTCATGGGCGGCGCGTACTACGTGAGCACCTTCGGCCTCGGCGCCTTCATGGCCGCGCCGGCCATCTTCGCCTTCGGCCTCGTGGCCTTCGGCTTCCTCGGCATGGGCCCCGTGACCATCGCGGTCGACTCCTACGGCCCGGTCACCGACAACGCCCAGTCGGTCTACGAGCTCTCCACCATCGAGACCCTCCCCGGCATCGAGGCGGACCTGCAGAAGACCTTCGGCTTCAAGCCCGACTTCGAGGAAGCCAAGATGTTCCTCGAGGAAAACGACGGCGCGGGCAACACCTTCAAGGCCACCGCCAAGCCGGTGCTCATCGGCACGGCCGTCGTGGGCGCCACGACCCTGATCTTCTCCATCATCCAGCTCCTCAACGGGAAGTTCGGCGAGAGCGACGTGAAGGAGGGGCTCTCGCTCCTCAACCCGCTCTTCCTCCTCGGTCTCGTGACCGGCGGCGCCATCATCTTCTGGTTCTCGGGCGCGGCGTGCCAGGCCGTGGCGACGGGAGCCTACCGTGCCGTGGAGTTCATCAAGAAGAACATCAAGCTCGACGGCGGCGCCGAGAAGGCCTCCGTCGAGGACTCCAAGAAGGTCGTCGCGATCTGCACGCAGTACGCGCAGAAGGGCATGTTCAACATCTTCCTCGCGGTGTTCTTCTCCACCCTGGCATTCGCCTGCGTGAACCACTATTTCTTCATCGGCTACCTCATCTCCATCGCCCTCTTCGGCCTCTATCAGGCGATCTTCATGGCCAACGCCGGCGGCGCCTGGGACAACGCCAAGAAGCTCGTGGAGACGGAGCTCAAGGCGAAGGGCACAGCCCTGCACCACGCCACCGTGGTGGGCGACACCGTGGGCGACCCCTTCAAGGACACCTCCTCCGTGGCCATGAACCCCATCATCAAGTTCACGACCCTCTTCGGCCTTCTCGCCGTGGAGCTCGCCATCGGGCTATCCCCCATGACGGCCCATGTTGCGGCCTTCTGCTTCTTCGTGATCTCCCTGGTCTTCGTGTGGCGCTCCTTCTACGACATGCGCATCCCCGACGTGGAGATGAAGTAGCAAGAAGACGGTAGACCGTGAGCGGTGAGCGGTGAGCGGTGAGCCGTGAGCGGTGAGCCCAGAGTCGAGAGAAGGACCATGAGGGCGGGGAGCGATCCCCGCCCTCTCCTTTTGCGGGCGGAACCGACGGCGGTAGCCTCCGGTCCAACGGGGCGAGGAGGCCGCCATGAGAGC
>JBBIUU010000015.1:1938-26101 GCA_037440125.1 Acidobacteriota bacterium
GCCGGGTTCGTCAAGATCGCCCTCATCGTGAAGCAGCGCGCGGACGCGGTCGGAACCGTCATGCGCCAGGCCGAGAGCGATTCTCCCTGAGAGGAAGTGGACCATGAACGGGAATGCGACGAAGGGCGCGAGACCGGCGGGCATCAACATCGCGCCGCTCGTGGACATCCTCCTGGTGCTCCTGATCATCTTCATGGTGATCACCCCGGTCCTCCAGACGGGGTTCCAGGCGCTCGTCCCCAAGAAGGACGGGGACGGCCCCTCGACGGCCATCGTCCTCCAGCTCTTCAAGGACGGAAGGATGGCACTGAACCGCCAGGAGGTGCCGGAGGGCGACCTCGGGGCCCGGCTCACGTCGATCTACGCGGCCCGGGGCGACAAGACCCTCTTCCTCGACGCGGAGGACGGCGTGAAGTACGAGGCCGTGGTGAGGACCCTCGACGTGTGCCGAGCGCCCGGCCGGGCCGAGGCCATCGGGTTCGTGGTCAATTGATCCGCACCCATCTGCCCCCCCTCTCCCCTGGCCCCGGAGCGGGCCCACGCTCCGGGGCGCCCCTCTCGTCGGGGCCGCCCAGGGAATCCTGCCCTGGAAGACCTCGGCGCACTGGCCTATGATTGCCCCTTACGCGAACGTGGACCGTCCCTCAGGCCGTCTCGAGGAGGTGAAACCATGTGGAAGGAGTTCAAGGAGTTCATCGCGAGGGGCAACGTCATGGACATGGCGGTGGGCATCATCATCGGCGCCGCCTTCGGCAAGATCGTCTCGAGCTTCGTCGGGGACCTCCTCATGCCGCCCCTGGGCAAGCTCATGGGGAACGTGAACTTCAGCGACCTCTTCATCAACCTCTCGGACAAATCCTACGACACGCTCGCGGCGGCCAAGGCGGCCGGAGCGGCGACCATCAACTACGGCGTGTTCATCAACGCGGTTCTGGACTTCCTCATCGTCGCCTTCGCCGTGTTCCTCCTCGTCAAGTCGGTGAACAAGCTGAAGAGGGCCGAGGTCCCGCCGCCGGCCACCACCAAGGAGTGCCCCTACTGCTGCAGCGCGATTCCGCTCGCCGCAAAGAAGTGCGGCCAGTGCACCAGCGACCTGACGTAGGGATCCGAAGCGGACCCGGCTCAGTCCTCGGGGGCGCCCGCGAAGAACGCCTCCACCTCGTCGAGCTCCGACGCCAGCCTGAAGGGCGGCAGGGAGGCCATGAGGAGGCGTCCGTAGCCCCGGCGCCTCAGCCTCACGTCCATGCACGCCACGACGCCCCGATCCCTCGTGGAGCGGATGAGGCGGCCCGCGCCCTGCTGGAGAAGGATGGCGGCCGAGGGTAGCTGGTAGCCGTTGAAGGGGTCCTCGCCCGAGGCCCGCAGGTGGTCGATGCGCGCCTGCGTCAGCGGGTCGCTGGGCACCGCGAAGGGCAGCTTGTCGAGGACGACCAGGGAGAGCGCCTCGCCCTGGACGTCCACGCCCTGCCAGAAGGACGAGGTGGCCACCAGCACGGCGTTGCCGGCCTCCCGGAAGCGCTCGAGCAGCTGGCCTTTGGGCTCGTCGCCCTGCATGAGGACCGGATAGGGCACGCGGCCGTCGAGCGCCTGAGCCACGAGCTGCATGTTCTTGACCGAGGTGCACAGGACGAAAGCCCGCCCGCGCGACAGGCACACGAGCTCCGTGACGGCCTCGCAGAGGGCGTCCGGAAAGTCCTCCGAGATCGGGTCGGGGAACCGCGAGGGCACGTAGAAGAGGCCCTGCTCGCCGTAGTCGAAGGGGCTCGGGACCTTCAGCTCCTGGGCCCGCGGGGGAACGCCCAGCCTCGATCTCAGGTAGTCGAACGTACCGCCCACCGTGAGCGTCGCCGAGGTCAGGACCGCACTGTTGAGGTGCGAGAAGAGGTGATCGCGGAGCAGCGGCCCGACGTCGATGGGGCTCGAGCCGAGGACCACGTTCCGCCCGCGGACTTCGATCCAGCGGGCGAAGCCGTCGTCGCACGCGTCGAGGGCGAAGTCGAAGGCCTCGCGCCACGCCTCGAGCCGCTCGAGGAGCCCGAGCGCCTCCTCCCCGTCCTTCTGCGCCTCGAGCGCGAGCGAGGCCGAGTCGAGGCGCTGCCCCAGCCTGTCCCGCAGGCGCTCCACATCGGCATCCAGGGCACCGCGCTTGAGGGCCTCGCGCCGCTCCGGGCCCTCGAAGCGCGCGAAGAAGAATTGCATGGCCTGACCGGCGTCTGCGAGCGCCCCCGCGACGCGCTCGCCGCCCTCCCCCCTGAACGCCTTGGTGCAGTCGGCGATCCACTCCTGGAGCATGCGCTTGCTCGCGCTCGTCCCGAAGAAGGACGTGGCCGAGTCCTCCGCCTCGTGCGCCTCGTCGAGCACGAGGTGCGCGTACTCCGGCAGGGCCGCCGCGTCCCAACGGTTCTTGAGGGCGAGGTCGGCGAACAGGAGGTGGTGGTTCGTCACGACCACCTCGGCGGCCTCGGCCTGCCGGCGCAGGATGACCACGAAACACTCGGTGTAGAGGGGGCAGTGGCTCCCCAGGCAGCGTTCGCCCCGCGCGTTGACCTCGCGCCACGAGGGCAGGTCCTCGGGGATGCCGACCCACTCGGCCTTGTCGCCCGTGGCGGTCTCCTCGGCCCAATCGGAGAGCGCCTTGAAGTGCCTTCCCTCCTCCGCATTCGCGAAGAGCGGCTGGGCCTTGAACTGGCGCCAGTAGTGGAGGCAGAGGTAGTTGGCGCGGCCCTTGACGGTGACGGCGCGAACCGCCCTCCCGAGGATCCGCTCGCAGAGCGGGAGGTCCTTGCGCGCGAGCTGCTCCTGGAGGGCTTTCGTCCCCGTGGAGACGACGACCCTCCGGTCCAGGTGGAGGGACGGAAGGAGGTAGGCCAGGCTCTTGCCCGTCCCTGTGCCCGCCTCAGCGAGGAGGATCTCCTCGTCCTTGAGGGCCTGCCACACCGCGCGGGCCATCTCGATCTGGCCGGGCCGGTGCTCGTAGTAGGCCTGCCGCGCCAGCGGGCTGCCTGGGCCTAGGAGCGCCTCGAAGTCGGGGTCGTGGGGGCGCGGGCCTCTCATGATGATGGAGCTGGGGAGCTGGAGAGCTGGCGAGCTGGAGAAAGAAGAATGACCGACATAGGAATTAGCCGCCTGCGTGGCGCTTGGCGTACGCCGCCGCCTGCGCCCTGACCCACGCGGTGAGGCGGATGGAGAGGAGCGATTGGGGCGTCCGCTCGGGATGCCACTGGACGCCCAGGGCGTGCGGGAAGGCGGGGTTCTCGATGGCCTCGATGACGCCGTCGGGACCCCACGCGGTGGCGCGCCAGCCCGGCGCCAGCCTGCCCACGGCCTGATGGTGGGATGAAAGCACGCGCGTGTCCTCGCTGGGATAGAGCTCGGCGGCCAAGGTGCCCGGGGCCACGTGCAGGCGATGCCTCGGCGCGGAGGAGCCGGGCGTCTTCCGCCGGTGGCGGAGGTGCGGGTCGTCGAGGTGGCGGATGAGGTCCCCGCCCGCCGCGGCGTTCAGCGTCTGACAGCCCAGGCAGATGCCGAGGAGGGGCATGCCGATGCGGAGAGAGCGCCAGACGAGGGCGAATTCGAAGGCCGAGCGGTCCCCGTGCGAGAAGCACTCCTCGGGCAGGGGCTCGGGATCGGCGCCGTACATGTGGGGCCGGATGTCCCCGCCCCCCGTCAGGAGGATGCCCGAAACACCCTCGAGGGCCCGGTCCTCGGACCCGGGGAGGGACGGAAGAACCACCGGGGACATCCCCGCGTCCAGGATCCACTCGGCGTACTCGGCGTTGAGCACCATCCGGCGGTGCCCGGCCTCCTCCTTCCAGTCGGCGGTGATGCCGATGCGGAGCATGTCAGCGGGACCCCCGGACCTTGAACAGGGCGCGCAGGAGCATGGGCGCGTGGAGGGCCTTGCCCAGCAGGCCCTCGCCGGAGAACACCCGGAACCTCGAGAACATCTCGACGGAATCGCGCCCGTAGGGGTACCACCACAGCTCGGGTCTTGCGGAGCGCTTCTCCGAGCCCACGAGCTGGGGCGTGGTGAGCTCGTGGAGGGACCCCAGCCAGTGGGTGCGGCCCTTCCCCGAGGCCTTCACGCCGCCCCACGGACACTGCGCCTGGCTGTGCGTGAAGGAGGAGTCGTTGATCCAGACCGAGCCCGCCTGGATCCGGCGCGCCAAGCTCTCCCCTCTCTCGACGTCGGCGGTCCAGACCGTGGCCGACAGTCCGAAGGGCGTGTCGTTGACCCACGCGATGGCCTGCTCCAGGTCGTCGTAGGGCACCACGGGGATGACGGGGCCGAAGGTCTCCTCCCGCATGAGCCTGCAGTCGAGGGGCAGGTCCACCATCACGGTAGGCTCGTAGAAGTAGCCGGGGCGCTCGGCGCGGCGGCCCCCGCAGAGGACCTTGGCGCCCCTGGCGACGGCGTCCTCCACCTGGGCCTCGACGCGGGCGCGCTGCTCCTCGGAGACGAGCGGGCCCACCTGCACCGACTCGTCCATGCCGTCCCCGACCTTGAGCCCCGCGGCGCGCTGGGCCACCTCCTCCGCGAACCGGGGCATCCAGGAGCGCGGCACGAAGTAGCGCTCCGAGGAGGAGCACGCCTGACCGGTCCCGAAAAGGCCGCACCAGAGGGCTCCCGCAACGGTGCGCTCGTGGTCGGCGTCGGGGAGGACGAGGAAGGCGTCTTTGCCGCCGAGCTCCATCTCGGTCATCACGGGCCTCGTCGCGAGCTGGGCCTGGATGCGGTGCCCCACGGCCGTCGAGCCCGTGAAGAGGAGCCCGTCGATGGGAGCATCCACGAGGGAGGCGCCCGTCTCCTTGTCCCCCGTCACGAGGTTGAACACACCGGGCGGGAACCCCGCCGTGTGGATCATCCCCGCGATCTTCACCCCGACGAGGGGCGTCAGCTCGGAGGGCTTGAAGACCACCGTGTTCCCGGCGGCCAGGGCGGGCAGGATCTGGCCGAGGGGGATGGCCAGGGGCAGGTTCCAGGGGGAGATGATCCCCACCACGCCCAGGGGCGCCCGGCGGACCGTCAGGCGCTTACCCCACATGACCGGATTCGTGGCCCTCACGCGGAGGTCTTCCAGGTAGGCCTGTCCTCCCTTCAGGAGCCCCGTCAGGTAGTCCAGCGAACCCCCGACGTCGATGGAATGGGATTCCGCGAGGGGCTTGCCGTTCTCCTGCGTGACGAGGGAGGCGAGCGCGTCGCCCTCCTGGATGAGGATGCTGCGCAGGACGTCCAGGTGTGCGAACCGCTTGTTCACCGGAGTCTGCGACCAGGCTGGGAAAGCCTTCCGCGCCGCGGCCACGGCGGCCTCCACGTCTCCGCGGGTGCACAGGGGGACCGAGCCGATGGGCTCGCCGGTCGCGGGGTTCAGGGTCTGGAGGCGCTCGTCGCGCTCGAACCAGGCCCCCCCGATGTAGACCTGGCCCCGGACCTGCGTGTCGGACACCAGCGTCAGGTCATTCATGGCTGAGTGCCTTCACCTTGGCGGGGAGGCCGGCCGCCGACCAGTCCGCGACGCCGACGTCCTGGGAGGCCACCCTGCCGGCCTTGTCCAGGAGGACCGTCGTGGGGACGGCCGAGACCTGCAGGGCGTTCGCCAATGCCGCGCCGTCATCCCAGTAGACCGGGAACCGCTCCGGGAGCTTGCTCAGATAGGGCCCCACCGGCTCGGTGCTGTCGTCGATGGATACGGGGACCACGACCCAGGGGTCGTCGGGCTTGGTCGCGGCCGCGAACTGGGCGAACTTGGGGAATTCGGCGCGGCACGGGGGGCACCACGTGGCCCAGAAGTGCAGGACGACCACCTTACCCTTCAGGGAGTCCAGAGAGAGTGTTTTGGCGGGGTCCGTGGAGAGTCTCAGGGACCCGGCGGGTGCTTCTGTGCGGGTGGAAGCGGCCTTGGGCGGAGCCGCGGACGGGCTCCGGATCACCCCAGCCTTCACCAGGTAGAGGGCCAGGAGGGCGGCGGCCACCACGAGGACCCCCCAGAAGAGCCTGGGGGTCGATGAGGCGCTGGGAGGGGTATTGGGGTTGCGGGGACTCATGCGCTATCCTCCAGAGCAGAATATTATGGGAGGTAACCTCCTCCAGGGGCAAGCCGTCGGGCCCCGGAGACAGCCCGTGGCCTCGGCCGGATTTCCTTGAGCGCGAGGGCGTAATGCGGTAATATGGCTCGGATTGGAGAAAGGGTTTTACCCATGGCCAAGCGCGAGCTCGACTGGTTCACCGTCCGGTACAAGGACATCTTCCTGGTGGCCTTCGGGATCCTGGCCGTCGCCGGGGTCGTGGGAGGCGCCTTCTTCTACTGGCGTTACCAGGGCAACCCCCAGGTGAGGGCGGAGCGCGCCATCGCCAAGGCGCAGAATGCCTTGGACGCCCTCGACATGCCGGACGCGAGCCCGGAGGTCAAGTCCACCATCAGCCAGGCCAAGACCATGATCGGCGAGGCGCGCGCCGAGTACTCGCAGGGCCACTACGCCAAGGCCCTCGCGGTGGCGGGAGACACCCTCGAGACCCTCAAGAACGCCCGCGGGGCCTCCCCGCAGAACCAGAAGTTCGCCGTGCTCGTGAGCTCCGAAGGCTCGGTGGAGGTCAAGCGCATCGGCCAGCACCTCTTCGGCCCCGCCAAGGACAACATGATCCTGGAGGACGGGGACATCATCAAGACGGGCCAGCCGGGGTACGCGCGCATCAAGTACCACAACAACCAGTTCCAGTCCATCTCGCCCGACTCCCTCGTGGTCATCCAGGCCCTCTCGGGCAACGCCTCCGGCGGCAGCCGCATCGAGGTCGCCCTGAAGCAGGGCCGCGTGGAGACCCAGACCCCCGAGACCATGACCGCCAAGGACGAGAGCATCATCGTCACCGACACGACCAAGATCCGCCCGGCCCCCGCCTCCCGCGTGGGCGTGGCGCAGGAGGCCTCGGGGCAGGTCGTGACGGCGGTCCTGGCCGGCACCTCGCAGGTCGAGGCGGCGGGCAGGACCCAGAGCGTCGAGGCGGGCAGCACGGGCGTGAGCATCGTCACGTCGGCCACCGAGTTCAGCCAGCCCGAAGCCCTCATCTCTCCGCCCGCGGCGGAGTTCCCCAAGGACCGCCAGATCATCCGCGTGGACGACCCGGCGCGCCACCCCCTCGCCTTCGAGTGGAAGGGCGGCGTCTCCAAGACCACCGTCTTCCAGCTCTCCGCCAAGCCCCTCTTCTCGAGCCTCCTCACGCCCGAGCGCGAGATCAACGGCACGAGCGTGGCGGTGGACGGCCTCCCCGCCGGGGCCTACTACTGGCGCATCCGCAGCGCGGGTCCCGACGCCAAGGCCTACTGGTCGCCCATCTACCAGTTCCGCATCCTCCAGGTCTTCCAGCGCCCGAAGATCCAGCGCGACCTCAAGCTCGCGGTGGACGCCACGCCCATCGGGGACGGGGTGATCCTCCAGGGCACCACCGACCCGGGCGTCTCGGTCTCCGTCAACGACCTGGAGATCCCCGTCAACGCCGACGGGACCTTCAGCAAGATCGTGCTCTTCTCCGACGTGGGCACGCAGGCAGTCCAGGTGAGGGCCTTCGACGATGAAGGCAACGAAAAGATCTGGCGCAAAGCGTTCCAGTCCCGCGGTGACTGAGCGGCGGGCGGCACGCCCCGGGGCCGCATCCGGGCGCGACGAGCTGGATTCCCTCAAAGAGCAGTTCCGCACCAAGTCGGAGCAGCTGAGGCTCCTGGCCGAGGTGGTCCGGACGGCCAACTCCATGCTCGAGCCCGAGGCGCTCACGGCGTTCATCGCCGAGCGCGTGCAGGTCCTCGTCCAGTCCGAGGCGTGGAGCCTGCTCCTCCTCGACGAGACGGGCGAGCACCTCACCTTCACCGAGGCCGTGGGGAGCAAGGCGAAGCCCCTCAAGGAGATCAAACTCAAGCTCGGCGAGGGCATCGCCGGGACCGTCGCGCAGTCGGGCCGCCCCATGCTCGTCAACGACGTGGCGAAGAGCCCCCTCTTCAACAAGCGCATGGACGGCCTCACGGGCTTCAGGACGCGGTCCGTCCTCTGCGTGCCCCTGCGGAGCCGCGGCAAGACCCTCGGCGTCCTCGAGATGATGAACAAGCGAGGGGACGAGGGCTTCAGCGAGGCGGACCTCGAGACCACCTACATGTTCGCGGAGATGGTCGGCATCGCCCTCGAAAACGCCTTCACCTTCCAGAAGATCAAGATGCTGAGCCTCGTGGACGACCTGACCCAGCTCTACAACTCGCGCTACCTGCACCAGGCGCTCGAGGTGGAGATCACGAGGGCGCGGCGCTACAACTACCCCGTGACGGTGGTCTTCCTCGACCTCGACGGCTTCAAGTCGGTGAACGACCGCTACGGCCACCTCGTCGGGAGCCAGACGCTCACCGTGGTGGGCCACATCCTGAAACGCCTCGTCCGCAACGTGGATATCATCGCGCGTTACGGCGGCGACGAGTTCACGCTCATCCTGCCCAACACCGACCTCGACGCCGCCATCCTCGTGGCCGAGCGCCTGCGCAAGGCCATCGAGAAGTACGACTACCGAAGGGACCCGGGCTACGACTTCAAGATCTCGGCCAGCTTCGGGCTCGCGGGCTTCCCCAAGCACGGCGACGACCCCGAGCTCCTCATCCAGAAGGCCGACCAGGCCATGTACCGCGTCAAGGAATCCACGAAAAACGGCGTCGCCATTTTCGAATAGGAGAACGTATGCCCTTCAGTTTCCGCTCGCCCTTTTCCTTCCTCTCGAACGACCTCGCCATCGACCTGGGCACGGCGATCACGCTCGTGTACGTGAAGGGCAAGGGCATCGTGGTGCGGGAGCCTTCCATCATCGCCATGAACCTCAAAACCAGCAAGGTGGAGGCGGTGGGAACAGAGGCCAAGGAGATGCTCGGCAAGACGCCGGGCAACATCGTGGCGATCCGCCCCATGAAGGACGGCGTCATCGCGGACTTCGAGCACACCGAGCGCATGCTCGACTACTTCATCAAGAAGGCGCACAACCGCAAGATCGTGGTCAGGCCCAGGATCGTCATCTGCATCCCGAGCCAGATCACGCAGGTTGAGAAGCGCGCCGTGCGCGACTCGGCCTACCGCGCCAAGGCCAGCGAGGTGGTCCTCGTGGAGGAGCCGATGGCCGCGGCCATAGGCGCGGGCATGCCCATCACCGAGCCCACGGGCAACATGATCGTGGACATCGGCGGCGGCACCACCGACATCGCCGTCATCTCCATGGCCGGCATCGTCTACAGCCGGACGGTCCGCATCGCGGGCAACGAGATGGACGAGGCCATCGTCCAGTTCATCAAGAAGCGCTTCAACCTCGCCATCGGCGACCGCACCGCCGAGGAAGTCAAGATCCGCCTCGGCTCCGCCTACCCGCTGGACAAGGAGGAGTCCATGGAGGTCAAGGGCCGCGACCAGATCGACGGCCTGCCCAAACCCCTCTTGGTCTCCTCCGAGGAGATCCGCGAGGCCCTCTCGGAGCCCGTGGGCGTCATCATCGAGGCCGTCAAGCAGGCCCTCGAGCAGACGCCCCCCGAGCTCGCGGCGGACATCGTGGACCGCGGCATCGTCCTCACGGGCGGCGGCGCCCTGCTGCGAAACCTCGACAAGCGCCTTCGCGAGGAGACGGGCCTGCCCGTGCTCATCGCCGACGATCCCCTCTCCTCCGTCTGTCTGGGAGCCGGCAGGATGCTCGACGACTTCGAGCTTCTCAGGCGCGTGGCCATCGACTGAGGAAGGCCCAGGCGATAGGCGGTAGGCATTGGGCAACAGGCAAGGGCCGGTTGGGTTCGACCCGAAGGGTTATGGGCGATGCGTCTTGGGTCTTGGGCTGGAGCTGGCAGCTGATCGCCGACAGCTGATAGCCTTCTCGCGGAACTGCCTCCCATGGATTTGAAACCCGCCGCGCGGCGCCCGGAAGTCGTCCTCACGTTCCTGGTGCTCGGGTTCTTCGTGCTCCTGACCCTGCAGGTGCGGCGGGGGAGCCACTCCGTGCTCGGGAGCCTCGCGCTCGCCGCGTTCGGCCCCCTCCTCAACGCCTACGACTCGGCCTCACGACTCACGCGCGAGGGCTTCCAGGCGTACGTCTGGCAGCACGACGCGGCGCTCCAGGCCGAGCGGCTCGCGGCGGAGAACCGCGTCCTGCAGGGGCAGCTCGAGCTGTCGAGGAACGTCGAGAAGGAGGTCCTCACGCTGAGGGATCTCGTGCAGGCGCCCCGGCCCCAGGGCTACGACGTCATCGGCGGCCGCGCGCTCACCCAGTACGGCGCACCCTTCAGCCGCTACCTCCTCGTCTCCTGCGACCGCCGGTTCAACATCCCGGACGGGGCCGCGGCGATGGGGCCAGGCGGCGCCGTCGGACGCGTCCAGGGCGCGAGCGGCGGCCTGTACAAGGTCGTCCTCCTCACGGACCCGAGCAGCGCCGCAGGTGTGGTCTGCGACCGCTCGGGGGCGAAGGGCGTCGCCGTGGGCAAGGGCAGCGACATGGACGTCCGTTGGGTCTCCAACGAGTCCGACGTGCGCGTGGGAGACCAGTTCTCCACATCGGGCGAGGACGGCATCTTCCCGCCCGGTCTCCGCGTGGGCACGGCGGTTTCCGTGGAGGACGGCGGCGACTACCTCAAGCGCATCACCCTCGCGCCCGCCTCCAGGATGGACGACCTGACCTGGGTCCTCCTGCTGAGGAAAACCGGTGGCTAGGCGCCTCATCCCTCCGCTCGTGCTGTTGCTGCTCGCCGTGGGGCTCCAGACGCTCATCCCGCTGGTGTCGGGCTCCCTCACCATCGCGAACCCCTTCCTCGCCCTGCTCGTGAGCCTCGCCATGCGCACGGGGAGGATGGGCGGCGTTCTCTGGGGCGCGGGCCTGGGTCTCGTGAGCGATGCCTACTTCTCCCCCTTCCTCGGCTTTCACGGGCTCTCGTTCTGCATCCTCGGGTACCTCCTCGGCTGGTTGGGGAGCAAGCTCCTCGTCCAGAGCGTCCTCCCCATGTTCCTTTTCACGCTCTTCGCCTCGGTCCTCGATTCGGCCGCGGTGGCCGGCCTCTACCTCCTCCTCGGCCTGCCCCTCGCGTCACCCCTCTGGATTCCCGTCCTCCTGGGGAGCATCCTGACCGCCCTCATCGAGGCCATCCTCGAGCCCGTGGCCCGCAGGCTGTACCGGAAGGACCTGAGATGATCCGCCCATCGCCCGACGCGAGCCTGCCCGCCAAGGCCGGCTTCCTGAAGGTCCTCGTGTGGGGGGTCTTCATCCTCTTCGGGCTGCGGCTCTTCTACCTGCAGGTCCTCCAGGGCAACTACTACCGCTCGCTCAGCGAGAACAATTACACCCGCAACATCGTCCTGCGCAGCCCGCGGGGCATGCTCCTGGACCGCAACGGCACGGTGCTGTGCCGGAACCGCGTCAGCTTCTCGCTCGTGATGGACTCGGCCAAGGGCGGGTCGGTGGACGACACCACCGCCGCCATGAAGCGCATCCTGGGGTTCGAGATCACCAGGGGCGAGGTGACCGCCGCGTTCCACCGGAGCCCCGTGGGCTCCCTCGCCGTCCTCGCGCGCGACGTGCCCCCCTCGTGGCTCCAGAAGATCGAGGCCCACCAGGCGGAGCTGAGCATGCTCCGCATCGAGATGGAGCTGCGGCGCGAGTACCCCTACGGAAACCGTGCCGGGCACGCCCTGGGCTACGTGGGTCTCATGTCGCCCGAGGACGCGAAGCGGCTCGACCTCAAGGAGAACGACCCCTTCATCGAAGTGGGCAAGGCGGGCGTGGAGAAGACCGCGAACGTCCGCCTCATGGGAAAGAACGGCCTCCGCACCGCGCAGGTGAACAGCTCGGGCCGCGAGGTCGTGGACCCCAAGCTCAGGCTGCCGAGCGTCGGGCTCAAGGAGGAACCGGTCCCCGGCAAGCCGCTCAAGCTCAACCTGGACGTGGAGCTCCAGACGATTCTGGAGCGGGCCTTCGGCGAGGAGACCGGATCGGCGGTCTTCATGGACCCCAACACGGGCGAGATCCTCGCGTGGGTCAGCGTCCCCGACTACGACCCGAACCTCTTCTCCAAGTCGGTGAGCGTCGAGGACTGGAACGCCCTCGTCAACGACCCGCGCCATCCCCTCCTCAACCGGCCCATCCAGGGCGCCTATCCCGCGGGCTCCACCTTCAAGCCTTTCGTGGCGCTCGTGGGTCTGGAGGAGGGCCTCCTCACGGCGAGCACGGTGTTTTCTTGCGGGGGCGTCTGGGAGTATGGCGGGCACGCCTTCCACTGCCACAGCAAGGGTCACGGCGCGGTGGACATGCTCTCGGCCATCCAGAACTCCTGCAACATCTATTTCTACCACGCGGGCGACCGCATCGGGATCCAGCGCCTCGACCGCTGGGGCGCGCTCTTCGGTCTCGGCCAGAAGACCGGAGTTGACCTCCCCGGCGAAACCACCGGCCTTCTCGGCTCGCCCGAGTGGAAGAAGGCCCGCGGGATGGGGCCCTGGTACCCCGGCGAGACGCTCCCCGTGAGCATCGGCCAGGGTTACCTCACGGTCACGCCGCTCCAGCTGTTGTCCTTCTACGCCACCCTCGCCACGGGGGGCACGCGCATCCGCCCTCACATCGCGTCGGGACCGCCGGAAGCCATGAGCACCGTGTCCATCTCTCCCGGGTCGCTCGCCGTCATCAAGGAGGGGCTCTGGCGCGTGGTGAACGGCGGCGGCACGGGCAAGGGATGCCGCATCCCGGGCGTGGACGTGTGCGCCAAGACCGGAACGGCCCAGGTCGTGGAGGCAAGCTCGGGGAAGAACACCTACACCCTCGAGAAGGGGGAGCGCGACCATGCCTGGTTCGCGGGCTTCGCCCCGCGGAACAACCCCACGGTGGCCTTCATCGTGATGGTGGAGCACGGTGGGCACGGCGGCGACGTGGGTGCGGCGATCGCCAAGGCCGGCCTCGAGTACCTCTTCTTCGGCAAGAACCCGGAGGAGGTCCAGGGCCCGCCCCTCCCCTCCTCCGGCGGCCAGGCCGCGCCCAGGCCCCAGGTGCCCACGGACCTCCCCCTCGAGCCCCCGGCGCCCGAGGAGCAGCCCGTGCCCGAGGGCATCCCCGCCGCCGTCCCCGCGGACCCCGGGAGCCCCACGGGAGTGATGCCGTGAGGCAGGCGCTCAAGGGGTACCTCGCCTACGGGGACCACCTCACCTCGCTCCTTTTCCTGACCCTCCTCGTGGCGGGTGCCATCATGGTCCACTCGGCGACCACGGGGACGAAGTTCACCGCGCTGGCGCCGCGGCAGACGGCGTGGTGCTTCGTGGCCGCCGCCGTCTACCTCCTCGCCACGCTCATCCCCTACGAGATCTGGATCGAGTACAGCTACGTCGTCTACGGCCTGTGCATCGTCGTCCTCGTGGCCGTCATGCTCTTCGGGCACGCCGTGGCGGGGAGCCGCTCGTGGTTCATCCTGGGACCCGTGGGGTTCCAGCCCTCCGAGTTCGCGAAGGTGGCCGCCGCGCTGGCGGGAGCGGGCTACCTCAAGGATCTCTCTCAGAAGGTCATCGGCCCCCGAGAGTTCGGGGTGCTGAGCGCCATCGTCGGCCTCCCCACCCTGCTGACGCTCCTCCAGCCGGACTTCGGGACCGCGACCACCTTCCTGCCCATGATCCTGGCCGCCTTTTTCCTGAGCCGCCTCAGCCTGGGCCAGATCCTCAAGTGGGCGGGCGTGGCCATGGTGGCCGCCGCGGTGCTCTTCGTCATCGGGTGGTTCACCTTCTTCAAACCCTACCAGAAGGAGCGCATCCTCACCTTCGTGAACCCGGGCACGAACCTCCGAGGCGCCGGCTACCAGGTCCATCAGGCGCGCATCGCCGTGGGCTCGGGCGAGGTTACGGGAAAGGGCCTGTACTCCGGCACGCAGAACCGCCTCAACTTCCTGCCCGCGCCCCACACCGACTTCGTCTTCGGCGTCATCGCGGAGGAGACGGGCTTCTTGGGCTCCATCTCGCTCCTCGCGGTGTTCCTCGCCTTGCTCTCGCGGTTCGCGAGCACGATCCTCCTGGCGCGGGACCTGGAGGGCCGCTTCATCGTCTGCTGCGCCTTCGCGGTTATCCTCTACCACCTCGTCATCAACGTGGGGATGGTCATCGGCCTCGTGCCCACTACCGGGATCCCGCTCCCCTTCCTCTCTTACGGGGGATCCTCCCTCATCGGCCTCACCCTCTTCGTGGGCCTCGCAGCCAACGTGCGCGCCCACCGGTTCGTCCGATGAACCCCCGCTACGGACGCCAGTGGGCCCTCCCGTGGCTCGGCGCCGCGGGTCAGGAGCGCATCGAGGCTTCGAGCGCAGCGGTGGTGGGCCTCGGCGCGCTGGGCTGCACGAGCGCCTCGCTCCTGGCACGGGCGGGCCTCCGCAGGCTCGTCCTGGTTGACCGGGACTTCGTAGAGATCTCGAACCTCCAGCGGCAACTCCTCTTCACGGAGGCCGACGCCGAGGCCAGGCTGCCGAAGGCGGTGGCCGCGGCGGAGCACCTGCGGGCCGCGCGATCGGACCTGGAGCTGGAGGCCCTCGACGCCGACCTCGACGCGGAGCTCGCCAGGCGCCTCTTCGCCGAGTGCGACGCGGTGCTCGACGGTACGGACAACTTCGAGACCCGCTACCTCCTCAACGACGCCTCGGTGGAGGCCGGGAAACCTTGGGTCTACGCAGGCGCCGTGGGGATGTCGGGCGCCGTGGCCGCCCTGAGGGCCGGTGATGGGCCCTGCCTCCGCTGCCTCTTCCCCGCCGCGCCAAGACCCGGATCGGCCCCCACCTGCGAGACCGCCGGCATCCTCGGCCCCGTGGCCGCCGTGGCCGCCTCGCTCCAAGCCGCCGAGGCCCTCAAGCTCCTCGCGGGCCGCGGAGACCTCCTCCCGATGGGGTTCCTCTCCTTCGACCTGCTCACGGGCTCCTTCGCGCGCGTCGCGGCGGCCCGCGACCCGGGTTGCCCGTGCTGCGGTTCGCGCCGCTTCGAGTTTCTGCAGGAGGAGGCGGGCACGAGGACGCACCGAGTCTGCGGCCGCGACGGCATCATGATCCTGGCGCCGAAGGGCACGCGGGTCGACCTCCCGGCTCTCTCCAGGCGCCTGGAGACCCTGGCGCCCGTCTTCTGCAACGCGTACCTGCTCCAGACCGAGTGGGAGGGGCACCCCGTGACCCTCTACGCCGACGGCCGCGCCCTCGTCCAGCGCACCGACGATCCCGCGCGCGCCAGGGCGCTCTATGCGCGATACTTGGGGATGTAGCGGGGGCGCCTTGAAGAACTCGGAACTCGGAATTGGGAATTCGGAAACCAGGGCCTGGGCCTATGCGCTGTGGCCCCTGGGCTCGCTCTTCCTCGGCCTGAACAGGATCCGGGCCCTGGCCTACCGGAACGGCCGGTCGGGCCTGGACCTCGGCCTCCCGACGATCTCCGTGGGCAACCTCACTTTCGGCGGCACGGGGAAGACGCCCTTCACCATCCACCTCGCCCGCATGCTGCAGGAGATGGGCGAGCGTCCGGGCATCCTCCTCCGCGGCTACCGCCGGCGGACGAAGGGCGCGCGCCTTGTCCTCCCGGAGAGCCGCGCCCACGACGTGGGCGAAGAGGCCGTGCTCCTCTGCCGCAGCCTGCCCGGCGTGCCCGTGGCCGTGGGCGAACGCCGCGAGGAGGCCGCCGTTCTCGCCAGGCCCGACAGCTCGGTATTCCTCCTCGACGACGGCTTCCAGCACTTGAGGGTGAGGCGCGACGTGGACCTGCTCCTCGTGGACGCGACGCGCCCCTCCGACCTCCACGCCCCTCCCGTGGGCCGGCTCCGCGAATCGCTCGGGGCGGCCCGCCGGGCCTCGGCCGTAGTCGTGACGCGCGGCCCCGCGGGCGACCTTCCTCCTGCGCTCCGCCCCATCGTGGCGGGCAAGCCCACCCTCGGCGCCACCTTCGAGTGGCCCTCAAGGCCCCGCGGGCAGGGCGATTTCGCGAGTTGGGCCGACCTGGCCGGCGGGAAGCTCGTCGCCTTCGCGGGGATCGGCAACCCGGGAGCGTTCTTCGAGCAGGCGCTCCAGCACGGCCTCACGCTCGGCGCGGCGCTCCCCTTCGACGACCACGCCGAGCCCGCGCCCTCCCTCGTCGCGCTCGTCCTCGGGGCCGCCGAGGCGCTGAAGGCGCGCGCCGTCCTGACGACGGAGAAGGACGCCGTGAAGTGGGCGCCGCTGTGGCCCGCGGATGCTCCGCCCCTCGTCCATCCCGTCCTCGAGGTAAAGCTGGGCGGCGACGTGGGGAGCCTCCTCGCTCTCCTCGGCGCGGCGCTCGGCCGGCAGGGGCGCTGATGGCCCCGCACCGCACGGGCGCGCCGGGGCCCTCCGCCCAGCGCACGGTCCAGGTCGCGCTCCCTCTCCCCCACCGCGGGACCTTCACCTATCTCGTACCCGAGGGCGTCGGAACTCCGCAGGCAGGGTGCCGCGTGCGGGTCCCCTTCGCGAGGCGGGAGGCCATCGGCTACGTCGTGGAGGACCCGGGGCGCGCCCAGCAGGAGGGCCTCAGGCCCCTCCACCAGGTCCTCGACGCCCGCCCCCTCTTCACGGCGGAGATCCTCGAGTTCACGCGCTGGATCGCCGACTACTATCTCGTCTCGTGGGGCTCGGTCCTCAAGTGCGCCTACCCCTCGGGCCTCGACCCGGAGCCCCGGTCCAAGTTCCGACGTCCCGAGCCACCTCCCGCCGGGGAGCCTCCCGCGGAGCTCCGCCCGCTCCTCGACGCCCTCGCGTCGGGACCCCGCGCGCTCCTCGCCCTCAGGGCGCGCCTGGGGCACGAGGCGGACGCCCTCGCCGGCCTCGCGGTCCAGCTGGGCTGGGCCGAGGAGGAGACGCGGTGGGCCTCGCGCCGGCGCTACGCCGGAAGGGACCGCGTGGCGCTCCTGATGGACGCCACACGGGCCCGCGAACAGGCCGAGGACCCGGGCATGCCCGCACCCATCGCCAAGGCCCTGCGGGCCTTGGCGTCGTTCAGCGAGCGGGGCTTCCCCACCGTCGCCCAGGTGGCCGCCGCCGCCAAAGCGCCGCAGCACACCCTCCACGAGATGGCCGAGGCCGGCTGGGTGGAGCTCTTCGACCTCCTTCCCGCGCGGCTCGCCGGCAGGCCCTCACCCCACGTCCTGACCGACAAACAGCGCCTCGCCGTCGAGGCCGTGGGCCGCGCGCTCTCCGCGCGCGTCCACGAGACCTTCCTCCTCTTCGGCGTGACGGGCTCGGGGAAGACCGAGGTCTACCTGCGCCTCATGGAGCAGGCGGCCGCCGAGGGCGGCACGGCGCTCTACCTCGTGCCCGAAATCTCGCTCGCCTCGGTTCTCGCGCGCAGGCTCCTCGAGCGGTTCGGGAGCGACGTCGCCATCCTCCACTCCTCCATGAACGAGCACGAGCGCGTGCGGCAGTGGCGGCGCGTGGCGTCGGGCGGAGCGAGGTTCGTCATCGGCCCCCGCTCGGCGCTTTTCGCGCCTGTCGCGGACCTGCGCCTCATCGTCGTGGACGAGGAGCACGACGGGAGCTACAAGCAGCAGGAGTTCCCGAGGTATCACGCGAGGGACATGGCCGTCCTGAGGGGCCAGCGCGCGCGGGTCCCCGTGGTGCTGGGCTCGGCCACCCCGTCGGTGGAGTCCTTTTACAACGCGACCGAGGCGGGCAAGTACACCCTGCTCGAGCTCCGGGAGCGCACGGGCGAGGCGGGCCTGCCCCCGGTGGACGTGGTGGACATGCGCGCGGAGTTCACCGCGAGGGGCGCCATGGCGACGCTCACCGCCCCCCTGGAGGACGCGCTGGCGGCGAACCTCGCGGAGGGGCGCCAGGCCATCCTCCTGCGCAACCGTCTCGGCTTCTCCACCTTCGTCCTCTGCCGCGAGTGCGGTCGCTCCGTCCAGTGCCCCTCGTGCTCCGTGGCCCTGACCTACCACAAGCGCGTGTCGCGCCTGAGGTGCCACTACTGCGGGCACTCGGAGGGCGTCCCCTCGCGTTGCCCCACGTGCGGCGGAGAATTCCTCCAGTTCCTCGGCGAGGGGACGGAGAAGGTCGAGGAGGTCCTGGCCGCGAAATTCCCGGAGGCCGTGGTGCGGCGGATGGACCGTGAGGCCGTGCGGACCGCCGCGGCCTACGACGCCCTCTGGCGAGACTTCGAGTCGGGCGCGATCCAGGTCCTCGTGGGCACCCAGATGGTCGCCAAGGGCCACGACGTCCACAACGTCACCCTGGTCGGGATCCTGGGCGCCGATTTCCTTCTGGGGATGCCCGATTTCCGGGCGGCGGAGAGGACCTTCCAGCTCGTAACGCAGGCGGCCGGGAGGGCGGGTCGCGGCGCCGCGGCGGGTCGCGTGATCCTGCAGTCGTGCCACGTGGATCACTACGCGGTGCAGGCCTCGAAGGCCCACGACTTCCGCGCCTTCTACGACCGGGACATCCGCTACCGGAGGATGGTCGGCTACCCTCCGGTGGGCGCCCTGGCGCGCGTCGAGCTCCGCCACGGGGACCTGGCCAAGGCCGAGACGATGGCCCGGGAGGCGGGCGCGTGGCTGAGGGCCCAGGCGCCCCAGGGCGTCCGGATCCTGGGCCCCACGGAGCCGCCGCTCGGCCGCCTCGAGGGCGTCTACCGCCGGCACATCCTCCTCAAGGCGCCCGCCCGGCAGCCCCTCAGGGCCCTCCTAGCGGCCTTCCTGGACGGCCCCCTGGGCCGGCACGTGGGCAAGGCCACCCTCGTGGAGATCGATCCCTACTCGCTGATGTGAGCGCTCGCCGCGCTCAGCTCAGGCCGAGGAGGTCGAAGAAGAAGCTCTTCCGGGATTCGATCTCCTTGTCGAGGAGCTGCTCGAGCTCGCCCCGGTCGAAGAAGACGCCCTCGCAGAAGGTGCAGACCTCCACTTCGGTGCCTTTGTGATCGCGGGTCTCCATGCCGTGGCCGCACTTCGGGCAGCACAGCCAGTGGGCCTTCTTGAGCTCCTCCCGGCGCTTCCGGTCGCTCTCAGCGAGCTTCTCCTTCATCCTCGCCTCGCGCTCGGTGCGGAGCTTCTCGAGGAGCTTCTTCTCGTTCAGGTGGAACCAGGCGTCCTCCTTCTTCTTCCTCTCCTTCTGCGAGTCCATAGACACCTCCGCGGAGGATGATAGCGGCACGGCCCTACCCGTGACAACTCCACCTTGCCCGCGCGCACGGATTTCCGCTATGGTGGGGCGAGAGGGCCGCACGGTCCGGCGGGAGGGGACGGCGTGGATCGCACCAGCCGAGGGAGGGTAGACGCTCCGCACCTGGCCTGCCTCGCGCTGGCCGGATGCCTTCTCGCGGCGTTGCCGGCACGAACGAACCAGCCCGCGCTCTACGACCCGGACCGCTACGCCTCGGCCGGGAAGGCCCTCGCCGCGAGCGATGTGGACGGCGCCGTCCGGGCGTACTGCGACATGCTCTCGGGCAACGCGCCCGGCACCCTCTGGACGCTCAGCGCCGTACTCCTGTGCGACGCCGCCGAAGTGGCCCCCACGGTGGCCTCCATCCAGGGCATCCAGCCCGTGTTCGTGCAGGCCAAGATGTTCCAGGGCAAGTGGTGCTACAGGGTCTGTGTCGGGCTGAGCCGGGACAAGGGCGCGCCCTTCAAGTGGCGCTACGCCCTGCCGCCAAAGCTCCTGGCGGAAGGGCCCTTCCCCGTGCCCGTCATGCTGCCGTGCTCAAGGTCCGGAATCGACTCGGCGCCTGCCGCGGGGACCAGGGTCGCGCCCCCGTCCGCCCCCGCGGAGCCTCCGCCGGCCGGGGCCTCCCCCGGCGCGAAGCCCCCTGCCCTCACGCCCGAGGCCGCCGCCAGGACGCCCGCAGGCGGGGTGGAGGGGACCGACAAACCGCGCAGGGCCGAGGGCGAAGCCTGGTTCCAGCGGGGGCTGAGCGCGCAGAACGCGGGGCGCCGGAGTGAGGCGGAGGAGGACTATAGGCGCTCCCTCGCCGCCGACCCCGACCGCCCCGAGGTCCTCAACAACCTCGGCGTGCTCTACCTCCAGCAGAATCGATTCGAAGAGGCGAAGGCCCTCTTCGCAAAGGCGATCTCCCGCTCGCCGTCTTACGCCCGGGCGCACCTCAACCTGGCGGGGGCCATGTGGGGGCTAGAAGACCGCAACGGGGCGCTCATGGAGGCCCGGGAGGCGGTCTCGCTCGACCCGTCCGACGTGAGCGCACGCCTGACGCTCGCCTCCTTCCTCCTCGCCCAGGGCCAGAAGACCGAAGCCTCCGAGCAGGCCCGCCGGGTCCTCCTCCTGGACCCCGAGAACGCCCAGGCCAAAGTCTTCCTGACCTCCCCCGGCGACAAGCCGGCGCAGGCGACCAAGCCTTGAGCGAGGCCCTGAGACTCCAGGACGTGGCCTTCTCCTACCCCGCGTTCCCGCGAGGGATCGGGTGGCTCATGGGCCGGGCCCGCCCCGCCGTGACGCCTTTTTCGGGGATCACCTTCGCCGTGGCCGCCGGGGAGCGCGTCTGCCTGATGGGGTCCAACGGCGCGGGAAAGTCCACCCTCCTGCGCATCATCCTCGGCTACCTCGCGCCATCCACGGGCACCTCGGCGGTCCTGGGCCGCGACTCTCGGGAGGCGGGGACCCGGCGCCTCGTGGGCATGGTCCACCCCGACGAGCGCTCGTTCTACTGGCGCCTCTCGGTGCGCGAGAATCTCGCCTTCTTCGGCGCGCTCTGGGGGCTCTCCCCGGCCGACGCATCGAGGCGTGCGGCCCAGACGGCGGAAGCCCTCGAGCTGACCCCCTGGCTCGACCGACCCTTTTCGGACCTCTCCACGGGCACGCGCCAGCGCGCAGCCATCGCGAGGGCCCTCCTGAACGACCCGCCCGTCCTCCTCATGGACGAGCCCACTCGTAGCCTGGACCCGCCGTCCGCCGTGCGCTTCAGGGAGTGGTTGCGGGGGCCGGCGTGCGCGGGCAAGACCCTCCTCCTCGCGACGCACAACCCCGACGAGGCCCGCCACGTGGCCGACCGCTGCCTCGTCCTCGGCGGCGGCCGCATCCTCCACGACGGGCCGCCTCCGTCGGACGCCGACCTGCCGGCGCTCATGGGAGGCGCGCCGTGAAGGCCCTCTGGCCCGCGCGCGCCATCCTCCTGCGCGATTTGCGCATCGCGCTCTCCTACCGCCTGAACGCGCTGCTGACGCTCGCCGCAACCCTCTTCGGGGTGACTCTCTGGTACTTCCTCTCGCGCGCCGTGAGCCCCACCACGGCGGGGTGGGACCGGGGATCGTATTTCGGCTACCTCGTCGTGGGCACGGCCTTCCTCGGCTACGTGAACATGGCGCTCCACACCTTCGGCCAGAAGCTCAAGCAGGATCAGCTCACCGGCACGCTCGAGGTCTTCCTCGGCGCCCCGGGACGGCCCGTCCTCCTCGTGGCGGCTTCCCTCCTGTGGGACCTCGTGGCCCAGACGCTCCAGGTCGCCGCCACCCTCGGCATCGCGCTCCTCTTCGGCCTCGAGCTCCACGTGGGGAGCGGCCCCGGCCTCGTCCTCCTCCTCGCCCTGTCCGTGGTGGCCTTCGGGGCGCTCGGCCTTGCGGCCTCGTCGCTCCTCCTCGTGTTCAAGCGGGGCGAACCCATCACGCCGTTCGTCGGCGCGCTCTTCGCGCTCCTGGGTGGCGTGTTCTTCCCACCCGCTGTCCTGCCACCCGCCTTGGCCGCCCTCTCGAAGCTGCTGCCCCTCCCCTACGCCCTCGAAGGCCTCAGGGGCCTCCTCCTGGAGGGATGGACCCTCGGGCAGGTCCTCCCCGACCTGGCCGCCCTCGCCTTCTTCTGCGTCATCCTCGTGCCCCTCGCTCTCGTCGCCTTCCCCCTCTGCCTGAGGGTCGCTCGCCGCTACGGGCTCCTGTCCACCTACTGAACCCTGACGCAAAGGGCGCCCGGCTTTCACCGGGCGCCCGTGCGCTGCCTCGAATCAGGCCGGAGCGTCTAGCTGAGCGGCTGCTGGACGAGGTGGACGTCGTCCACCCAGCACGAGCCCTGGCCGCTGATGAGGAGGTTCAGCTTCACCATGTCGGGCTTCTGGCCCTTCTGGACGATTCCGAAGACCTCCATGGGGGTCCAGGCGCCCTGGCCCTTCACGGTCTGGTAGGCGTTCACCTCGCCGCCGTTCTTGAAGTGGATGACCATCTGCAGGTTCACGTCGCCGAGGAGGTCCTTCATGTTGACGTTGGCGCGGTAGATGTACTTGGCGTTCTCCACGCCGGGCGCGGCCACCTCGAAGAGGTTCACCGTGGCGGGCTGGTCCACGGTGACCTTGAGGGAGCCCTTGCCGTCGGAGGAGAAGGCGGGATCGAAGGCCACGAGGTCGCCCGGGACGACCTTGTCCATGCTGTCGCAGGCGTAGTACTCGATGTCGGAAGGTTTGCCGGGGCCTTTGTCCTTGCATCCCGTGAGGGCGGCCAGCAGGACGAGGGCCACCGCGGCGATGGCGAGTTTGGTTCTCATCGGGTTCCTCCTAGGGCGTTGGGTTCGCATCCGGGGTGTCCGCCTCAGTCCAGGTCGATGTCCCTCTTGACCGGACCGGCAGGCCCCTCTTTGGCTTTCTGGAACAGGTCCTGGAACTTCTTCTCCAGGACCTCCTTCTTGCTCTTTTCGGCGCGGATCGATTCCTGGTATTTCTCCTCGGCGACGCGTTTCTCCTCCTCGAGGGTCTTGAGGCGGGCGTCGAAGGTGGCCTTTTCTTCGGTGGAGGGAGCCGCCTCGAACCGCACGGCCAGCTTGGCGTCCCCGTCGATGGTCAGCAGGGCGCCGCAGCACGGACACGTGACGGTGAACGAGCGCTCGTCGGACATATCCCCCTCCAACCGTAGAGGATACCAAGAATGCGTCGCCCCCGCCAAGGGGCGGCCCCTGTGCTATCTTTGGCGCGAGGGGTGAGGCCTTGATCGTGGTTCTGCAACGGGTCAGCAGGGCGAGCGTCAGCGTGGACGGGGACGTCGTGGGCCGCATCGGCGCCGGGCTCCTCGCGCTCGCCGCGGTGGAGGCCGGCGACCCCCCCGAGGCGGTCGACTGGTGCGCCCGGAAGGTCGCCGAGGTCCGCATCTTCCCGGACGCGGAAGACAAGATGAACCTCAGCGTTAGGGATGTGGGAGGGTCGGTCCTCGCCGTCAGCCAGTTCACGCTCGTGGGCGACCTGAGAAAGGGCACGAGGCCCTCCTTCTCCAAGGCCGAGCGCCCCGAGCTCGCCTCCCCCCTCTTCGACCGCTTCGTGGAGGGGATCCGCTCCGCCGGGGTCGCCACGGAAACGGGGGTCTTCCAGGCCATGATGGCGGTGGAGCTCGTCAACGACGGGCCCGTCACGATCGTGCTCCGCAGGGGCCCGCGCGACGCAGCGCCCTGATCACGCACCGAATCCGGCCATCGGCCGGTGTGGATACCGGAGGGACCCGAATGCCCCTGCCCGAGCTCAACGCCGTCGTCTCCCAGCGCATCGAAGTGGCCCCCGGCCTCATCATCCTGCGCGTCGTCCCCGACGACTGGAGCCTGCCCGAATTCAGGCCCGGCCAGTTCATCGTCATCGGCATGCCGACCTCTGCGCCGCGCTACGTCTTCTCGGAGCCCGAGGACCAGCCGCCGGAGCCCGACAAGCTCATCCGGCGGGCCTACTCCATCGCCTCGGCCTCGGAGCACCGGCACTTCATGGAGTTCTACGTGACGCTCGTGAGCTCGGGCGCCCTCACGCCGCGCCTCTTCGCCCTGAAGCCCGGCGACCGGCTCTGGCTGGGCCCCAAGGTGTCTGGGCTCTTCACGGTGGACAGCGTCCCGCCCGACCAGAACCTCGCCCTCCTGTCCACGGGCACGGGGCTCGCGCCCTACATGAGCATGCTCCGCACCCTCCTCGAGCCCGGCGGTCCGAGGAAGTTCGCCGTGGTCCACGGCGCACGCCACTCCTGGGATCTGGGCTACCGCTCCGAGCTCCTCACGCTCCAGCGCCTCTGCAAGAACTTCGCGTACATCCCCGTCATCAGCAGCCCCGACGAGGAGCCCGTGCCGTGGACGCAGGCCACGGGATGGGTCCAGGGCGTGTGGAACTCGGGCGCCATCGGGCACGCGTGGGGCCTCCAGCCCACGCCCGAGAACACGCACGTCTTCCTCTGCGGCAACCCCGCCATGGTGGAGGAGATGGTCACGCTCCTCGGCAC
>JBBIUU010000015.1:26201-33724 GCA_037440125.1 Acidobacteriota bacterium
TGCCCGAAGAGGTGGCCCTTTTCCTGGACCACATGACGGTCGAGCGGGGCCTCTCGCCGAATTCGGTGGAAGCCTACCGCGGCGACCTGATCCGCTTCTTCGACTCCTGCCGGAAGGCGCCCTCGGAGGTCCGCCGCGAGGACGTGCGCGCCTTCCTGGGCTCGGAGCGAAAGGCCGGCCACGCGTCCTCGACGGCGGCGAGGCGGCTGGTGGCCGTCCGCTCCTTCTACCGGTTCCTGGTGCTCGAGCGGCGCGTCGAGTCCGACCCGACGGAGAACGTGGAGCCCCCGAGGGCGCTCAAGCACCTCCCGGATTACCTCAACACCGAGGAGGTGGACCGCCTCCTCGCCACACCCGACGCCTCGGAGCCCCGCGGTCTGCGCAACCGGGCCATGCTCGAGGTCCTCTACGCGACGGGGATCCGCGTCTCGGAGCTCACCGGGCTCACGCTCGACCGCTACAACGCCGAAGCGGGATACCTCCTCGTCATGGGCAAGGGGAGCAAGGAGCGCGTCGTGCCCCTCGGGGAGGTGGCGCAGGACTGGGTCGCACGCTACCGCTCCTCGTCGAGACCCGCCCTGCTGAAGCAGAAGGAGTCGAAGGCGCTCTTCGTCACGTCGAGGGGCGGGCCGCTGTCGCGGCAGATGGTCTGGATCATCATCACCGCCACGGCACGCGCCGCGGGCATCACGAAGCACCTCAGCCCCCACACGCTGAGGCACTCCTTCGCCACGCACCTCCTCGAGCACGGCGCCGACCTGCGCTCGGTCCAGCTCCTGCTGGGGCACGCCGACATCAGCACCACGCAGATCTACACCCACCTCGAGCAGGAACGCCTCAAGCGTATCTACAAGCAGTTCCACCCGAGGGCGTAGGCAGGGAGTGAGACGGGAGACGTTAGACGTTAGACGTTAGACGTTAGAGGTGAGACGTGAGACGGGAGACGCAAGACGTGAGGCGGGGGCGTGAGACCTGATGCCTGCGTCACGTGTCGGGTGTCGGGTAAACTGCCGGAAGCCACACGCTGCCAGCTGGTAGCCCGCCTGTGCGATCCGCCCTCGCTCTGCTCCCGGCTAATTGCTCCCTGCCCCGACGCAAAAAGGGGACGGCCGGAGCCGTCCCCCCTTTGCACTGCAAGGGTCCTGCTTCTCGCTACCGGTTCGCAAGGCCCTGGAGCACGTTCAGGCCGCCGAAGAAAGCGATCCAGATGATCTGCAGGCAGCCGAGGATGATGGAGATGAACCCGAGGATGATGCCCGCCACGGCGAAGCCCTTGCCCTTGGCCGAGCTCTCGCCGCGGTTGATCTTCCCGTTCTCCATGAAGCCCACGATGAGCGCCGGGATGCCTGCGAAAATGCCGCAGCAGCAGAACCCCAGGATGCCCAGCACGAGGGCCGCGATCGCCATGCCGCTGGCCTTCTCGGGCAGGGGCGGCGGTGCCGTCTCATAGCTCTGATTCTCGTAGGTCATGAATCCCCCTCCCTAGTCGTCACTCCCCAGGCCCCTGCCCGTGGGGGCAGGCCCGTTTAGAACCTCGTTCAGTATAGCACCCTCACGGCCCACACCACCAAGATGAGGGCGATGAGCGTCAAGACCACGGGGAGGAATCCCCTCGTCTCGAGGATCTGCACGGGCGGCCGCCTCCGCCACCACGCCCACGGCAGGTAGAGGAACAGGGCCGCCGACGCCAGGAACACGGCCACACCCGCGGGCTGGGCCCTCAGGGCGAGCCCTGGATGGCCGTGCATCATCCACGCGAAGGCCGTGGTCATGCCGCACGAGGGGCAGGGTTTGTGGAAGACCACGTAGAACCCGCACGGGGGAAGCCCCAGCTCCGTATGGGTGCCGATTCCCGAGGCGTCTGGCTTCAGCCACGCCGCGAGGGCGAAAATGCAGCCCAGGCCGAGGACGAGGAGGGCGTAGACGGCGTGGTCGAGCGAGGAGAGCCCGTGCCGACCATTCCCGGCCGATGGTCCCCGCGGACCGCCCATCTATCCCTGGCCGCCCCGAGCCCGCCGCAGCTTGCCGAGGCCCCCGATGATGGTCTCGATGGAGTGGGGATCGGGCAGGAGGCAGAAGTGTCCCGTGAAGGACTTGTCGCGCGTGGCGAAGTCGGTCTGGATCACGAGCGCCTGGTGCGTGACTTCGGCGAGCTCGATGAGGAGGAGGTCCACCACCGCCTCGGCCATGTCCACCGAGAAAGCCGGGATGGACGGGATGAGCGGCAGGTCGAGGAGCGTGCCCACGGCGTTGAGGTAGGCCGAGGTGAGGATGTTCCCCACCTCCTTGAGGGCCGAGATCTCCATCTCGCCGAGGGCCTTCTTCGGCGTCTTCGCGTCGAAGAGGAGGGCCAGGAGGTGCTCCGCCGAGGCCCGCGGCATGACCACGAGGATGTTGCCCCGCGAGCCGCCGAAGACCCTGAAGAACAGGCCCACGACCTCCTCCTCGAGCCCGCCCAGGTTCTCCGCCACCTCCGAGAAGGGCAGCAGGCGCACCGAGGGCACCTCGAGGGTGATGACGCGGTGCGTCATCTGGTGGAGCGCCGTCACCGCGTGGCCCGCCCCGATGTTGCTGACCTCCTTCAGGGCGTCGAGGTCCTCCGCACCGATCTGGTGGAACATTCGTCAGTCTCCTTCACGCTTCACCAGGACGCGCCCGTCCAGGACGTAGGCGATCTCCCCCGTGGAGAGGAGGGCGCCGCCCATCCACTCCTGGACCATCTCCAGCGGATGCCCCCAGGGCATGACGACCACGCGCTCGCCCTGATAGACCTGCGAGACGAGGAGGACCCGGTCGCGGCCCTGCGACAGGATGCGCAACGCGGCCCCCTCGCGGCCCACCGGGCCGGGCCGCCACTTCAACACGGGCAGGAGCTCCTCGCCCGCCTGCAGGTACCGGTCGCTCCCTGACCACACGAGGGGGAAGCTCGAGAGCGGGTAGATGCGCCGGATCTGGGAGGCCGGCAGGGCGTAGCGGACCCCGTCGCCCCAGCCGAAGACGAGGACGCGCGTGAGCGTCGTCGCCGAGGGGATGACGAGCGTGAAGCGGCTCCCCTTGCCCTTCTCGCTGTCCATCTCGAGGTGCCCGCCGAGGGACTCCACCGCCGAGCGCACCACGTCGAGGCCCACGCCCCGGCCGCTCACCTCCGTGACCTCGCGGCGCGTGGTGAACGCGGGGCGCGTGAGGAGGTCGAGGAGGGCGGCGCGGTCCAGGGCGGCGGCCTCCTGCGTCGAGTAAAGCCCGCGCTCCGCGGCGGCCTGCCGGATCCCCTCGATGTCGATCCCGCGCCCGTCGTCCTCCACCGTGATGAGGAGGGACTCGGAGTCGCGGGCGATGAGGAGGCGGACGCTCCCTTCCTCGGGCTTGCCGAGCTCGCGCCTGCGGGCCACCGTCTCGAGGCCGTGGTCCACGGCGTTCCGGACCAGGTGCACGAGGGGGTCGAGGAGGCGCTCGAGGAGCCCGCGGTCCACGCGCTCGTCGGCGCCCGACACGGTGAAGCTCGCCGGCTTGCCGAGGCGCCCCGAGACCTCGCGGGCCGTGCGCCCGAGCCGCTCCACGAGCACCTCGAAGGAGACGAGGCGGATGGAGAGCACGTGGTCGAAGAGGCGCGTCACCTGGGCGCGCTCCGACTCGAGCCAGAAGCGGTGCCGCCGATGCTCCTCCTCGCCCAGGCCCGCCTCGAACTGGTTGAGGCGGTACAGGAGCTCCGAGGCCTGCTCCCTCAGCTCGTCGAGGTCCTCGGCGGGGACGCGCAGGCTCTGCACGAGCTGGGCCTCGGAACCCTGAGCCTGGGGTGCGGCGGAGGGGGTCTCGAGGTCCACTTCGGTCACGTCGGAAAGCCCTCGGACCGCGAGGGCCAGTTCCTTCAGACCGCCGCGCCGGGGAAGCAGAAAGGTGGCGAGCCTCAGGCCCTCCTTCTTCACCCGCTCCAGGTCGGGGTCCATCCGCGCTTCGGGCACTTCGGAGCGCACGCGCTCCCATACGACCATGAGCCGGGCGGCGGGTAGGGGGCACGCTGGGTCGATGGCCACCCTGAGGAGCACGGGGAGGTCCCTGAGCGCGGGCGCAGGCGCGGGCGCCACCGGCTTCAAGGGGGCCGGCGACTGGCCGGGGTCGGACCTGGGCCCCGCCAGGCCCGCGAGGCTCTCGCACGCGCTGTGCATCTCCTCCTGCAGCACCGCCTCGGACCCGTCGCGCTGAACGGCGTCCATGCTCGCGTCGAGGAGGTCCACGGCCCGCACCACGGCGCGGAGCTGGTCCCCCTCGGCCTCCTGCCCCTGACGCCAAAGGTTGAAGAGCGTCTCGACCTTGTGGGAGAGGTCGGCCGTGGCATCGAACCCCATGGAGGCCGCCATCCCCTTGAGCGAGTGGGCGTGGCGGAAGAGGTCGTTCACCACGGCGGGCGGCACCTGGCCGGCCGCCGGAAGGCCCTTCCGGATCAGGCTCACGTGCTCCCGAGCTTCGGTCAGGTACAGGTCGAGGAACTTGGCGAGGTCCATGCCCGCTCCGCCGAGGTCCGGGGACTGCCTACCCCGCCACCACGGAATCGAGGACCTTGAGGACCTTCTCCGCCGAGAAGGGTTTGACGATGAAATCCTTGGCGCCCGCGGCGATGGACTCGATGACGAGGGCCTCCTGCCCCAGGGCCGAGCACATGACGACCTTGGCCTTGGGATTGGATCTGAGGATCTCCCGCGTCGCCTCGATGCCGTCCATCTGCGGCATGACGATGTCCATGGTCACGAGGTCCGGCTTCAGGGCCTTGAACTGCTCCACGGCCTCCTCGCCGTTGGCGGCCTCTCCGATGACCTCGAAGGCCCCCGAGTTCACAAGGATGTCCCGGATCATGGCCCTCATGAACATCGCGTCGTCCACTACGAGTACCTTATGAGGCATGTTCCCTCCCTGCTGACAGGTTCCTCACGGCCGAGCCCACGCCGCGCCCGAGCTCCACGGCCACCGCCGACGGGTCGATCACGCTCACCCAGACATCCTGCCAAGGGTAGAGCCCCATCCAGATGCCCCCGGCCTCCTGCTCCCTCAGCTCGAGCTCCCTGAAGGGCAGGGCCGCCTCGATGCCCGGCACCGCGAAGGCGAGGTTCGCCAGCGGCGCGGCCATCCTCAGGAGGAGCCCGTCTTGAAGGCCTGCGGCCGTCGAGGGCTCCCCTTCCCCCAGGAGCGACGCCGAGTCGATCACGGTGACGAGCTTCCCCCTCACGAAGGCCGTGGCCATCAGGTGCGGGAAGGGTTGGGCGAGGTCGAAGAGGCGCGGCATCGCCGCGATCTCTTCCACGTGGGCCGTGGTCCAGCCCACCCAACGCTGCCCGAGCCTCGCCACCAAGAGCTGCTGCACCCGCCGCCTCCCGGGCCCTAGAGCCGGAACTTCTCCGAAAGGGACCGCAGGCGGTTGGCCTCCGCGAGGAGCGCCTGCGCCTGCTGGTTGATGGACTCCATGCTCGCCGTGGTCTCCTCGGTGGCCGCGCTGGCCTCCTCGGTCCCCGCGGCGTTCTCCGTCGCCACGCCCTGGATCTCCTGCATGACGCCGTTGAGCTGGCCCAGGCCCTCGGCCTGGCTCACGGCCCCCCGCGCGATGGCGCGCACCGCGTCCCGGGTGCTCTCGGTCCCCGCCGTGATGCGGGTGAGGGCCTCGGCGACGGCCTCGGTCCTGCGGTGGCCGAGTTGCGCCGCGGAGCGGGTGTCCTCCATCCTGAGGACCACCTCCTGCGTCCGGCCCGTGATGTCCTGCGCGAGGCGCGCGATCTGCGCGGCCATCTCGCGGGTGTTCTCGGCGAGGCGCCGGACCTCCTCCGCGACGACGGCAAACCCGCGGCCGGCCTCGCCGGCGCGCGCCGCCTCGATGGTGGCGTTCAGGGCGAGGATGTGGGTCTGGTGGCTGAGGGTGGTGATGCCCTCGACGAGCGCGTGGATCTCGCTCGCGTGTCCCTTGAAGGTCTGGACCTGTCCGGCGGACTGCTCGACGAGCGAGAGGATGTCGCTCATGGCCTGGCTCGCCTCGCCCACGGCCGCCGCGCCCTCGGAGGCTCGGTGCGCCGAGTCGGCGGCCTGGTCCTCCGCGGATCGTCCCGAGTCCGCGATGGCGTGCGCCGCGCCGGAGATCTTGTGCGTCGCCTCGACCGCGCGCTCCACGCCCGACGCCTGCGTCTCGGCGCCTTTGGCGATGTTCTGGATGTTCACCGCCACCTCGGAGGTCGACGCCGTCACCTCGGAGGTGGACACCGTGAGGTTCTGGACCGCGTCATACATGAGGCCCGTGCTCGTTTGGATCTGGCGGACCATGTCGCGCAGGCGCTCCATCATGGTCCGGAGGGAGGCCGCGAGCACGCCCACCTCATCCCCCGTCTCCACGCGGACCGTCTGCGAGAGGTCGCCCTCGGCCACCTTCTGGCTGACGTCGGCGAGGTCCACGAGGCGCTTGGTCAGGAAACGGGCGCCCACGAGGGCTGCGAAGAGGGCCACGGCGATGCCCGTGAAGACCATGATGAGCCTGTTCTGGACGAGGTCGGTGGGGTTGAGCCAGTCCAGGACCACCCCCACGAGGATGGGGAACATGACGACGCCGATGAAGGCCCAGGCGATCTTCTGCTTCATCTCGCACCCCCGCGACGCTCGTAGATCCTGGCCGATCGGTCGAGGGCCGCCCACGCCGCCGAATGCTGCGGCGAGAGCGTCTCGGCGCGGCCCAGGATCAAGAGACCTCCAGGTTCCACCACCCTCTCCACCTCGGCGAGCATCCGCCCCTGGGCGGCATCCGTCAGATAGATGAAGAAGTTGCGCATCGCCACCGCCCGGGCGGTCCGCACCGGCAGGCCGTCGCCCAGGTCGCAACAGACGGGGACGATGCGGGCCATGATACGCTCGGCGACGGTTACCGCCTCTCCTACCTTCTTAAAATACCGCCGCTGCAGGCCCGTGTCCACTTTTTCCAGCACTTTCGCGGGGAAAACGCCTCTCGCCAGGGCGACCAGGGCGCGCCTGGACCGGTCGAGAGCCAGGACACGCCCGGGGACCCGCATCTCCTCGAGGAGGATGGCGAGGCTGACCGCCTCCTCGCCCGTGGAGCAGGGGGCGCTCACGACGTCCGCGCGGCCCGCGCGGCGGGCGTGCTCGGCGAGGAGCGTCCCGAGCGTTTCGAAGACCTCGGGGTTCCGGAAGAGCTCGGTCGTGGGGACGAGCAGCTTCTGCCCCAGCGTCCTGGCCTCATGAGCGTCCTGCGCGAGGAGCCGGAGGTACGACGCGAGGTCGCCGCAACCCTTGGCCTTCATCCTCGTGCCGACCCGGCGCGAGAGGAAGGTGGCGCGGTAGTCCTCGCCCCGCAGGCCCAGCGCGCGCCGCATCCAGTCTTGCAGGAGGAGGAGCTCGGCCGCGTCGAAGGTCACCACGGCGGCTCTCCCGCCGCGAGCGCCACGAACTCGAAAGAGGCAGGATCGGTCGCCCATCGTTCGAGGCTCTCGCCGCGGGCCAGCGTGCTCCCGCAGAGTCCGCCCGCCCACACGGGCGGTGCG
>JBBIUU010000015.1:33824-36229 GCA_037440125.1 Acidobacteriota bacterium
GCGCGGTCGCCGATGGCATGGAAGGCCACCTCGAGGCCGGCCTCACGGGCCTCGCCGAGAACCCGCCGCAGGTCCCCGTCCTCCCAGAGCAGGAGCCCGTTGCTGCCCGGGGCGTCGGCGTAGGGCTCGCGGAGGGCCGCGCCGCGGCTCCCCAAGGCCCCGTCGGCGAAGAGCTTGAGACCCGCCATCCGGAAGCGATGGCCCGTGTGAGGCATGACACTCACCGATTCGCCGGGCTTGATCCAGTAGAACCCCTCGACGGGGATGGGAAGCCGATCCTCGTTGTCGAGCGCCTGCAGGACCGCCACCTGGGCGTCGTCGAGCCCCATGTCGGTGGCGCCCGAGAGGCCGCACTCGCGCAGGTGCTCGAGCCCGGCCAGGAGGCGTCTCTCGAGCGCACGCGCCCCGGGAGCCGGGACGTGCGCCGCCACCGCCTCCATGGCCGTATCGATGAGGATGCCCGTCAGCCGGCCCCGCTCTCGCACGAAGACGCCGCCCGGCGGGTCGGCGACGTCCTCCCCCACGCCCGCCGCGCGGAGGGCCGCGGTGCTGGCCCAGGCCGCGTGGCCGTCCACACGTCTCAGGAAGACCGGCCGCTCGGGGAAGAGCTTGTCGAGCGGGGCGCGGTCCGGATAACGGCCGCCCCAGAGGTTCTGGTCCCAGCCGAAACCCTCGAGCCAGTCGCCGTCGGCGAGGCTTTCAGCAGACTCAGAGGCGATGGCGAGGGCCCTCTCTTCGGAGGGGCAGCCCCTCAAGTCGGCCTGTTCGAGGAGGGCGCCCAGGGCAGCCACGTGCCCGTGGTGGTCCCACAGCGGCGGCAGGTGGAGCCAGGCTCCGGCGGAGCCCCCTCCGGCGCCCCGTCCGACGGCTTCGAACCCCACCCCCGGCGTCCACAGGAACCGCTCCAAACGCTCCTCCTGACGATCGGCCGGCCCGGGAGCCGGGCAGAGGTCACCGCTTGTCCAGCGCCTCCTTGAGGTCCGCCACGATGTCCGCGGCGCTCTCGATGCCCAGGCTGATGCGGATGCCGCCCGGATCGATGCCGGCGTCGAGCTGCGCCTCCACCGGAAGGGGCGCGTGGGTCATGGAGGCGGGGTGCTCGATCAGGGTACGAATCTGCCCGAGGGAGACGGCCAGCGTGATGCTCAGGGCGTTCTCCGCGAGGTGGTTCATCATCGTGCGGCCCGCGCCCCGCGCCTCGTCGGGTGTGCCCTTGAGGACGAAGTAGATGAGGATCCCGGGGGCGAAGTTCCCGTCCACGTCCTGCATCTGCCGCCTGGCGAGCTCGTGCTGCGGGTGGCTGGGCAGGCCGGGGTAGACCACCCTCTCGACGGCCGGGTGCGACTCGAGGAACCGGGCCACAGCGAGGGCCGATTCCATCTGCTTGCGCGCGCGCAGGCCGAGCGTCGGGAGGCCGTAGACGAGGGGCGGCCAAGCGGCCTTGGGCGCCAGGGGCGCGCCGAAGTCCTTCCGGAAGAGGAGGACGTCGGGCTCGAGGAGCTGCGGTCCCACCCATACGCCGCCCATGTCGGTGCCGAACCCGCCCACGTTCTTCGTGATGGACTCCACGGCGACGTCGGCCCCCAGGGCGATGGGGCGTTGGCAGTAGGGCGTCGCGAACGTGTTGTCCACGACGATGAAGATGCGCCGCTTCTTGGGGTTCCGTGCGGCGTTGACGCGGTCCACCGCCGCCCTGACCGCGGCGATGTCCACGATCTCGAGGATCGGGTTGCTCGGCGTCTCGAAGTAGACCGCCACCACCTCCTCGGTCATGGCCGCCTCCAGGGCGTCCAGATTTCTGAAGTCCATCATCTTGACAGTGATGCCGAAGCGCGGCAGCCAGTTGGTCATGAGGGAGAAGGTGCAGCCGTAGAGCGTGTGGTGGGCCAGGACCGTGTCGCCCGCCTTGGCGAGCACGCCCAGGCTCGCGGCGATGGCCGCCATGCCCGTGGAGAACGCGACGCCGCACTCGCCCTCCTCGGCCGCCGCCATGTTGTCCTCGAGCATGGAGCGGGAGGGCTCGTCGAGGCGGTCGTAGATGTAGATGGGCGGGTGGGTGTGCCGGTTGAACTCGGGATTGGCGAACTCCTGGAAGCCCTCCGCGCCCCGCTCGGCGCTCCTCAGCCGGTAGGCGGCCGAGGCGGAGATGGGCGGGACGATGTGGTCGCTGTAGTCCCAGTGCGGCGAGTGGAAGTCGCCGTGGATCAGGCGGGTCTCTTTGTGGTAGGCCTTGTCGCGGTGGTGTTTGCGGCTCATGGTGCCCCCCTTTTGTAGAGGGATAGTGTACACCGACCGACGCCTCCTGCGCGCTTGAAACGGCGCACGGGAAGGATAGGCGCACAGATGGGGGGATGGGGAGAAAAGGACCGCAGGATAGAAGGATGGAGGGGCGGGCCGGAATCATG
>JBBIUU010000015.1:36329-41726 GCA_037440125.1 Acidobacteriota bacterium
TAGGCCCTTATTTGTAGTGCTTCTCGAAGTAGGCCTTGGAGCCCTTGGGGTCGCCCTTCATGGTGTCGTCGCCGGGCTTCCAGTTGGCGGGGCAGACCTCGCCGGTCTTCTTGACGGTCTGGATGGCCTGGACGAGGCGGAGGGTCTCCGCCACGCTGCGGCCGAAGGCGAGGTGGTTGACGGTGGCGTGCTGGACGATGCCCTCGTCGTCGATGATGAAGAGGCCGCGCAGCGCCATGCCGGGCTCCATGAGCACGTCGTAGTCGCGGGCGAGGGTCTTGTTGAGGTCCGCGAGGTGGGGGAAGGGCAGGCGGCCCAGGCCGCCCTCGCGGCGGGGTGTCGCCTGCCAGGCGAGGTGCACGAAGGTGCTGTCCACGGAGGCAGCCATGACCTCGGCGCCGAGCTTCTTGAACTTGTCGTACTCGTCGGCGAAGGCGATGATCTCGGTGGGGCACACGAAGGTGTAGTCGAGCGGGTAGAAGAAGAGCACCACGTACTTGCCCTTCTTGCCTTTGCCGCCGCGGTAGTCGGAGAGCTTCACCTTCTTGAAACCGCCGTCCACCACCGCGTCGAGTTCGAAATCGGGAGCTTTCTGTCCAACCAGGCTCATCCTGTTCTCCTTCTGCGTTTCCGTTGTGTGTTCTTTCGGACCATCCGTTGCGGGGAACCCCCCGCCCACGATTTAGCAAGCGCTATGCCACGCAAGGAGGCCTGAAATAAGCCCTTTCGGCCCGCTCTGGTTTCCCCCGTGAAACCGTCAGGTGACGCGGAGCGTTGCACGCGAAGAACCTGAACCGAGGTGGCCGACGTTTCATGCCCTGCCCCCGGAGGCACCAACGCGACATGCGAGCGCCTCCGGCGGGGATTTTCTCCGGTCCCGTCGTGTTTTGGTATGTCCCTTGCTGTTCCGAGAGGCTACGGAGGCACCATGAAGACGCGGGTGACCGTCAAAACCCACTTCTCCGCGGCCCACAGGCTGTACAGGCCCGATTGGGGCGAGGAGCACAACCGCGAGGTTTTCGGCGCCTGCGCCAACCCCAACGGCCACGGCCACAACTACGAGCTCGAGGTGACCGTGGAAGGGCCCATCGACCCTGAGACCGGCATGGTCGTGGACATGAAGGCCCTCAAATCGCTCGTGAACGACCTCATCGTGGAGGCCGTGGATCACAAGCACCTGAATCTGGACGTGCCCTTTCTGGCCGGTGTCATCCCCACGGCGGAGAACGTCGCCGTGGCCTTCTGGGAGATCCTCGAGCCGAGGGTCCCCGCCGGGAGACTCTATGAAGTCCGACTTCAAGAAACCGACCGCAACATCGCCGTCGTCAGCCGCTGAGGTCCTCGAGATCCACCGCTCCCTCGGCGCGGGCGCCGCCCTCCAGTTCGCCCCCATCCCGGCCGAGCCGGGTCAGTTCGCCGACCCCGTCGAGCCCCTCGTCCACGGCATGCTCGACGTCCTCGGCGAGGACCCCTCGCGAGAGGGGCTCGAGCGCACGCCCCACCGCGTGGCGAAGGCCATGCGATTCCTCACCTCGGGCTACACCGCGGACCTCGACGAGGTCGTGAACGGCGCCGTCTTCGACTCCGAGGGATACCGCGAGATGGTCCTCGTCAAGGAGATCGAGTTCTACTCCCTCTGCGAGCACCACATGCTCCCCTTCTTCGGCAAGATCTCCGTAGCCTACCTCCCCGACAAGAAGATCATCGGCCTCTCCAAGATCCCCCGCCTCGTGGACGTCTTCGCCCGCCGCCTCCAGGTGCAGGAGC
This sequence comes from Acidobacteriota bacterium, assembly GCA_037440125.1. Classification (GTDB taxonomy): domain Bacteria; phylum Acidobacteriota; class UBA4820; order UBA4820; family DSQY01; genus JAKAJA01. The sequence goes on from JBBIUU010000015.1 coordinate 38,097, forward strand.
GCATGACCCAGCAGGTGGCCGCCGCCCTGGAGGAGATCCTCCAGCCGCGCGGCGTGGCCGTGGCCGCCACGGGGTTCCACCTCTGCATGGCCATGCGCGGGGTGGAGAAGCAGGCCAGCCAGACCACGACGACGGCCTTCACGGGCCTGTTCGAGGGCGACCGCGACCTCCGCAAGGAATTCCTGGGATTGCTCAGAGGGAACGGGCAGTAGTGGGATAGGGTGAGTGGTGAGTCGAGAGTAGGAGCGGTCTCCTGACCGCGATCCTTTTCCCGGAGCAGGAAGATTTCAAGGAAAAGAGATCGGCGTCTTGAGACGCCTTCTAGGTCGGTGGTCGCGGGTCTCGCCTCATCCCGTCGTCCCCTGGTCCCCCTGTCCCTAGGGCTTGATGTCCGAGATGGTCACCCTGCCGGTCTGGCCGCCTGCTGGGGCGGCCTTCTTCTTGAGAGTCCCGGGCGCGTTCCGGCGCCTCGCCTCCAGAGCGGACTGGACGGCCTTGAGGGTGTCCGAGGCCACAGAGGCCTGGAGTGCGGCCATTTCGGAGGCCTGGGGCGCCTGTTTGCGCCACGCGGCGGTGGAGGCCTCGACGCGCTTGAAATTGGCCGCCTCCTGACCGACGAGGGGCTGGCGTACACCGTACTCGGGACTCCCGAGGGAATCCACGTCCACGTATTTCTTCTGCTCGCCGCGCGAATCGGGGTAGAGCAGGTCGCGGACCTCCTCGAAGGTCGCGTTCATGGGCGCCGGCTCGGAGGAGGGCGCGAGCTCCACGGGCACCTCCCCCGCGGCGGCCCAGAGGGGCACGGCCACGCCGCCCGAGGGCAGGCCCAGGATGACCCACGCCGTCGTCAGGCTCGCGGGCTCGCCCGCGGCGGGCCCCTCGAAGACCACCGCCGAGACGGTGTCGAAGCGGCAGATGCTGTCGCCGGTGTAGGCGAAGGTGACGGGGTCGTTCTTCTTCCTCTGGGTCGTGAGCGGGTAGGAGCCGATCTTGATGTTGGCCTGGTCGCGGCTCACCTCGCGCAGGAGGCTCTCGGCGGTCAGCTTCTTGCCCTTCACCAGGAGCTCGATGAGGGAGATGGCCCGGTCCCGTCGCAGGAACCCCGTGCCCTTCTCCAGGCCGACCGACTCGCTGAAGTTCGTACGCACGAGATAGTTCGAGCTCGCCAGGAGCGGATCGTTCGCGTTGTAGCGCTTGTACGTGTGCTTCCCCGTCTCGAAGGAGGACGCCTCGCCCGTCGCGTCGATGACGCCGAAGTTCGCGGAGACGTCCCGCCCGCCCTCGTTCGTCTTCTCGAGGAGCGCGTGGAAGTCCTCGAGCGTGGCGCACGACTGGAGGGCGAGCTTCATGAAGGCCCCCTCGCCCTTGGTGTCGGCGTCCACCTCCATGTTGTAGGAGGCGGCGTTCATGATGGAGAAGCCCGCCGTGTTCGTGCCCGCCCAGATCTCCAGGCCCGCCGCATCGCCCTTGTTCACGAGGCCGATGTAGGCGTACTTGCCGTCCGCGCAGTAGACCACCTGGTTGTTCCTGTCGTCGGCGTCCCGGTTCTTCCAGAGGAGCGGCCGGCCGTTCGCCGTGGCCTGGGCGGAGATCACCGCCGTCGTGCAAGGCAGGGCCGGCGCCGCCGCGAACAGGGTTGCGGCGAGCGCGACGATGACGAGCATCGGAAGGTGCGGGCGCGTCCGAAACATGGGGCCTCCAGGAGCCACCGATTCTACTCCCCCGACGGCCCCGTGAAAACCCCGACACCCTCGCTCCCGTTTGCCACAGGGGGCCGCTTCCGCTAGATTGGGAGCCGGAGGACGCGATCCATGGCCCCGCAGACCGGCGCGCAGGACACGCAGAGGGTGCCCCTTCTGGGCCTCGGCCCCGAGGGCATCGCCTCGCTGTGCGAGGGCCTGGACCTCAAGCCCTTCCACCACCGCGAGATCTACAAGTGGGTCTACGGGCGCCGCAAGCTCGACCCGTCTGCCTGGACGAACCTGCCCAAGGGCGCGCGGGAGGAGATCTCGGCGCGGTGCGAGCCCGGCCTCCCCGAGGTCTCCGGCGAGCAGACCTCCTCCGACGGGACGCGGAAGTTCCTGCTCCGGCTCGCGGACGGCCAGAGCATCGAGTGCGTCTACATCCCCGACGGCGAGCGCCGCACCGTGTGCGTCTCCTCCCAGGTGGGCTGCGCCATGGGGTGCACGTTCTGCCTCACGGCGAAGATGGGGATCAGGCGAAACCTGACCCCCGGGGAGATCCTCGGGCAGTTCTTCGTCCTCGAGGCGCGCACGGACATCGGCCAGGTGTCGTACAACGTGGTCTTCATGGGGATGGGCGAGCCCATGGCCAACCGCGCCAACCTCGAGGCCGCCCTCGCGCTCCTCGAGGACCCGGCCGGCATGGCGGTCTCGCCGAGGCGAATCACCGTCTCCACCTCGGGCCTCGCCGAGGCCTTCGAGGCCTTCGCGCAGAGCCCCGTCTGCCCGCGCCTCTCCCTGTCGCTCAACGCGGCGCGCGACGACCTCCGCGCCCGGCTCATGCCCGTCAACAAGCGCCACGACCTGAAGGAGCTCCGCGGCGTCCTCCAGCGCCTGACGCGGAAGAACCGCGAGCGCATCTCCCTCGAGTACGTGCTCCTCGGGGGCGTGAACGATTCGGAGGAGGACGCCCGCGACGTGGCGCGCTGGGCGCGCGGCCTGAAGGTCAAGGTGAACCTCATCTCGTTCAACGCCGCCGAAGGGCTCCCCTACCAGCCTGCCACCCCCGCGGCCACTCGCGCGTTCCAGGAGATCCTCATGGCGCAGGGCATCACCGCCACGATCCGCAAGAGCCGGGGCCTGGACATCCTGGCGGCGTGCGGCCAGCTCGCGCGCAAGCACTGGGGCGAGGAGGCGCGTCCGTGAGACGCCGGGCGGCGCTCCTGCTTCTGGTCCTCCTGCTGCCAGCCGTGGCGCTCCCCGCCCTCGGGCAGGTCCGGGCGGAGCGCGACAGCGCCGGGCAGATCGTCATCACGAACAAGGGCTCCAAGGCCGCGGCGAAACTGTCCTCGAAGGACGCCGCCGCCGTGCCCAAGGTGAACTCGGGCCAGCGGCAGGCCATCCAGAAGGAGCTCAAGTCCGCCTGCGCCTCGAAGGGGCTCGACTACAACCTCGTCTGCGCCCTCGTGGAGGCGGAGTCGAGCTTCCAGACGAACATCATCTCCAAGAAGGGCGCCGTGGGCCTCATGCAGCTCATGCCCGCCACGGGAAGGCGCTTCGGCTGCAGCGACCCGTGGGACATGGCGGAGAACATCAAGGGAGGGACCAACTTTCTCTCCTACCTGCAGGACCTCTTCGAGGGCGACGTCCCCCTCATGCTGGCCGCCTACAACGCCGGCGAGGACGCGGTGCGCAAGTACAGCAACAAGATCCCGCCCTACGCCGAGACCGTGCGCTACGTCTTCAACATCCTGAACGACTACGGCCGCCCGGCCCTCGTCGCCGCGGCCAAGTCCAAGCTGGCCTCGCCCTCGGACTACGACCGCTTCTACGTCCCGCACCGCGGCGAGAAGCCCGTCCTGCGGACCTACTACATGTACTTCAGCGAGCAGGGCGTGAGGACCATCGTGGACTACCCGCCCAGCGGCGTGAAGTTCATCCCCATCGT
>JBBIUU010000016.1:0-21099 GCA_037440125.1 Acidobacteriota bacterium
TTGGTCGGGACGACTGGATTTGAACCAGCGACCCCTTGCACCCCAAGCAAGTGCGCTACCAGGCTGCGCCACGTCCCGACCAGTGGGAAGAGAGCGAATGCTCCCGGGGATGATGTTTATAACACAGGGCCGTTCAGGAGTCAAAAGGGACGCGGCGGTCGAGGAGGTCGTGGAGCCTCCGGAGACCCTCGCGCAGGCGGCCGAGCATCTCGCCCGGCACCGCGGCCGCGGGCTGGGGCGCGGGCTCGGCGCCCTCTCGCCAGCTCGCGAGCGACTCGCGGGCGCCCTTGATCGTGAAGCGCTTGTTGTAGAGGAGGTCCTTGATGTGGAGGATGACCTGGATGTCCCTCTTCTTGTAGAGCCGGTGGCCCGAGCGCGTCTTGTTCGGCGCCAGCTGCGGAAACTGCTTCTCCCAGAAACGGAGGACGTGCGAGGGCACGCCGGTGATGTCCCCCACCTCGCCGATCTTGTAGTAGAGCTTCTGGGGGAAGGACTCGGCGGCCGCGAGGACCTCGCCCGCCTCCTTCCGCCTACTCGCGTTTCTCATCGCTCTCGACCGTCATCCACTGCCGCGAAGGCACAAAGACCACCGTGTTCCTCTCCGGGATGGAGACGGGCTTTCCCTTGCTCAGGTCGCGCCCCGTGCGCGCCTTGCGCTTGACCACGCGGAAGGTGCCGAAACCGGAAACCACGAGCCGCCCCTCGTCGCAGATGCCCTGCACCATGGCATCGAGCACCTGCTCCACGACCTGCTGGGCCGCGGCATAGGTCATGCCACCGTGAACGAGGTAGACTCTCCTTGCCAGATCCGCGCGCGTCATTCAGGCACCCACGGGGATTATACAGCCTCAAGTTTTGCTTTGCAAGTGGGTCTTGCCCAAGGAGATTTTCGTCCGATGACAGAACCGAGAACCCGGTTACCACCCCCCAGGCAAGGACTTCCTGGACAAGGACTTCACATGGGAACGGTGTGATTCAGGGGGCCCTTTCCCTTGCCGATCTGGAAGGGGTGCTGGACCGCCTTGCCGATGTACTTCTTGGCCCGGTCGATGGCCTCGCCCATGAGACACCCCTTCGCCACGAGGGCGCACAGCGCCGCCGAAAAGGTGTGGCCGATCCCCAGCACGTTGGGGGTGGCGATCCGGGCGGCGTCGAAGAGGTGATAGGCCTGCCCGTCGAACCAGATGTCCGTGCAGCGGGGCCCGGAGAGGGCGCCCCCCGTCACGATCACGTGCTTGGGGCCCATCTGCTGGATGAGGCGCGCGGCCTCCTTCGCGGAGGGGACGTCCTGGACCGGGATTCCCGAGAGGACCTCTGCTTCGTGCCGGTTCGGTGTGACCACCGTGGCGAGGGGCAGGAGTTTGGACCGGAGGGCATCGATGCCGGCCTCGTCGAGCATCGGTTCGCCCGTGGCGGCACGCAGGATCGGGTCGAGTACGAAGCAGTCCTTCAGGCTGAACGCATCGATGAGCGACGCCACGATCTGGACGTTGGCCGAGGTGGCGAGGATGCCCGTCTTGACGCCGTGAACCTTGATGTCGGACGCGATGGCCTCGACCTGCTGGCCCACGACCTCCATGGGCACCGCGTGCAGCGCCTGGACGGCGGTCGTGTTCTGGGCCGCGATCGCCGTGACGGCGGCGGCGCCGTACACGCGGAAGGTCTGGAAGGTCTTCAGGTCGGCGGCGACGCCCGTGGCGCCGGAGGAGTCGAAGGCCGAAATGGTTAACAGCGTCCTATTCATTTCGAGTGCGACCTCCTGCGCCCCCCATTTTACCCCTCGCCTGCGCCCCTTGCACCCTCCTCCGCCAAACTCTGTCTGGGCGAGGGTGTTGGGGACGCGCCGGGGACATAGGGTGTTGACAACGGAAGGCCCGCGGGTGTAGAGTACGCTCTGGTGGGCGACCGCTTTCAGGGTCCATCCCCCGCCGGTGCGCGATCTGGATGATTCCGCCCGGTATCGGTCAAGTCAGTTCAAAGGTTTTAGCGGTACCAGCACCCGAGTGCTGGGCAAAAGGTACGGGTTCAGAAAGGAGCGGAGGAAATGAGGAAACTTTACGCAAGCCTGTTGGTTCTCGCCCTGATCGCCCTGGTTGCCTGCGCCAAGCCCCCGCAGCAGCAGATCGACGCCGCCAAGGCCGGTCTCGCCGCCGCGAAGACCGCCCAGGCGGACATCTATGCCCCCGATTCTCTCAAGGCCGCCGTGGACAAGGAAGCGGCTCTCGACGCCGAGCTGGCCACCCAGCAGAGCAAGTTCTTCAAGAGCTACAAGGTCGCGACCCAGCTGACCACCGAGCTCCAGCAGCTCGCGGACAAGGCCAAGGCCGATGCCGTCGCCGGCAAGGAAAAGGCCAAGGCTGACGCTGACGCCGCCATCACCGCCGCCGATGCGGCCGTGAACACCGCCCGCGAGGACCTCAAGAAGGCCCCCAAGGGTAAGGGCTCCACCGCCGACGTCGCCGCGATGACGGGCGATGTGGACACCGCTGCCAAGGCGATCGAGGATGCCAAGGCAGACGTGACTGCCGAGAAGTTCTTCGATGCCAAGACCAAGGCCGAGTCCGCCAAGGCCTCCGCTGAGAAGGTTTCCGCCGACATCGCCGCCGCCATCGAGCTCAAGAAGGGCGGCAAGAAGTAATCAGTCGGAAGCGAGACTGCTCCACCATAGAAGGGGCGGCTCATGCCGCCCCTTCTTTTTAGGGGGGGACCCCTCCGAGAGCCGATGCGAAAGCTCGCGCGCCTGACCTTCAAGACCTCCGGCATCGTCCTCCTGGCGGCTTGCGCCTGGTTCGGATTCCTGGCGCTCACGTTGCACCTGGACGGAAGCCAGAACCCGCCGCCCGACTTCACCGGCCGCGGCGCCGACCGCCTCCTGGGCGCCTCCCGCAGGGCCGGGGGCATGGACCTCTTCGCCGGCCGGGTCCGCTCCGCAGAAGATGACCTGAGGCGCGCCCGTTTCGAGATGAACCTCCAGCTCTCCGCATTCTGGGGAACGCGCGACTTCACTCGAGCCGGGCGCTTCATGGACGCCGCACAGGCGGACGCCTCGAGGATCTGGCGCGAGCTCACCCGCCATCGCGTCCTGACGCGCGCCCAGGCGGAGTCCGCCATCGCCACCGCCAAGTCGGACCTCGAGCAGGCAGAGGCGCTCCTCGCCGTGAGCGCGCAGGAAGCCTACGTCCACGCCAAGCTCGCGGCGGCCGCCATCGGTCTCCAGCGGGCCCAGGCGTACATGGCCGGAGGACGCTTCGACCAGGCGCTCCGAAGCGCGCAGGACTCGATCAGGAACAGCGGCCTCGCCAGCAACCGCTCGCGCCAGGCCATCGAACGCTACGGCGACCCGAAGCACCTCCAGATGTGGAGGGAGTGGATCCGCCAGTCGGTGGACAACTCCCGCGCCACGGGGGGAACGAGCTTCGTGGTGGTCAAGGAGCGCCACGTCCTTCAGGTCTACAAGGCCGGTAGGATGGTGCGCTCGGTCTCCGTGGACCTCGGGGCCAACGCCATCAACCAGAAGCTCCACGCGGGGGATCGCACGACCCCCGAGGGCCTGTACCGCATCACGCAGAAGAAGCGCTACGGCCAGAGCAAGTACGGCATGGCCCTCCTCCTCAACTACCCCAACGACGAGGACCGCCGCCGCTTCGAGGCCGCCAAGCGCCGCGGCGAGCTCACGTCCAGGACCCGCATCGGTGGCCTCATCGAGATCCACGGCGAGGGGGGACGCGGGGTGGATTGGACCGACGGCTGCATCGCCCCTGACAACCACGACATGGAGGCCTTGTTCAGGGAGGCTTCTGTGGGTACGATGGTGGCCATCGTGGGCAGCGACGGAGGCGACGGCCCCGTCCGTTCCGCGCTGAGGCTGATGGTGAGGCGCTGATGGACAACCTGGACGCGACACCGGACCAGACGCCGGATCTGAACGTAGCGCTCGACTCGACACCGAAGAGGCGCTCCTGGGCCCGGGGCGCATGGGCCATCCTGCTCCTCTGGATCCCCCTCGTCCTCGTCCTCTCCGCCGCGCTCTTCTTCGTCTCCACAGGCTACGGCGCCAGGGCCATCACGCCCGACTACACCGGCTCGCACGAGCTCAGTGACGCGCTCCCCGTGCCCCTGGACGCTAAGGGGAAGCCCCTCCCGCCTCCCGACGCGAAGGCCATCGCCAAGGCCGTCCCCCAGAAGGGCACGTACATCGTCATCGATCGCGTGCACAACCGCCTCCGCCTTTACGAAGACGGCACGCAGATCCTGAACGCCGTGATCTCCGCCGGGGCGGGGTCCATCCTCGAAGACCCCAGCGGCAAGCGGAAGTGGGTCTTCGACACGCCCACGGGGCGGTTCTTCGTGAAGTCCAAGCGCGAGAAACCCACGTGGACGGCGCCCGACTGGGAGTACATCGAGTCGGGCGAGCCCATGCCCAGGAACTATGCCGACCGCGTCCAGGAGGGCATGCTCGGCGAATATGCCCTCGACCTCGGCGGAGGCCCCACGGGCTACATGATCCACGGCACGCTCTACACGCGCCTTCTCGGGCGCAACGTGAGCCACGGGTGCATCCGCGTGGGCCGCGACGACCTCCGCATCGTCTGGAAGAAGGCGCCGGTGGGCACGCCGGTGTTCATGTACTGAGCTTGGGAACGGGCGACCCCACGGAGGTCCGCGCCATGATCCGTCAACCCGGTCGATCGCTCCCCTCCCCCGGCGCTCGCTCCGCGCGCCTCCTCCCCAGGACGCTTGCCGCGGCCCTGCTCGCGGGATTCTCGGCGTTGACCCTGGCGGGTGGAGACCAGATCCCCGCTCCCGCGCCGGCGCCCGCAGGCGCACCCGCCGCCCAGAGCGCTGGCCTTCTCTTCACGGGGCGAACCGGGCTCGACCGCACGCGCGCCGCGGTCTCCAACACCTTCTACCTCGAGCTCGCGCTGGGCGCCAAGGAGCTGCGCATCTGTCACTCGGGAGTGGCCCTGGGGACCTACCCTCTCTCGAACCTCACCGTGGCGTACCCCAGGATCCTCTTCGTCCCTCGTTCCCACGTCGGGGACTGGGTGGACGACATCTGGAAGGACGCGCGCCTCGACCCGGAAAAGGTCGTCCAACGCGTGAAGATCGTCCCCGGCGACACCGCCACGATCCCTACGCCGGACAAGCCCGGCGTCGTGCCCCCCACCATGGAGGAGCTCACGCCCGTGCCGCAGGACTACGTCCTGCGCTGCGCCGACGGGCGCGCCATCTTCATCCACCTCGAGGGCCAGGTCCCGGGCTCCGTGAGGCAGGACGGCGTCAGAGCATCGCGCTGGGACGATTTTCTCGCAGCCCTGGGCTTCAAGGAGTCCGAGTCCATCCGCCTCCAGGCCACGCTCTCCGCGGCCGACGGCGCCGCGTTCTACCGCTCCTTCCCCGAGGGCGCACCCCAGCTTTTCGTCCTGCCCTAAAGAAGAGCGCCTCACCACAAAGACACAAAGAGCGCAAAGGAATAGGGGCCTATTCTCTGGAGCGAGAGCTGGGCCTTCGTGTCCTTTGTGCCTTCGTGGTGGATCCGTCTTTCTCCCGTCAGTACCCGGCGCTGTTCGCCTCCACCTTCCCCTTGAAGACCACGTAGATGTAGGTCGTGTAGGCGAGCACGATGGGCACGCCGACGAGGGCCAGAATGAGCATGGTCTTCAGGGTGAGTTCGGAGGAGGAGGCGTTGTAGGCCGTGAGGCTGTACTCCAGGTTGGTGCTCGAGGGCGCCAGCAAGGGGAACGCCGCCAGGGCCAGGGTGGAGGTGAGCCCGGCGATGGCGAGCGACGAACTGATGAAGGCCCAGCCGAAGCGGCCCCTGCGCAGGAAGAACGGCAGGGCGGCCACCGCCGCCACGAAGAGCACGATGCTCACCCAGTGCCACGGCGCGGCGTAGTAGCTGTGGTAGAGGTGCGGCGAGACGCCCAAGGTCCAGAGCGCCGCCACGACGTAGATCCCCACGAAGGCGGCCCAGAGCTTCCACGCCCACCCCGCGGCACGCCGCTGGAGGTCGCCGCAGACGCGCAGCGTGAGGTAGGTGGCGCCCTGCAGCGTGAACATGGACAGGCTGAGCAGGCCCATGAACACCGAGTAGGGGTTGAGGAGGCCCAGGAAGGTGCCCGTGAACCGGCCCGTCTGGTCGATGGGGATGCCGCGCATGAGGTTGCCCACGGCCACGCCGAAGAGGGCCGAGGCCAGGAAGCTACCGAGGAAGAATATCCGGTCGAACCAGGCCTTGGCGCCGGGCGACTCCACCTTGTTCCGGAACTCCACCCCCGTGGCCCTCATGATGAGCGCCACGAGGACGAGCATCATGGCCAGGTAGAAGCCCGAGAATACCGTGGCGTAGACGGGCGCGAAGGCCGCGAAGAGCGCACCGCCTCCCGTGAGGAGCCACACCTCGTTTCCGTCCCACATGGGGCCGATGGCCTTGAGGAGCGTGCGGCGCTCCTCGTCGGTCTTCGCGAGGAGGTGGAGGTTCCCCACCCCGAGATCGAAGCCGTCGAGGATGGCGTAGACCGTGATGAGCACGGCGACGAGCAGGAACCAGATCGCGTTGAGCATGGCCTACACCCCCTTCCTTTCGACCAGGGCGTCGGGCCCCGCGAGCACGGTCTTGCGCAGCATGGTGAACCAGAGGGCGAAGAGGCCGGCGTAGATGAGCGAGAAGAGCAGGATCGAGAAGAGCACCTGCCCCGCGGGCACCGTGTCCGAGTAGCCATCGGCGGTCCTGAGGAGCTGGTAGACGACCCAGGGCTGGCGCCCGATCTCCGCGGTGAACCACCCGATCTCGTTCAGGATGAAGGGCACGGGGAAGAGCCAGACGAAGAGCGTGAGGAACCTCCGGCTGCCCTCGAGCCTGCCTCGCTTGAGCAGGTAGAGCCCGTAGATCGTGAAGAAGAAGAGGAACATCCCCGGCCAGATCATGGCGTGGAAGCTCATGGCCGTGAACATGACGGGCGGGAGGTTCTCCTTCGGGAAGGCGTCGAGCCCCTGCACCTTGGCGTTCGGGTCGAAGTAGACCATGACGCTCAAGAGCCTGTTGATCCCGAAGTCCGGGAGCGGGTAGCCGATGATGAGGAACGGCGCGCCCTCCTGGGTCTTGAAGAGGGCCTCCATGGCCGCGAACTTCTCGGGCTGCGTGAAGGCCACCTGCCGCGCGCTCCAGTCGCCCGCGACGGCCGAACCCAGGGTGGCGATGAAGCCGGCGACGAGAGCGATGGCGATGGACTTTCGGGCGAACTCGAGGTCTCGCCCCTTCAGCAGGTACCACGCGCTGATCCCGCCCATGACGAAGGCGGCGACGCACAGGGCCCCCGCGAGGACGTGGGTGTAGCGGGGCAGCGTGGAGGGGTTGAAGACCGCCGCCATGAAGTCCGCGAGCTCCGCGCGGACGACCTTGCCGTTGGCGTCCGTGGCGAGCTTGTAGCCGGCGGGCGTCTGCTGCCAGGAGTTGGCAACGACGATCCAGAACGCCGACAGGAGCGAGCCGAGGGAGACCATGCACGCCGCGACGAAGTGGGCCCGTTTGGAGACCTTGTTCCAGCCGAAGACGAGGATGGCGAGGAAGCTGGACTCCAGGAAGAAGGAGAAGATGGCCTCCGCCGCGAGGGGCGCGCCGAAGATGTCGCCCACGTACCGCGAGTAGCCCGCCCAGTTCGTGCCGAACTCGAACTCCATGACGATACCGGTCGCCACGCCCACGGCGAAGTTGATCGCGAAGACCTTCACCCAGAAGCGCATCATCCTGTCGTAGACCGGCTCCTCGCGGTTGAGCCTCATCCACCCGATGACCACCAGGACGGCCGCGAGGCCGATGGTGAGCGGCGGGAAGATGTAGTGGAACCCCACCGTCAGGCCGAACTGGATCCTCGAGAGCATCAACGCATCCATGCGCACCTCCCCTTGCCACGATGCCTGCACATGCCGTCCATGTCACGAACCCCCTTTGATCTTCACCGGTTTCTGGCCGCCGTGAGCCGGACCCCGCGCGGCGTCCCTGGCCATCGCTGCCGAAAGGGCGTCGAAGCGCACACCCTGGAGATAGTCCCTGAGATTGGAGGTGGCGCCCACCCAGGTCCGCTGCACGGGACACGTCACCGAGAGCGGGCACTCGCCCGGTTTCTCGACGCAGACGTTCAGCGAGAGCGGGCCTTCGAACGCCTCGACGACCTCCAGGAGGGAGATCTCCGAAGGTTTGCGCGCCAGCGCGAGCCCGCCCCTGCTGCCGCGCACGGTCTCCACGAGGCCCACGGCCGAGAGGCGGCTCACGATGCGCTTGATGAAGGCCCCGGGGATGAGTCGCATCTGGGCGATCTGGGCCGCGGTCACCCTCTCCCCCGGCTCGAGGCAGGAGAGGTGGAGGACGATCCTCGCGGCGTAATCAGTCTGACGGCCCAGGCTGAACAAGGACTCCCCCCTCAATGGTTACCAGATTGGTAATCTTTCTCATTTGAGGGCCGCGGTCAATCTTGAACCAGCAACCCTGGTAACGAAGGGCGATATGACCCATTCTTGCAGAAATACTTTACGGCCGCGGGAGCCTGTTCATCCCGCGGCCGCGCGCATAACTTATTGTGCTTCAATGAATTAGGCGGTCGCCTCTCGGGGCACGATCTCGGAGAGGTCCGCCACTCGCTGGAAGAGCCCCACGGCCCGCTGCAACAGGGCCAGCCGGTTGTTCTGGAGCGCCGTTTTCGCCGGGTCCTTCCCCTCGGGGTCGCACATGACGAGGACGTCGTCGAAGAACCGGTCCACGGCCGGGCGAAGGGTCGCGAGCATCCGCAGCGCGCCGTCGTAGTCCCTGGCGTCGAGCTTCTTCCTCGCGTCCTCCGCAAGGCCCTTGTAGGCCTCGTAGAGCGCCCGCTCCGCGGCGCCCTCCTTCTGGTCCTCGGGCAGGAACTTCGACGGGTCCAGCGCATGCTCGGGGAGCCCCTTGAGGATGTTCCGCACCCGCTTGAAGGCCACGGAGAGATGGTCGAAGTCCTCCGTCGACTCGTTGCGCACGGCATGCAGGGCCTTCAGGCGCGCCTGCGCGTCCGCGAGGTCCCTCAGACCGCCGCCCAGGACGGCGTTGATCTCGTCGTACGCGTAGCCCTCACCTTCCCACTTGTGCCGCGCGCGGTCCGCGATGAACTGGACGAGAGCCTCTGCGCCATCGCCGGCCCATGGCTTGAGGAGCACGGTCAGGTCCAGAGCCTGAGGGCCCGTGGGCCCCTGCACGGCAAGTATCCCAACCACGCCTGAAGCCGCGCGCCGCAGTGCGAAGGGGTCCTTGGACCCTGTCGGCGCCTGGCCGATACGGAAGAATTCGATGAGGGTGTCGAGCTTGTCCGCGAGCGCCACAGCGTGCGACTCTGCGCAGTTTGAGTCCATGGGGTCGTAGTGCTCCCCGATGGCCCTCGCCACCTCGGGTGCCTCGCCCTGGGCCGCGGCGTAGAGCCCCCCCGCGATGCCCTGGAGCGTCGTGAACTCCTTCTCCTGGACGAGGAGGGAGGTCAGGTCGCACTTGCAGAGCCGGCCCGCACGCGCCGCCTTCGCCGGGTCCGCGCCGAGCGCAGGGGCGAGCTCGCGGGCGTACTTCTCCACGCGGAGGGCCTTGTCGAAATAGGTCCCTAGCTTGGGGTGGTAGACGATCCCCTTGAGCTCCTCGACGCGCCGGTCGAGGGCCACGGCCTTGTCGTGCTCGTAAAAGAACTCCGCATCGGTGAGGCGCGCGATGGTCACGTTCTCGTTCCCGCGCCGGATGAACCCCTTCGGGTCCGCCGGCGAGTCTACGACGGAGAGGAAGTGCGGCAGGGGCGCGCCCTGCGCGTCCACCACGACGAAGAACTTCTGGTGCTCTCGCAGGCAGGTGCGCATGACCTCCGCCGGGAGCGCGAGGAACCTCGCGGGGATGTCTCCCACGAGGACGAAACCGTCCTCGCACAGGCACGCCACCGTCTCGAGGAGGTCCTCATCCGGCGGGCACTGCCCGCCGACGGAGAGGGCCTGGGCGTCGAGCTGCTTCCGGACGGACGCCTTCCTCGCCTCGGGGTCGGCCATCACGTACTCGGCCTTGAGACAGTCGAAAAAGGAGGACGCGTCGCGCACCTCCACGTGCTCCGAACCGAACATCCGCCTGCCGCGGCTCGCGCGGCACGACGACACGCCCTTGACGACCAGGGGTACAACGTCGGCGTCCAGGAGCGCCACGACCCACCGGACGGGGCGTACGAAGAGGAACTCGCCGTTCCCCCAGCGCATGGCCTTGGGAAGGTAGAGCGAGTCCAAGGCGGCGGGTACGGCCTCCGCGAGGACCTCGGCGGTGGAGCGACCCTTCACGTCGCGCTCGAAGCCCACGCAGGGGCCCTTGGGGCCCGCAACCTCCACGAGGTCGCCGAGCGCCGCGCCCTGCTTCTTCGCGAACCCTTCGGCGGCCTTGGTCCAGGCGCCGTCCGCACCCTTCGCGATGGAGAGGGCCGGTCCGACGACGGTCTCGCGGCGGTCCTCCTGACGCGCGGGGAGGCCCCGCAGCAGGAACCCGATGCGCCTCGGCGCCGCCACGAGGCGGTGCCCGCCGAAATCGAGGCCCTGGGCCTCGAGGGACTTGGTCACGCGGTCCAAGAGCTCCTGGGCAAGGCCGTGGATCATCCCCGCGGGAATCTCTTCGGTGCCGATCTCGAGGAGGAAATCAGCCACGGGCCACCTCCCCCTCGGTCGCCTCGTAGCGCTTCATGTACGCCTGCGCCGCGGCGCACGCGAGCCGCCTGACGCGCTTGATGTAGTCGGCGCGGGCGGCCACGCTGATGGCGCCCCGCGCGTCGAGGATGTTGAACGTGTGGCTCGCCTTCAGGCAGAAGTCGTAGGCGGGCAGGAAGAGCCCGGCCTCGAGGAGGCGCACGCTCTCCGACTCGTACTCGTCGAACCACCGCGCGGCGAGGTCCGTCCTGGCCGCCTCGAAGTCGTACACGGAGAACTGGCGCTCCGCCTCGCGGCGCATGTCGCCGTAGGTGAGGCGCTCGTTCCACGGGATGTCGTAGATGTTGCCGATCCCGTTGAGGAACATGCAGAGACGCTCAATGCCGTAAGTGATCTCGACGGTGATCGGCCTCAGGTCGAAACCGCCCGCCTGCTGGAAGTAGGTGAACTGCGTGATCTCCGTGCCGTCGAGCATGACCTGCCAGCCCACGCCCCAGGCGCCGAGCGTCGGGGCCTCCCAGTTGTCCTCCTCGAAGCGCAGGTCGTGCTCCCTCAGGTCGATGCCGAAGGACTCGAGGCTCGCGAGGTAGCGCTCCTGGATGTCGTCGGGGCTGGGCTTCAGGATGACCTGGAACTGGTGGTGCTTCTCGACGCGCTGCGGGTTCTCGCCGTAGCGGCCGTCGCGCGGGCGCCGGCAGGGCTCCACGTACGCGCTGGCGTAGGGCTCGGGGCCGAGCACGCGCAGGAAGGTCTCGGGGTTCATGGTCCCCGCGCCCTTCTCCAAGTCGTAGGGCTCGGCGATGAGGCACCCCTCGCCGGCCCAGAAGTGCTTCATCCTCTCGATGAGCGCCTGCATGGTGAGCATGGTGTTCTCCGAAGCTTCGGTCCTGTCCCAGGGATCAGCGGATGACCCCGTCCTCCGAGGCGAGGGGACGCCCCAGATAGGCGACGAGCGCTAAATATACCATGGACTTGAGCGTTTTCGCGGCCTCCGGGTCGAGGGCCGCCGCAGCCAGTTCGGGCAGGGCCGCCCCGAAGATCCCTTCCAGCGCCTCGAGCGCCGGACGGGAGACCTCCAGGCCCTGCTGGGGCCGTCCGGACAGGCAGGGCCCGCACACCCAGCCGCCCGCACCCGCGTCGAAGTGCGCGACGCGCTTCCGCTCGCCGCAGAGAGCGCAGCGGTCGGGCCGTCCGAGGACGCCGTGCAGTCGGAGGAACCAGGAGCCGAAGTAGATCCAGGCCAACTCGGGCGAGGCGCCCGCCCGAAGGCCCTTGAGCACCGTGTCCACGAGGCGGAAGGTCTCCTCCTCCACGGCGTGGTCCGCCAGACCCCGCTCGAGCACCTCCACGACGGCCAGGAGGACGCCCGCCGCGGGCCACCCGCCGAAGAGGTCGAGGGCGCTCTCCTCGAGGTCCGCGGCCACCAGGTTGCCGAGCTCCCTGCCCTCGCGCAGGCTCACGTCCGCGCGGATGAGGTTGAGGGGCTCGAGGGCCCCGCGGAAGGGCGATTTCGCCCGGCGCGCGCCCTTGGCCACCGCGCGCACCTTGCCCTCCTGCCGCGTGAGCAGGCATACGACCCACGAAGATTCGGTGAGGGGGAAGCGCGAGAGGACGAAGGCCTCGGAGCGGAGGGAGGTCATAGGAAATCATCGTGAGTAGGTGAGTAGGTGAGGGGGTGAGTAGGAAAGGGCAAGAGAAGGGCGACGCGGGATCCCGCGAGTTTCGACGGGGCAGAGCGATCGTCGTACTGTTTTCGAAGGCCTCCGCTCACCCTACTCTCCTAATCCCCTACTCCACTACTCACGGCCACCGGCGGCGGGGCGCAGGCGAGCCCCATGAGGAAGAACATGAGCGTGGCGACCTCCACGTCGCCGCCGTTGTACTCGAAGAGCCCCCCTACGAGGAAGGCGGTGAGGGCCGCGAGCACGCCCCATTTCATCGCCGGATCGGGGTGCTTCATGAGCACGCGCACCACGGCGCCGACGAACGCGAGGAAGAGGAGCAGCCCGGGGACTCCCGTCTGTTGCGCGATCATGAGGTAGAGGTCGTGGCAGTGCCCCTTGGTCTTGAACCCCACGGGCATGTTCGGGTACTGCACGAACTGCGCGTAGGGCGCCTTGTAGGGGTCGGCGGTCCTCTCGTAGGTGCCGGGGCCCCAGCCGAGGAGGGGCCGGTCCGAAATCTGTTGGAGGGCGGCCTTCCAGAGGTAGATGCGCTCGGCGTTGCTGGGGTTTCGCATGTCGCCGAGGGCCCGGAACCTCGCCCGCACGGGGGCCGGCCCCGCGAGCGCCAGGACGCACGCGAGGACCGCGACGCCCGCGAGGACCTGGGCCACGCGCTTCTTCCCCTTGGGCCAGAGCAGGACGGGCGCCGCCGCCAGGAGGCCCAGGAAGTAGCTCCGCGCGAGGCTCGTGACCAAGCCCAGCAGCCCCGCGCCGATCCCCGCGGCCCGGACGACACGCTCCCTCGCCGAGCCGTAGAGCAACAGGCCCGCGAGCACGCACGCCCCGACGCTCATGGTGCCGGCATAGGTCAGGTGGTGGCTGAAGTAGCCGTAGCCGTTGACCGTGCCGGGGGGCACCCTCTGCGTCAGGGCCTGGTGGTGGAAGATGTCGGTGCCGAGGAGGAACTCCGTGAGGCTGGCCGGCAGGGTCAGGAGCATCCCGGCGGCCAAGAACAGCGCCCACCGGGCGTACCGATCTCGGACCGCGGGCGCGAGCGCAGCCGCCGTGAGGAACGCGGTCCACGACCAGAAGTTGAGCACCCCGGAGAGAGCCTCGGGCCGCAGAGGGCTGGCGAGGGCGCAGAGGGTCGTCCAGCCGAACCACGCGATGAGGAGCCATGCGGGGAGCGAGGGACGCCAACGCCCCGTGACGAGGCGCGCGAGGAAGAAGAGCGTCAGCCCGCCCAGGGCGGCGTTGATGGCCGCGATGCTCAGGGGCGCGGCGGCGGCGAAGAGGTAGAAGAAGAAGAGCTCAACGCCTGCCACGGAATGCGTCCCACTCGCTGTCGATGATCTCCCTCATCTGCTCTACGTAGCGGCCCTCGGAGAACCGTGAGGCGTTCGCCACGGCGGCGGCAGGTGCGAACTGGTGCGCGATGCGGTCGAAGCGAGCGAGCGCCTCGGCGAGCGATTCGGCGGTGGGATCGGCGAAGAAGAGGCCCGTGGCCCCGGAGGCGTCGTCGCCCTCGGGAGGGACCACCGTCTCCAGGGCGCCGCCCCGTCCGTAGGCGATGACCGGCGTGCCCGCCGCCTGGGCCTCGAGGGGCGTGATGCCGAAATCCTCCTCGCCGCAGAAGAGGAGCGCGCGGGCCGCGGACATCTCCTCGGCCACTTGGGCGTCGGGCACGCGGCCCAAGAACTGCACGGTGGGCCCGGCGAGGCGCTTTAGGCGGCCGAGCTCGGGGCCGTCGCCGACAATGCGCAGCGGGATGCCCAGTCTCGTGCACGTCACCACCGCCAGGTCGGCACGCTTGTAGGGCACCATCCGGCCGACCACGAGGAAGTGGTCGCCCCGCTTACCGCCGGGCCGGAAACGCTCGAGCTCCACGGGCGGGTAGACCACCCGCGCCTTCTTCCCGTAGATGCGCTCGATGCGCCGGGCCACGAACTTCGAGTTGGCGATGTAGGCGTCCACGCGCCCGGCGGCGGCCGCGTCCCAGAGCCGGACGTAGTGGAGGATGGCGCGCGCCGCCCAGGACCGGAAGCCGCTCGTGAGCCCGGAGAGCCTCAGGTAGGGATGATAGAGGTCCCAGACGTACCGGATGGGCGTGTGGCAGTAGCAGAGGTGGAGCGCGTCCGAGCGCACGAGCGCGCCGTGGGCCACGCTGTGCGAGAAGGAGAGCACGACGTCGGGCCGCCCCACGTCGAGCTGTTCGATGGCGAAGGGGTAGAGGGGCAGGAAAGTGCGGTACCGCCGCTTGAACATGGGGCGGTTGAGGAACGTGGTGTGGATCGGATGCGAGGGGATCACCGACCGCTCGAACTGACGCGGGTCGTAGAACATGCAGTGGATGGGCGCCTTGGGGTAGGCGCCGCACATGGCGTCGAGGCAGCGCTCGGCGCCGCCGAAGTCCACGAGCCAGTCCTGCACGAAGGCGATGTTCAGGTCGGGCAACGCTCAGCTCCTTCCGAGGCACGCCTCGACGATCTGTCCCATCTGCTTCTCGGGGTCGAATCGCTCGCCCACCCTCGCGCGACCCGCCTCCCCCATCCCGTAACGCAGGCCCCGGTCGGCCACGAGCTTCTCCACCGCCCGGCGCAGGGCATCGGGGGTCTTCCCCACGACGAAGCCCGTCTCCCCGTCGGCCACGATCTCCTGCAGCCCGCCGCTGCGCGTCACGACCACGGGCAGGCGGCGCGCCATGCCCTCCACGGCGACCAGGCCGAAGGGTTCATCCCAGAGGGACGGTACCACCAGGACATCCAGGGCGTCCAGGAACTCTCGCGAGTCGACCATCCTGCCCGTTACCGTGATCCGCCCCGGTGTCTTGGCGGCGAGGGAAACGACGGCGGCCTCTTCGGCGGGGTCCTCGAAGTCCGCGGCGCCCGCTACGAGGAGCCTGAGCCTGGGGTATCCCGACAGCAGCGGCGAGAGCGCCTCGAGGAACATGCGCTGGCCCTTCGTCCTCGAGATGCGCCCGATGACGCCCACGGCCACGTCCCCCTTGGCGAGCCCGTAGGCGGCGCGCGCCGCCTCCTTGCCCGAGGGCGCGTTCAAAACGTCCGGGTTGACCCAGTAGAGCACCTTCAGCCCCTTGGGGCCCGATGCCTCTGCGAAGGGCTCGGCCACGGCGTCGGAGCAGAACACCACGCGCCTTACCTCGGGGCGCGCGAAACACCACGACAGCAGGCGGTGCTCCATGCCGGTCCTGAAGATGAGGTGCAGGCCGCACGCCACGGGGACACCCGTACGCTTCGAGGCCCAGACCGCGGGCAGGACGCACCGCGGGGCGTTGGCGTAGATGAGGTCCGCGCGCTCCCGCTCCAGCTCCGCCGCGATGGCGCGCGCCGCCCGCCGGGCGTGGAGCGGGTAGAGGAGCTTCTCGGCGAGGGGTTTTCGTCCCGCGGTCATGCCGGGGAGCGGCAGGGGCAGGACGGGGAACCCGTCGGCGCGGAGCGCCTCCGCGGTTGTCCCCTCGCCCGGTACCATGACCCGGACCCCGTGGCCCGCACGCCGGAAGGCCCCGGCCAGGTCCATGAGGATCCGCTGGCCCCCGCCGAGACCCGCGTACTGGTCCAGCATCAGCACCTTCGCCATGGCCCCAGAATACCCTGCTGACGGGGGTTTGGGCAACCTCCCTGGCACAGCCTTGGGCCGGGCGGCGGTTGCCTCAGGGAGCGCCGTATCATTTACAATCGGATGGAAGGGGGACCCTCCATGAAGCGAGCATTCCTGACGGGCCTGGCGCTCGTCGTTGCCACCTTCGTCGCCCACGCCCAAGCCGCCCCGCCGGCCAAACCCGTCGCCGCCCGTCCCATCGCCATCGTGATCCACGGCGGATCGGGCGACGTCCTCCGCGCCAACATCTCGCCGGAGGAGGACGCCGCGTACCGGGAGACCCTGACCCAGGGGCTCAAGGCAGGGTACGCCGTGCTGGAGAAGGACGGCACGAGCCTGGACGCCGTGGTGGCCACGATCGGGATCCTGGAGGATTCGCCGCTTTTCAACGCGGGCAAAGGGGCGGTCTTCACCCGCTCGGGGCGCATCCAGCTCGACGCGGCCGTCATGGACGGCGCCACGAAAAAGGCCGGGGCCGTCGCCTCCGTGGAGCACGTGAAGAACCCCATCGCCCTGGCGCGCCTCGTCATGGAGCGCTCGCCCGCCGTCCTCCTCGTGGGCCCCGGCGCCGAAGAGTTCGCCGTGGAGCAGGGCGTGGCCCTCGTGCCCCAGTCCTACTTCAAGACCGCCAAGCGCTACGAGGCGCTCCAGAAGAAGCTGCGCCAGGAGCAGGCCCCGTGGGTCCCATCAGATCCGTCCAAAGGACACGGCACGGTGGGGTGCGTGGCGCTGGACCGCCAGGGACACCTCGCGGCGGGGACCTCCACCGGCGGTCTCACGGGGAAGCTCGACGGCCGCGTCGGCGACACCCCCATCATCGGCGCGGGGACTTACTGCGACGACGCCACGTGCGGGGTGTCCTGCACGGGGACGGGGGAGTTCTTCATGCGCTGCCTCGTCGCCTACGATCTCTCCCAGCAGATGAGCCTCAAGGGGCTGTCGCTCCAGGAGGCCGCGGTGTACGAGGTGCAGAAGCGCCTCCACGACGCGGGCGGCCCCGACTCGGGCGGCCTCATCGCCCTCGACCGCCAGGGCCACATCGCCACGCCCTTCAACACCAGGGGCATGTTCCGCGGGTGGGTGGACGCCTCCGGGAAGCTCGTCGTGGCCCTCTACGGCGACGAGAAGCCCTGAACCCGAGCTCCGCCCGGCCACAATCTGGAACCTGTACCTCCCTTCCCCGGTCTCACCCACCAAAGCCGGAGAGAGGAGGTGCCCCATGTTCGAGACCCTGGGCTACGCCGAACGGAAGGTCACGAAGCGGCAGGTGCTCGCCCTGCCGATGGCGATGGCGGTCCAGCTGAGCGTGGCCACGTTTTATGTGGCGCACTACGTCTTCAACGCCGACGCCCTCCAGCCGCCGCCCGTCTGGATCAGCACGTACCCGGCCATCCCGGTCACCCTGAGGCACCCGGCGGCCCACAAGCCTCAGGAGGGCACGCCGCCCGTCAAGCCCGTCAAACCGACCGGCCTCGTGGAGCCCAACCGGGACGCGGCTCAGGCCCCTCCGCAGGACACTCAGGCCGCGGCGAGCAGCGACGCGCAGGGCGCCGGCGACGGCGTGGATGGGCTCCAGGGCGTCGACGGGCTCGACAACGACGCGTCGCTGTGGCGCGAGGGGACCCGCGTGGAGGTGCGCCCCTCGAACCAGCCCCAGATCTTGAACGAGACCCAGGTGGTGGCCCCCAAGATCGTGCGCCAGGTGCCGCCCGCCTACCCGCCCGCGGCCCTCGCCATGCGCCTCGGCGCGAGGGTGGTCCTGCAGGTGGTGGTCAACGAGGAGGGACGGGTCGTGGAGGTGCAGGTGGTCAACTCGACGAACTCGATGTTTAACCAGGCCGCCGCGGACGCCGTCAGGCAGTGGCGCTACACGGCGCCCCTCTCCAAGGCGAACGGCCAGGCCGTGGCGTGCTACCAGCTCGTGGTCGTGAACTTCGAAGCTCGGTGAGGGAAGGAGGTGACCGGGTAATCAGGTAATCAGGTAATCAGGTAATCAGGTGATCAGGTGATCAGGTGATCGGGTGGTCGAGATGGAACATCGCGGAGCGGGTGAGCGGGCGGCTCGCCCGCTTCGCCGTTGCGGGGTCCCCTACCTCGCGAAGAGCGGGTCGAGGAGGACGCTCAGGACCAGGGCGAGCGCGAAGAGGTTGATGTGGAGGAACGCACGCCGGTACGACGGTGCGGGACCCAGGACCGACGACCCCTTCACCACGAGCCAGAGCGCCGCGGCCCCCAGGATGACCACGGAGGGCAGGCTCCGCACGGCCCCGAAGGCCGGAACGAGGGCGCACGCCGCGGCGGTGGCCGCCATCCAGGTGAACGTCAACCGCGCCAGCCCGGCCCTGCTGAGGACGCGATCGAGCGTCGGGAACCCGGCCCTCGCGTAGTCTTCGCCGTACAGGAAGAGCAGGAGCCAGAAGTGGGGCACCTGCCAGATGAAGAAGACGGTGCAGAGGGCGACGATCGCCGGATCGAGCGGGCTCCCGCCCGCGACCGCCCAACCGATGGCGGGCGGCAACGCGCCGATGAGGGAGCCGGGGACGGCCGCGAAGGCCGTGACGCGCTTGAGCGGCGTGTAGACCCCGTTGTACCAGACCATGGCGAGGAGGCCGAGGAGGGCCGCGGTGAGGTTCCCGCCGAGGTGGAGCACCAGGAATCCCGAGGCGCCCAGCGCGAGAGCAATCAGGGCCGCGGCCGAGGCCGGGACGGCGCCCGTGGGGATGGGGCGGTTCCGCGTCCGGACCATGACCGCGTCGAAGTCGCGCTCCTGGACCTCGTTGAGGGCGCTCGCGCCCATGGCCAGGAGGACCGTCCCCAGGGAGGCCACCACGACGCCCCAATCCAGCCCGCGCGCGCAGGCCACGTAGCCCGCGGCCCCGGTGAGGGTGGACATGGCCGAGATGCGCACCTTCGTGAGCTCGGCCAGGGTGCCGAGCGTGACGGGAGGATGGGGACGATGCAGGGCCGCGGCGGTGTTCATGGCATACTCCGCCAGATCACTTCAGCTCTTGGAGGTAGGCCACCACGTCGGCGAGCTCCTTGTCGGTGAGCTTGCTCGGCGGCATGGTGGGTGGATAGCCCTTGGCGCGACCGGCCATGGGGTCCTGGATGGCTTTGCGCAGGAACGCCTCGTCCACGGCAACCGTGTGCTCGGTGCCGCTGACGATAATCATCTCGGTCGTGCCGTACAGCCCTTTGAGGGTCGGCCCGACCATGGGCCGGCCGTCGAGGGAGTGGCAGGAGAGGCACTCCTTCGCGCGGAGAACCCCGAGGCCCGCGGGCTCGGCCCCGCCGCCTCCGCCGACCGTGGGCTTGGCTGCCGCGGCCTTCCCCGGCTCTGGGGCGCTGTCGCCTCCGAAGTACCAGGCCTTGAACTCGTCCTCGGGCACGATCACGACCTTGGAGAGCATGAGCGAATGGCTGACGCCGCAGATGACCGTGCACTCGATGTCGAAGGCGCCCAGGACGGTGGGCTCGAACCAGGTGGTGTTGACGCGACCGGGCACCACGTCCTCCTTGAGGCGGAAGGCCGGGATGAAGAACCCGTGGATCACGTCCGGCGAGCGGAGCTCGAGCTTGACGGGCTTGCCCAGGGCCGCATAGAGGGTCGTCGTCTGCTTGCCGTTGGGGTACTCGAAGGACCACGCCCACTGCCGGCCCGTGACCTTCACGACCATGGAGTCTCGCGGCGCGTTGCGCATGTACGCGAAGTTCGTCCAGCCGTAGTAGAACATCACCAGGAACAGGACCAGGGGCACCACCGTCCAGACGATCTCCAGGAGGGTGTTGCCCTCAATCTGCTCGGCCTTCGGGTGGCGCTTCTTGGCGTAGCGCACCACGAAGGTGATCATGGTCGCGGTGATGCCCACCAAGAACAGCGCGGAGAGCGCGAACACGAACAGGAACACGCTGTCCGCCTTCTGCGCCGAGGTCGAAGCCTGCGTCATCCATCCCATGGCGGTCCCCTACCTGAAGGCCACGTCGGCGAACGTCAGCGCGAAGAAGATCAGCAGCGTCGCCAGCGTCACGAAGAGGACGCCCTTGAAGAGCGTGGGCTCGTATTTGAGGTGCATGAAGAAGTAGAACACGAGGGCCGCCTTGAGGGGTGTGATGGTGAGGAGGCCCAGGACCGCGTAGGTCTGCCCGAGGTGGCTCAGGCCCACGAGGGCCCCCGTGAGGAAGAGGAGGCCCACCCAGACCAGGACGAAGGTCCTGTAGCCGGGGTGCTCCGCCGCGTGTTCGTCGACTGCCTTGGTCGCTTCGCTCATGACGTCGTCCCCGTTCTCCCCATCGTCAGGCCGCAAGGTAGAAGAGCGGCAGGAGGTAGATCCACACCACGTCCACCAGGTGCCAGTAGAGCCCCGCGTTCTCCTGCAGGACGTACCGATCCGGGTTGACCGTCCCCCGCACCATCTTGGCGAGCACCCACGCCAGCACGGAGATGCCCACCAGCACGTGCACGCCGTGCAGGCCCGTCATGCTGAAGTAGAGGCTGAAGAAGACCTGCTCGCCGTGGGGCAGGGTCGCCATGTGCGCCGAGCTCGGGTAGAGGCCGTGGTGGAACTTGGCGGCCCACTCGAAGCCCTTGTTCACGAGGAAGGCCGCGCCGAGCACGATGGTCGTCCCCACGAAGAGCTTGGCCTTGAACAGGTCCGCCTTCTTCATGGCCACGAGGCTCAGCACCATGGTGAGGCTGCTCGTGAGGAGGATGACCGTGTTGATGACGCCGACCGTGACGTTCAGCTGCTGGCCGCCCTCGTGGAACTCCACCGGGTACAGGTAGCGGAGGTACGAGTAGGCCAGGAAGAGGCCGCCGAAGAGCACGATCTCCGTGACCAGGAAGAGCCACATGCCGAGGCGGGCGCCGAGGTCGTCGCGGTGCTCCGCGTGCGCGTGCTCGGCAACGTGGGCGAGGGCGTCGCTCATGGCTTGGCCTCCGCGAAGTGGTAGGGCCCTTGGGTGATCGTGGGGATCTCCTCGAAGTTCTCCTGCGGCGGCGGCGAGGGGATCTGCCACTCGAGGCTCACGCCGCCCCACGGGTTGTCCTCGGCCTTGCTCCCCTTGAAGGTGGCCCAGAGGAAGTTGCCGAAGAACATGACGAGGCCCGCGGCGAGGAACCACGACCCGACGGTGGCGA